>DATGII010000113.1:0-6307 GCA_035295805.1 Bryobacteraceae bacterium | reverse complement strand
GTGCTAAAGGCCTCGCCGTGCGAATTACCGGGGCCGACAGCCGCGTTCCCAAGCACGGCCAGCGCTTCACCGAAAAACTGAATCTGGGCCGCCGCGAGGCCGCTTTGCTGTGCGTCCTGATGCTGCGCGGGCCGCAAACCGTCGGCGAACTGCGCGGCCGCACCGAGCGCCTCTATGCGTTCGAGGATATCGAGGGCGTGGAAAGCACGCTCAACCATTTGGCCGGGCAGGGGATGGTCATGAAGCTCGCTCGCCAGGCCGGCTCCCGCGAACCGCGCTTTGCTCACCTTCTCGCCGGCGAAATCGAAACCAACGAGGCGCCGTCCGCGCCCGCCGCCGCACGCCCTCCCGCCCACGATCACCGCCTCGACGCGCTGGAAACCGGGCTCGCTGCCCTGCGCCGCGAATTCGAAGATTTTCGCAAGAGGTTCGAATGAGGATCCTCGCTTTTCTGTTGCTCTCGTGCGCCGCTCACGCCGCCGCGTTCCGCTATTGGGTTGCGCCGTGCTCAAAACCCGAAAGCGGCTGCCATCGCGACGATCCCGAATTGGCGCAGTGGGCCGTCGAAGCCTGGCAGGCAGCTTCCGGCGGCGCCCTCACCTTCGAGCGGGTCCCGGAAGAGTCGCGCGCCCAGATCCGCATCTATTGGGCCGGCGGCAACGACGGCCTGTACGGCGAAACCCGGCCGATTCTCGTCGGCGGCGTCCGCGGCGCCGAAGTCTACGTTCTGCCCACTGCCGGCGCCAACGATGATCCGCTGCTGCGCGACGCCATCGTCTACTTGACCTGCCTGCACGAAACCGGGCACGCTCTGGGCCTCGCCCACACCGCCGCTTTCGCCGACATCATGTACAGTTTTCAGTTCGGCGGCGACATCCCGGAATATTTCGGCCGCTATCGCCGCCTGCTCTCCACCCGCGCCGATATCCGCAAACACTCCGGGATGTCGGAAGCCGACCGCCGCCATCTCGCCGCCATCTTTCGCTGACCCGGCGTACTATCATGACTGCATGCCTCTCCACCCCCAATGCAAGGCGGTCCTGGATGCGATGGCCGCTCAAGGCGGCAAGCCGATTGAAGAATCCACGCCCGCGGAGGTGCGCGCCAGCCGCGCAAAAATGGCCGACGCGATGGCGGCCCTCGCCGGACCCGAGCAGCCTGTAGCGCGCGTCGAAGACCGCACCATTCGTGGTCCCGGCGGACCCATTCCGGTACGCGTCTATTCGCCGGTAGTCGGCAGACGCCTGCCCGCGCTGGTTTATCTGCATGGCGGCGGCTGGGTCTTTGGCAATATCGGCAGCGTCGACCGCAATTGCCGCGCGCTGGCCAACTCCGTCGAATGCGTGGTGCTTAACGTGGAGTACCGCTTAGCTCCGGAACACAAGTTTCCGGCCGCCGCGGAGGACGCCTATGCCGTCCTCGCGCACCTCGCGGCCCATCCGCAGGAGCTCGATATCGATCCGAGCCGGATCGCCATCGGAGGTGACAGTGCCGGGGGAAATCTTGCTGCCGTGGCTTGCCTGATGGCGCGCGATCGCGGCGGCCCGCGCCCGGTGTTTCAGCTTCTCGTCTATCCGGTCACCGACTATGATTGCGAGCGCCCCTCTACCAGTGAAAACGACGGCTATCTGTTAAACCGTGCGGTGATGCGCTACTTCTGGCATCATTATGTGGCCTCGCCCGAAGAGGCCCGCCGGCCGTACGCCTCGCCCATCAATGCGAAGGAGCTGGCGGGATTGCCGTCCGCCCTGGTGATCACCGCCGAGTGCGATCCGCTCCGTGATCAGGGTGAAGCCTATGCGCGCCGCCTCGAGGCGGCCGGTGTGCCGGTCACTCTCAAGCGTTACGACGGCGCCATCCACGTGTTCTTCGTGATGGGCGCGGTGATCGACGCGGGGCGCGAAGCCCTCGCCGATGCGGCCGCGGCTCTGCGCCGGGCTTTTGCGGCGAGCGCCGGGGCCGAGGCGTGATTCGCGTTCTGCCGCTCGCGGCGGCCGCGCTGCTGCTCACCGCTTGTGGCTCCTCATCGAAGCCGGCCGCCAACGAAACCCGGCAGCTTCCCACCGCCGACCGCACCTCCATCCAGACCGTCCCGGATCACATCCTCGGGAAGCCCTTCCTGCCCGGCGGCACCATTGCGCATTACCAAAAAGGCTCAACCGCATACGACCTGTTCGTGGCGCAGTTTCCGACCGCCACCGACGCCGCCATCGCACTCGCCAATCTCGAAGGAGCGATTAAGGGCGCGCGGCTGGTGCGCGGCCTCGGCGGCTACTTCGGCTCCGACGCCGGCCGCACGATTTTCGTCTTTCCCATGGATCGCTGGATCGGCGGAGTGATTGGCCTGCCGCCGCCCGAATCGGAGCAGGCCGCCCGCGTCCTCATCGCGCGTTTCCAGCCGTAGTGTAATCTTGCCGGGCCCGGTCGCGGGGACGGGTCACTGCTGCGAAATCCGCAACAGCTCCGCCAGATACTGCTTCCACACCAGCGCGCGCGAATGCGTCCCGTGGCCGCGCGTCTCGTCGCTCGTCGGGATCAGGATGTACCGTCCGTGCGGCACCTTCTGAATCTCGCGCTCCATAATGGCCAGCTCCGGCGGATTCACCTCGTCATCGGCCGAGTTGACCGCAAACAGCGGCGCCCGGATCTGCGCCAGGCGCGGCGCCGGATTGTAATCGCCGGAAGCTTCGAACTGGTACAGCATGTCGTTGGCGTCCACCTGAAGAGCGCGTTTGCGCAGCGCCTCGACCGCGGCATCCGCCTTCTCCCGCGTCGGATTCGCTTTGTGCAGTTGCAGCGGGCTGCTGGTCATCATCCAGAGCGCATACTCGGCCGCGATCAGACCGTTGGCCGGCGGCGTCTTGTACTCGCCATCCTTCCATGCTGGGTCGTTGCGGATCGCTTGAATGATCATGGCGCGAAACATGCGGTTGCGCCCGGCAATCGCCACCGGCGCGCTCGCCAGCGGCATCAGCGCGTCCATGCGATCCGGATACGTGTAGCCCCACACCCAGGTGTGCATGGCACCCATCGACGTGCCCATTACCAGCCGCAGGTGGTCCACGTGCAGGCCATCGCGCACCAGCATAGCTTCGGCACGCACCATATCGTCATAGTTGTAATGCGGGAACCGCTGGTGCAGGCCGTCCGATGGCTTGCTCGATTTTCCGTGGCCCATGTCGTCGGGAAGAATTAAGTAATACCGGGCGGCGTCCAGAGGCTGGCCGGGCTTGAATAGCTCCTCGCTGAAGTTCTCGCTGAGAAACGCGTGTCCGGCGCCCCCGGTCCCATGGAGAATCAGCACGGCGTTGGTGACGTGTCCAGCGGCATCGCGCGCCGGCTTACCGATCGTGAGATAGTGCAGGCGCAATTCGGCGAGCCTGTCGCCTGTGTGGAACGTGAATTCGCGCGCGATCCAATCGCCCTCGGTTTGATTGGGATAACTCGGAGCCGCCGGCGGTTCTTGTCCCCAGGCAGCCACTGCCAGCAACAGCCCGCACCAGCGCATCATAGTTGAGAGCGTACCATTGTATGCTGGCAGAATGGCTACGATGAGCAGGCGCGTGCTGTTCACGGTAGCGGCCCT
The DNA here is from genome assembly GCA_035295805.1 of Bryobacteraceae bacterium. Classification (GTDB taxonomy): domain Bacteria; phylum Acidobacteriota; class Terriglobia; order Bryobacterales; family Bryobacteraceae; genus PSRJ01. Next base: position 2,721 of record DATGII010000113.1, on the reverse strand, counting down.
GATAGTCTCGATCGGCCCCGCCGCCGCCCAGGTCCAGAACTTCAAGCCGGTCACTAAGGAACTGCTGGAGAACCCCAAGCCCGAGGACTGGCTGATGTACAGCCGTACCTACGACGCGCAGCGGTTCAGCCCGCTCAAGCAAATCAATCGAGGGAACGTCTCCGAGCTGCGCATGGCCTGGACGCGCGGCTTCGCCGCCGGCGCCGCCGAAACCATTCCCATCGTCCACGACGGCGTCATCTACGTCGCCGCGCCCGGCGGCGTGGTCGATGCGCTCGACGGGACTAATGGCGAACTCCTCTGGGAGTACAAGCGCAAGATCCCCGCGAATCTCGCGGCTACCGCGCGCACCAAGACCGTCGCCATCTATCAGGACATCGTGGTTTACACTGCGCCCGACAGCTATGTGGTCGGGCTCGATGCCCGCACCGGCGAGCAGCGCTGGGAAACCAAGGCAGATGAGCGCGGACACACCTCCGGCGAAATCGTGGTCGATGGCAAAGTGATCTCCGGCGGCACCTGCGCCAAAGGCTTGCGCGCCAACTGCTACATCGCCGCGCACGATGCCCTTACCGGCAAAGAGCTCTGGAAGTTTTACACCACGCAAGGCGCCGATGATCCCAATCCCGATACCTGGGGCGGCGCGCCCGTTGAAACCCGCACCGCCTCCACCTGGGGCTTGCCCGGCACGTACGACATCGCGCGCAAGCTGCTCTACTGGGGCGTTGCCAATCCGACCCCGAACACGCGTATGGCGCGGCACGCCGGCAATCCGGAAGCAATCTCCCGCACCGCCCCGTCCGATCTCTATAGCAATTCCACCATCGCCCTCAGCCCCGAAACCGGCAAGCTCGCCTGGTATTATCAGCACCTTCCCGGCGACGATTGGGATGAAGACTACACCCATGAGCGCACCTTATTCCGCACCCGATTCAATCCCAATCCGAAATACGTCAAGTGGTTCAACCCCGATGTGAAGCGCGGCGAGGAGCGCGACGTGGCGGTAATGGTGGGCGAGGGCGGCGGCGTATTCGAAATCGATCGCTCCAACGGGCAGTTCCTCTGGGCCACCCCGTTCCCCTACGATGTGCCGAATTTTCTGATCTCCAACATCGACGCCAAAACCGGCAAGACCGAAATCAACTGGGACCTGGTATTCAAAAAACCGGGCGAAAACCACATCATCTGCTTCTTCAACACGCGCAGCTTCTGGCCTACGGCTTACAGCCCGAATACGAACTCGCTCTACGTCCCCTACATCGACAACTGCCTCGATATGACGTCCGCCAATCCTTCGGCCAACCCGCCGGCTCGCGAGAAGCGCGGTCCGATCCCTCGTCCCGGCAGCGACCCCGACAAGTTCACCGCCCTTGCCAAGATCAACATGGAAACCGGCGAGATTCAGCGCTTCAACGAAGGCCGCTCGCCCAGCGACGGCGCGGTGCTCGCCACGGCCGGCGATCTGGTTTTTCAGGGCGACATGAACCGCCGCTTCCGTGCCTTCGACGCCATGACCGGCAAGAAACGGTGGGAAACGATTGTAGGTGGGGCCGTGTCGGTCAGTACCATCACCTACGCGGCCAACGGAAAGCAATATATTGCGATCATTACCGGCAACGGTCTTCTCGATAACAGCCTGCTTGCCGAGACTCCCGAGCTGAAGCCGCCTCGCGGCCAGAACGCCATCTACGCCTTCGCGCTTCCCTGAATATCGCGTTCAGCTTGCCACGGTTTCAGAACCGCTTAGTACGTTAGTTGCAGGCCGCATCCCTTCTCGACTTGGTACAAATTGGGGGGCGGCTCGGTGAAATACCCGACGAGATGCGGCACTCAATAGGTTTACCTTGAATGTTGTTTAACTCACTTTTCCGCAGGGGACCTCGGATGACACGGGCAATTCTGATTTGTTTCGCCAGCAGTATCGGTGCGGCATGGGCCAATCCGATTTCCGTTGGTGTCGGCAGCTTCTCCAATCCTTCAGCCACCATCTTGTTCGGCGGGATCGCCAATAACGCTCTAATCACGAACCAATTTGCAGCTCAGGACGTGATCTTTTCCGGCGGCCTCTACGGCGACACGAACGCCGGCGATGTCGGCATGTTCTCGTCGGTGGGTGGCGGAAGCGTAGTCGCGGGCAACTTCCAGAATCAAGTCTGCACGACGGCTACTTGCGGACCGATCACGGCGACTTTTGCCAGCGAAGTGTCCGGCGTTGGATTCTACATCATCACGCAGCCGGGTACAACCACCGTTGCCGTGTATTCGGGACACTCCTCCACCGCGACGGGCACGTTCACCTTCGCGACTAACGACTCGTCTCCTCCCGCGTTCTTCGGTGTCAAGGACGTTGCCGGAATCGATCGGATCGTCATCACCGACAACGCCCCTCCCGGCGGATTCGCGATCGACAAGTTTATGATCGTTCCGGAGGCTTCGTCGCTGTTCGGCTTGGCAGGACTGCTGCTCTGCGGCCTTTTGGTCCGGATCGGCGCGCGCCGTCGGCTGCAAAGCCGGCTCTAGCTACTTAGCTCGCATCAACTCCGCGTAAAAGGCGTCCACGTTGGGCACGCGGGGCATCCAGCCCAGGTCGTCGGTTTTGATCGACGTCATCAGCTGATCCTTCGGAACGCCCTTCGCCACCGCCTCTTTGGCGCGGCTCACGAACGTATCGATCTTCGTCTTATACGCCTGCACGTCGGCCTTGCTCAGCACGGGGCCGTT
>DATGII010000112.1:0-6699 GCA_035295805.1 Bryobacteraceae bacterium | reverse complement strand
TTGCTGCTCAATGCCAGAGCCGTGATTTCGCCCCGGTTCCCGCGGGTCTTGCCCAGCAGGGCCACCGTGACCCATCCGGATTCTGGCGCGGTCACTCGAGGATTTCCAGCGTGAAGCGGCGGTTCAACTTCATTCCGGCCGCTCCCAGGATGGTGCGGATGGATCGAGCCGTGCGTCCCTGCTTGCCGATGACCTTTCCCAAATCACTGGGCGCCACCTTCAATTCCAAAACAGTGACTTGCTCGCCTTCCACCATGCGTACGGAAACATCTTCCGGGATGTCAACCAGGGCTTTCGCGATGTCTTCAATCAACTCTTTCATTCACCCCGCCTCCATGCTCCCATGGTAGCGCGAACGCCGCGCGGGACCGGTCAAAAGGCGGTTTTCGCGTCTTTTTTCTTACACTTACGCTGCAGGTGGCGCAGCGGCTGCGGGGTGGGCGGCGACCAGGCGTTTCACGGTGTCGGACATCTGCGCACCGTTCTTGGTCCAGTATTCCAGCCGGTCGTGTTTGAGGTTAACTACGGCCGGGGTCGTCAGCGGGTTGTACTGTCCCAGCACTTCCAGGTTGCGCCCGTTGCGCGCACGCTCCTTTTCGATGACGACCACGCGATAAAACGGCTTCTTTTTGGCGCCAAACCGCGCCAGACGAATCATAAGCATCGGATCTCCACGAATTTAACCGCCCATCTGCCCAAACGGGAAGCCGGCCGGAAGCTTCATTTTCCCAAATTTCTTTCCCATCAGGCCGCCGGACAAGCTCTTCATCATCTTGCGCGCCTGGGTGTACTGTTTCAATAACTGGTTGACGTCCTGTACCGAGGTGCCGCTGCCCTTGGCGATGCGCCGGCGGCGGCTGCCATTGATAATCATGTGATTATCGCGTTCCTGCGGAGTCATCGAATCGATGATGGCGACGACGCGGTTGATTTCCTTTTCCTCGATTTTGACGTCCTTCAATTCCTTCAGCATGCCCACTTTGGGCATCATATCGAGGAGCGAACCCAGCGGGCCCAGCTTGCGGATTTGCCGCAGTTGATCGCGAAAATCCTCGAGCGTGAACTCGTTCTCGATGAGCTTGCGCTGCATCTCGACCGCTTTTTTCTTGTCGATGGCTTCCTCGGCCTTCTCGATGAATGAGAGGATGTCGCCCATGCCGAGGATGCGATTGGCGGCGCGGTCGGGGTGGAACGGCTCGAGGGCATCGAACTTTTCGCCGATACCGACGAATTTGAGCGGTTGGCCGGTAACATTGCGGATAGAAAGGGCGGCGCCGCCGCGGGCATCGCCATCCATTTTGGTCAGGATGACGCCGGTAATGCCAAGGCGCTTGTGGAACTCGTCGGCGGACTTAACGGCGTCCTGGCCGGTCATGGCGTCGGCCACGAACAAGATTTCGACGGGGGTGAGCTGCTCTTTTAATTGCTGCAACTCGACCATCAGTTGATCATCGATGTGCAGGCGGCCGGCGGTATCAACGATCAGGACATCGCGGCCCGACTGGACGCATTCGCGGCGGGCGGACCTGGCGAGATCGAGCGGCAGATTCTCGCCGGGCGCTCCGTCATAAATCGGCTGGCCGATCTCGCGCGCGACGATCTTCAGCTGCTCGCGCGCGGCGGGGCGATACACGTCCACCGAAACCAGCTGCGGGCGATGGCCATTCTTCGACAGCCAGCGGGCCAGCTTGCCGGACGAGGTGGTTTTGCCGGATCCCTGCAAACCGACGATCAGAAACACGCTGGGCGGATCATTGGCGAAGCGGAGCTTCGACTCGTGGCTGCCCAGGATCTTGATCAGCTCTTCGTGAACAATCTTGATGACTTGCTGCGAAGGCGACAGGGCGGTGAGCACCTCTTCGCCCATCGCTTTCTGCTTGATGTTCTCGATGAGCTGTTTGACAACCCGGAAATTGACGTCGGCTTCGAGCAGCGCCATGCGGATCTCGCGCAAGGCGGTCTCCATGTTTTCGGCGGTGAGCTTGCCTTCGCCGCGGAGACTTTTGAAAACCCGCTGCAGTTTTTCCGATAGATTATCGAACATGGGTTGCTGTGCACCTCCGCACGGATTGCGCTGCGGAGACGCTTCGGCGGTCTTTTGATTATAGTACAGCGCCAGTCCGGAACGCTCCGACCGAGCATTGGCAGCGGTTTGCGCATCGATCGATGCAGCGGACCGTGGGAGTCCGGTTTGAGGGCGACGCCCCGCGCGGACATCCCATTGCATAACCGGCTTCCCACAAGTTCATAATCCCGCGTGACGCAAAATTTCCGGTGCTTACAAAGCCCGATTTCGGACCTAAGTCTTGATTTCCGAAGGGGCCGGAAGTATTCTCGAGGGGCGTCATCGGCGCCGGCGACAACCCAGGCAGATTGCGCTGGCTACGCCGGGGGAGGAGCGATGCGGATGCTGCTGGCCGCCATTTTGCCGGTGCGATCCATCCCCAACTCATAGAGGACGCGGGTACCGGGTCGCAGGTCGGTGGCGAGCCCTTCGGCCAGGCGCGAGACGTGGAAGAAAATATCCCGCCCGCCGTCATCGGGCCGCAGGAAGCCGAAGCCCTTGGCTTCGAAATAGGTGACGACGCTGCCCGCCTGTTCGCCGGCGGGCGCCTCACCGCTGGCATCGCCGGCCTCGGCGGCGCCTTGCGGCCGGCTGCTCTTGTCGCCGACGCCTTGCTTGATCAAAGCCAGATCGTCTTCGGTCAATTCCGTGGGGGCCTGCGTTTCGGCGGGCATCTGGAGGTTCGGATTGCGTTTCCGGGCCTCCTCAAATAACCGTTTTTGGCGTGCGTTCAAACGAAAAAACCTCTCAAATCCCGATCTTCTACGCGCTGACCGGCGTAGACTTCTTGCGGCGCGACCCCTTCTTCTCCGCGGGCGGCTGCCGATCGCTCTTTTTTAAGCTACCGATCACCAGGTTGGTGACAAACTTCTTTTCGCCGTGATCGTCGAACTTGATCACGATGCGTTCTTCGCTGCTGGACAGGACTGTGCCCAGACCATATTTCTGGTGCTCCACCTGGGCGCCTTGCGAGAAAGGATTGGAAGCCATAAAGTTTAGGTTTATCTCCTCACGAACAGTGCGGGAATTGGCGGGTACGGGGAGGAAGTAGGGCGATCAGAATGTACCACACTAAAATCTGAGTTTAGCAAATCGAAGGCCACTCTGTCGAGCGGCTGCCCCGGCCGCGTTAACCGCCTTAAATTCAAGGACTACACGTACTCAGCAGGTTTCTGCTCCGGAACGTAGGCCGGAGAAAGCACGGCCGCGGCTTCGCGGCCCAGAATGCGGGTATGCATTCGGCCCACCACGTAAATGCAGACGGCGAACACAAAGGGGCAGACGGCCAGCACGGCATAGATATGCCGTACCGGCAGGCTGGTCGAGAGGATCATACCGCCGAGAATGGGACCGGCCACGGACCCGATCTTCGCGACTGAAGTGGCCCAGCCGGCTCCGTTGCCTCGATAGGCGCTCGGATAGAAGATGCCGCAGATGCTGTGCATTCCGAAGTGGCCCCCGATCAGGCAGCCGCCGATCAGCGCGCTCAACACCAGGAAGCCGCCGTGTCCGATGGTGACGAAACCAGCCAACAGCAGCAGGAACGCGGTCAGGACCGGCATGGCGGTAATGGCGATGGCGCCGCGCTTGTCGGTGAAGCGCATCAGCAGCAGGCCGCCGATCGCGCCCATGGCGGAGTTCATGGAGGCGGCCGCCGCCGCCTCGGTGCGCGTGAACTGGAGCGCCTCAAACACCAGCGGCGTCCAATTGACAATGAAGAAGACGGCCATGGAGCTGAAGATGTAAGCGGTCCAGATGAGTGGCGTGATCCAGCGCAACTCGCCTCGGAACAGCAGCCCGGGGTTGAAATTGCGGGCATGGCCGGTTTCATCGGCGACAATGAACTCCGCGTTGGCGGAGACGGCGCGATCCGGAGCAAAGCGACGGATGAGGGCGGCGATGCGCTCCGGCTGCCGGCCTTTGCTGGCGAGGAAGCGGATGGATTCGGGGAGAAGCGCGTACAGAACGCCGGCGCTGGCAACGGCCGCGATGCCGCCGAAAATAAACACCGCGCGCCAGCCGAATTTGGGGATCAGCCAGATGGCAACCGGTCCGCCGAGCGCGGTTCCGAGCGAATATCCCATCATAATCACGGTAACGATGGTGGCCCGATAACGTTTCGGGGCGTATTCGATATTCAGAGCCCAGGCGAGCGGCAGCATGCCTCCGAGGGGAATGCCGTCGGCGAGGCGCAAGGCGAACAGGGCCGCGTAGCTGTTGGCCAGGTAAAAGCAAACCGTGAGGACGCCGAACGCGGCGGTGGCCAGAATGACGGTGGGGCGGCGGCCGATGCGATCGCCCACGTAGCCGAGAATGAATCCGCCGATCAGGGTGCCGAGCAGGCCCATGCTGAAGATGTTGCCGGTCTGCACTTTGCTCAGATGAAACTCTTTGGCGAAATACGGGGACGCGAAGCTGATGAGATTGGAGTCGAGGCCGTCGAAGAAAGTGATGATCCAGGAGATCAGGACGAGGCCGATGAGGAAGCGGCCGAGTTTCTGCTGCTCGATGATTTCGGAGACGTCGATGGTGGCGCGCCCGGCCATGCTCCCCGGGTCCAGTATAAATGATGCGGCGCGGCACGCTAACCAAAGGCATCAGGGGCCGGCCTTTTCGCTCCGGGATATAGTGAAGAAGACTTCGATGTCGATTCGTTCCCACCGAGAACTGGAGAAGCTGCGGGCGATCGGGAAGATCGTGCGGCAGGCGCTGGACGCGGCGGCGGCGGCCGTGCGGCCGGGCATCACCACAGGCGACCTGGCTGAGATCGGGGCGCGGGTGCTCGGGCAGGCGGGCGCGGAATCGGCACCGCCCAAGGTCTATGGCTTTCCGGGGGCGCTGTGCATCAGCGTCAACGAGGAAGCGATCCATGGCATCCCGGGCGACCGGGTGGTTCGGTTTGGTGACCTGGTCAAGCTGGACCTGGTGGCGGAAAAAGAAGGCTATTACGCGGACGCGGCCGTCACGGTGCTTGCGGGAGAATCCGATGACACGGCTCGCGGGCTGGCGCGCTGCGTGGAGGGCGCGTTTTACCGGGCCGCGCGCGTGGCGCGCGCCGGAGAGCGAGTTGCGGAAATCGGCCGGGCCGTGGAGCAGGAGACGCGGCGGTGCGGCTTTCACGTGATGCGCGAGTTGTGCGGCCACGGGGTGGGTCGGACGATTCACGAGCCGCCGAGCGTTCCCAATTTTTACGACGCGCGCTCGCGGACGCGGCTCACCGAAGGTTTAGTGATTGCGATCGAACCGATCATCGCGGCGGGCGCGGGACTCGGCGTCCTGCAGCGCGACCTGTGGACGATCAAGACAGCGGATGGCAGCCTGGCCGCGCACTACGAGCACACGGTGGTGATCACGAAGAGCGCGCCCATTCTATTGACAGCGGCATGAGAAGGACGGCGCAGTTCGCGCGCGCTTCGGCCGCGGTCCTGCTGGCCGCGCTGGCGCTGGCGGCTGCGCCGGCGAACCACAAAACCCGAGCGATCATCTTTGTGATGACCGACGGGCTGCGCTGGCAGGAAGTGTTCCGAGGCGCCGACGCGGCGCTGATGAATAAAGAACACGGCGGCGTTTCCGACGTGGAATCGCTGCGGCGCGCCTTCTGGCGCGAGACGCCGCAGGAGCGGCGCGAAGTTCTCATGCCGTTTCTATGGCGTGACGCCGCCAAAGCCGGGCAGGTGTTCGGGAACCGGGACGCCGGGTCGGACTCGTCCGTGACCAATGGCTTCAATCTCTCATATCCGGGTTACAGCGAGGCGCTCACCGGGTTCGCCGATCCGCGCGTCAAATCGAATGACCCGATTCCCAATCCGAACGCCACCGTGCTGGAGTGGCTCAGCCAGAAGGCGGCGTACCGCGGGCGGGTGGCCGCGTTCGCGGGATGGGATACGTTCAACGCCATCCTCAACACGGAGCGCGCCGGGTTTCCTGTGAATGCCGGGTTTGAGCCGTTCGTTCCGGACGAAATGACGCCGCGGTTCGAGCTATTGAATCAACTGAAGACAGAGATGCCGCGCCTGTTCGACGGCGTGCCGTTTGATTCGATCCCGTTCTATACGGCGCTCGAATATTTGAAGCAGAGGAAGCCGCGTGTTCTGTTTCTGGCGCTGGGCGAAACGGATGAATGGGGGCACCTGGGCGACTACGCGCAATACCTGCGCGCCGCGCATCGATTTGACGCGTACCTGCGGCTGCTGTGGGCAACCTTACAGACGATGCCGGAGTATCGCGGCGGGGTCACCTTGATCGTGGCGACGGATCACGGCCGCGGCGAAGGCGGCGAAGATTGGAAGGGACACGGCGCGCGGATTCCCGATTCGAAGTATAACTGGATGGCGTTTCTGGGGCCTGACACGAAGGCGCTCGGTGAGCGTTCGCACATCGCGCCTGTCACGCAGAACCAGATGGCGGCGACGCTGGCGGCGCTGCTGGGCGAGGAGTACGAAGCCGGGACACCGATCCGCGACGTTCTGCCATAGGGCAGTCTTGTCAGGCCGGAGACCAGCCCCCGCTACCGGAAAGCCAGCTTTGCTTTGCGCTCTTCCTCGGCTTTGATACCGGCGCCGAAGAGCTGTTGGAAGAAACCTTCTTTGACAAGGCGGTCGACCAAACTGTTGTCGATCACTTTGCGGAAATCG
>DATGII010000111.1:0-27076 GCA_035295805.1 Bryobacteraceae bacterium | reverse complement strand
GCCGCGACGTGCGCGATTTCGTGCGCCACCGCACCGGCGAACTCATCTTCTTCTTCGGCCATCACGATCAGCCCGGTGTTGACGAACACATACCCGCCGGGCAGCGCGAAGGCATTCAGATCCTCCGCTTCGACCACCTGGAACGTAAACGGCACCTTGGCGTCGGAGTTCCGAACCAAGTTCTGCCCGACGCGATTTACATACTCTGTGATGATCGGATCGGTATTGAGCTTGGCTTGCCGCGCGACTTCCTGAGCGAGCTGCCGGCCGAGGGCGATTTCTTTCTCGAGCGAATAGAAGTTGATTCCCTTCCCCACATCGCGGTTGCCGATCTGGTTGAGGTCCTTCTTCTTATCCTCAGCACGCACGCCTCCCGCAGCCACCACAACCGCGAGAAGCATCGAGAGCCGCCGCATGCCTAAACCTAGTCCAATACTAACGTATCGTAGAAGAGATGGGTGCGAGATGAGTGAAATTCCTGTAAAAGAGATCCCTCTTGCCGAACGTTACGCCGACCAGTTCCCGGTGCGGCAGCGGCTGGTGTACCTGAACCACGCCGCCGTTGCGCCGTTATGCCGGCCCGCCGCCAACGCGATGAAGCAACTGGCCGAAGACTGCCTCCAGTTCGGCAGTCTCCACAACGATCAGTGGATGGCCACATACGCGGGATTGCGAGTGGCAGCGGCGCGGCTGATCGGCGCGCGCCAGTCCGAGATAGCCCTGGTAAAAAACACGTCCGAAGGCATCGCCACCATCGCCATGGGACTCAACTGGAAGCCCGGCGACCGGATGGTGGGTTTCGGTGAAGAATTCCCGGCCAATTATTTTCCTTGGAAGAGACTCGAACAGCGCGGTGTGACGGTGACCTGGCTCTCGGTCAAAGATCCGCTCGACCGCATCGACGAAGCTTGCCGCGGCGCGCGGCTACTCTCGATCAGCTTCGTGCAATACCTGAGCGGCTACCGGGCTCCGCTTCAAGCAATCGGCGAGATCTGCCGGCGCAACCAGTGTATTTTTATGGTAGATGCGATTCAAGGACTCGGCGCTTTTCCGGTCGATGTCAAAGCCAGCGGCATTCACGCGCTGGCGGCCGACGGACATAAATGGCTGCTCGGCCCGGAAGGCTGCGGCATCCTGTACATCGACGAGAGATTGCAGCCGGAAGTCGAACCGGTGGAATTCGGCTGGACCAATGTGGCGCAGTATGCCGATTACGGCTCGCGGGATATGGGGCTGCGGCCGGATGCCGGGCGCTACGAATGCGGGACGCTAAATACTATTGGATGCTATGGCTTACGAGCCGCGATCGAGTTTTTACTTGAGATTGGCATTGAAGAAATCGCCGGGGTTGTCGAGGACTTAGGCAACCGCATCGCCGCCGGCGTCAGAGCCAAGGGATACGAGATATTGGACGGCCGCACACCTCAGACAGGCGCGGGGATCGTCAGCTTTCGAAAGCCGGGATACGATGCGGCCGAACTCGTCCGCAAGTTGCGCGCGGAGGGCATCACGGCCGCTCCGCGCGCGGGTTGGGTGCGGACCTCGCCGCACTTCTACGTTCGTCCCGATGAGATCGACCGCATGATCGACCTGTTGCCCTGACCGGCTCGTTATGTCTTGCGGCCGGCGGCAGCAGCTTTTGCTCCCGGCGCGTTTGCCATCACCGCGCGTACGCTGGCCACGATCTGATGCTCCGATTTGCCTGCTGCGATGTCGCCCACAATAGCCGCGAACACCTGGCCCGCCAACGCGGCATTCCAGGGCGCCAAGTGCGTGAGTTGGGCCGGTTGCGCTGCCCCGGCGAACGGGTCGTCGTCGGTGATTCCGCTGGGCAGATTCGCAATCGCGCCCTGAAAAGCGGGCCACGCATTGGCGGCTTTATCGCCGCTGAGGTTCGCATACAAATCGGCCAGTGTGCCCGTGGCTTTGAGCGAAACCATCGCCGGAGCGATCTTGTCCAGACTGTAGCCTTTGCTCATTAGCCACGAGAGGAATGCCATGCCGCAGCCGGTGCTGTCGGCATTCTGGTCTGTGGGATCGGTCTTGTTCACGTAGTCGGGCATACCGTCCTGGGCCCACGTGGGAGCGGTCGCGAAATCGGAAAGAGCGTTGCCTCCGATCACGGCCGCGCACCAGCGCGACAGCGCTTCCCCGGTGCTGACGCCGCAGAGGTTTCCACCCATCGAACATTCGCTGAGCTCGGCTTCGAACAACGCCGAGACGCGGGCCGAGTTGCCGAACGAGGCGCACACCTCGATGGCGGAGCCGATGTTGTAATCACAGCCGCCGTGATCGGCGCCGCCGGTGCCGTCGGTGGCGCCGTTCAACGCGAAAATGACCACGCTGACCGGGCCTCCCGGCGTCCCGAAGATCGCGTCATTGGCGCTGACCACGCGATCGGCATCTTTGACGAGATCTTGCGCATTCTGCAGCGCGGCCGCGCCCAGCGTCGGATCCACGTACACAGTGACTTTGCCGCTGGGACTGGCGCCTACGGGTTGTGACGTGCCGGTGTAACTCGGCCAGGCCGGCGCTTTGGGATGTCCGGCCGGCTTTCTTTTGTGGGCAGTTGCAATGATTGGGTGATGCATCGAAGTCTCCCTTCTGAGTGAAATCAACATACACGGAATGGCTCTCGCCGGGTCGTGCACCTTTTGGAGAGGTTACACACGAGAGCAATCGCGGGCCAAAGTTATTGCTGCTGAATCGATGGCCGGAATGCGGGCAACACGGGATTAGCGGGGTTTCGGCGATCGAGCGATCCACCAGACAATCCTCCTGCGAGTTTCGCATTCTATTTCAGAAAAGCGTAAGAAATCTCGCGATCCCGCCACAGAAAGGAGGCATGAGTGTGCGCGGGGGCACCAAATGGTTTTTCTTGCTCAGGAATGGCCCTCTGCTTTGAGGCTGAGCCGGTTCATCCCGTACGCCCATGCCGACACCAACGAGAAGAAGACAAGACTCGCCGCCCCGGCCGCCGAACTCGCAGTAGTGGGCGGTGGTCCGGCGATGTTGTTGTACCAGGCGAGGGTGATCAGCGCGAAACCGATCCAAAATACACAGGACGCGGCGCGCCGGTGAGAACGACGAGCGCGCCAATACGCGACCGCCGCCAGGATCCACAGGCCGCCTTCCACCACCAAGGTCGCCGGAATCGAGGTCCACAGGCCCAATCCGAAGATTCGATCACCGGTCGGAACCAGCGGCATGTCCGGCCGGTGGCTGGCGAAATCGAGCAGCCAATGGCTGAGCACGGCGGCGAACACCACCCAAGTGCCGCGCCAGTGGCGGCGCATCACGAAGTGCGCGCCGGCGAAGAGAATCGCCCAGAGGAGATCCATGGCGAGGCTGTGGCTGTACCCGATGCGGGTGATGACCTCGGAACTCGTGAGCGTGGGCCCACGGCGGAGAATCTGGAAGTGTTCGACTCCGGCGATCAGGAAAACGGCCCATAACAAATCAGCCGCCAGCCCGGCCGCCACCGCCGTGCCGAGCGAGAGCGACGGCGCGACGCGTTTTCCGAGAAATCCAACTGCCACGTGTCCGACCAGCACGGCACGCTCCACTAATCGTCGATCCGGTATTTCCGGTGGATGAGCCGCAGGTGCTCGCGCGATTTGCGCTCCTCATCGGAATAAAAGCGGGCCTTCACAAATTCGCGGCGGGCGATGGCTTCCTGCATGCGCGCGAGGTTCACGGCCACCAACTGCCGCGCCGCAAGCACCTCATCGATCGCAGTCACGTATCGCTGGCGGGAGACCTGCGGCGGCCTCATCTTGCGCAAGTCGAGTGCGTCGTCGGAGCGGTGCCATTTCCAGACCGCGGCGGCTTCCCACAGCATCGAGATAATCTCCACCAGGATGAACCGGGCAAACGTCAGGCGTCCCCGCGCGCGTTGTTCCTCGGCCGCCTGCTCGAATACAAACAGCATCTCTTCCCCAAGCACTTCCCGATGGCCGGCCGGATACAAACGGAGCAGGGTTCGAAAAATGCGCTTCATCGTCTAACCCGCTTCGCTCGATCGGAGACGGGCCATACCCGCTCGCGTCAGCTGCTTCATCCGTTCCATCTCCGCCTGCAGGCGCCGCCTGCCGGTGGAGGTCAGGCGGTACGCCTGCTTCTCACGGGATGTATCTTGCTGCTCGAACCGTTCGATCCACCGGTCCTGCAAAAGACGATGCAGCGCGCCGTATAGGGTTCCGGTGCTTAAGCGAACCCTTCCGTCGCTCAGCGCTTCAATATCCTTCATCAGCGCGTATCCGTGCCTGGGCTGAGCGGCCAGGCTCATCAGGATCAGGAGCACCGGTTCGCTAAGCGGCGCCCCATCATGCCGGTTAACGACATGTCGCATAACGGCATATTAAACCGAACCGCAGGCTGCGTCAAGCGGGGGCGGCGCCTTTTGGAGCCTCACCGTTTGGAATACACTGGTCCTCATGTTGCGACCCGCTCTTGTCACCATCCAGGTAGCCGGATTGGCGGCGGCAGCGTTGTTCCTCCAGGGTTCACGCACTCCGCCCCGCGCTAAACCGGAGGCTCTCGAAGCTCCGCAGGCGATCACGGCCAGGATTCTGGAGCTGGAGGCGGCGCTCGATGAAGCAGAATCCCATCATCGGCTGGAGGCCGTCGACCAAATGATCGCGGACGATTACTCCGGCATCACAGTAGGGGGCGGCGTTATCACCAAGCGTGATGTTCTGGCCGCGGTCGGCGGCAACGAGGAAGCTTCATCGCAATCCCGCGACCGCCGGGTAAGAGCCCTCGACAATGCGGCCGTCTACACGGCTCTGGTATTGGACCGGGGCACGGACCCAAAGACACAGCAAACGTATGTGCTGGCGACTCGCGTGATGGACATCTGGCAGAAGCGCGGCCGTGAATGGAAGCTGGTCAACGACCAGGCTACCGGTGTGCCGCTGCAGTAAAGGCGCGAAAGCAGCAGCTTCTCCACGGAACGTCTGAAATCTTACTCTGAAACTGAAATAGAGTTGACAGTTCCGCCTGCTTCCACGGTATAGTTTTAATTCCTCAGGAAACCTCCTAATGAAAGGCAATCGTAATGGTTCTGCATCATCTCCGAAGACGCAATGCTCCCATTTTCTATCCTCTGGAAATGCCGGTGCAATACACCCTGGAAAACGCAGTCGGCGGCCGCGGCCGGACACTCGAGATGAACGGCGAAATTGTCCGGTTCGAGTGCGACCGAACGCTGCCACTGGGACGTAACATTCAACTTGTCCTCTCCTGGCCCGCGATCCTGCAATGCGGCGCAGGGCTAAATCTATGGATATTCGGCGAGACCACCGGGGTCCTCTGCCGCGATATCGAAGTCGCGGTGGCGCGTTATGAGTTCAGAACGCGCCGTGTTGGCAAGTCCCCGTCTCCGCAGCGCGATCCACACGACTCAAGCGTGGAAGACCGGGCAGAACTGGTGCTTTCAAAGGTCGAGAGTTGCTAACATCTCGGTGGCGTGACACCTGGCAGCGGTAGAACAGGGGTTCTGATACGTTCCAGGTGCCAACGAACCATTGAGGTGGCGCTCTCCCCGCTATAGCTTGGGTACAGAACGATGCGGACAGTCTTTATGCTGGGGACACTCGCGCTTGGCGGTACGGCCCTTCTCGGCCTGAACGCCTACTCCCGCCAGGTGCTGAATGCGAACAATGGAATTCTAAATGGGGGAACCGGGTTGTATCGGCATCCTCCGCCCCCGGCTCGAGTGCCCGAGCCCAACGTTGCCGCCATGTCTCTCCTCGCTATTGGCGGGCTGATGGTGCTGGGCCTACGGAAGAAGGAATAGTCTGAAGTGCCTCTCGGGCCTTTAGAGCCCAGAGACCGCGGCGTACCCTCTGGTTCCAGAGGGTACCGGCAAGGACTTTCTCCCGCCGTCCGGCGCAGTATCGGCCAACATCCAGGGTCAACCTAAACGAGCGCCTTCCGGGTGCTTGATGGGATAATCGAGAAATCTCAGAGGTACTCGGATGATCGCCAAAATCAGCATCGTCGTGATAGCCGCAACCGCCTCCGTAATGGCGCAAGCGCCTGGGGCGCCACCTCGGGCCGGAACGCCCCCGGCGGGTGGAAGCCCGGCGTACCAGCGGGCGCGGATGCTGCCGGCGCGCATCATGGAGTTCAAAGCGGAGCCGGAATCGGTGCAGCCGGGACAGGCGGCGAAGCTCAGCTGGTCGACAGAGAATCCGTCCGGTGTCTCGATCACGCCGGATGTCGGACGCGTCACCCCACGCGGTGTGCAGCAAGTAACTCCGGCGGCCACCACCACATACACGCTGACCGTGCAGGGACCGAACGATCAGACGCTCACCCGCACCGTCACGGTGAATGTGGCGGGCGCGCCCGCGTCCGCTGCGACCGCCGGCGCCGGGAGTGCGCGAAAGGAAGTGCCACGGACTGCGGACGGCAAACCCGATTTGAGCGGAGTTTATGATTTCAGCCTGGGGGCGCCCGGCGCGCGCGGTGGACGCGGTCCGGCGGCCGACCTTCCGGCACTGAAGCCGGGCGCGGACAAGTTCCGCGTGGTACGCGGTCCGGACGACGCGGGACAGACCGCCGACTGCATGCCGCTGGCGCCGCCCCAGGCGTTCAACGTGCCGTATCAGTTTCAGATCGTCCAGAGCGCGCATCACGTGGCGATCCTGCATGGCTATCCGGGAACATTTCGCATCATCCCGACCGACGGCGGACCGCACCCGGCCGACCCGGACCCGACCTGGATGGGCGATTCAATCGGGCATTGGGAGCAAGACACGCTCGTCGTCGACACGGTGGGGTTCAACGATAAGACGGAGATCGGCGGATATCGGCATACCGCAGCGCTGCACGTAATCGAGCGCTATCATCGCACCGATTACAATTCGCTGGAGTATGAGGCGACGGTCGAAGATCCCAACGTGTTCGTGAAGCCGTGGACGGTGCGGCGGCGGTTCGCTTTGCGTCCCGACCTGGCGAAAGTAGACGAGTTCGTCTGCGAGCACAATGAAGACTACAGTAAGTTTTTCGAAAAAAAATGAAAGCGACCCGGGCCGGCGGACGTGAATAACGTCGATCTGAAGCTGCTGACAATTGTAGCGGAGCTGTTTCGAACGCGCAGCGTTTCGCAGACGGCGGAGAACCTGGCGCTGAGCCAGTCCACCGTGAGCATGCATCTGGCGACGTTGCGCAAGCATTTCAACGACCCGCTTTTTGTGAAAACGTCAAGCGGAATGGAGCCGACTCCGCACATGGCGGAACTGCTGGAGCCGATCCAGAAATCGAAGGAAATTCTGGAATCCATTCTGGAACACCATGTGGTTTTCAACCCGGCGACGTCGGACCGGATGTTTCGCGTGTGTTCCACCGATATCGCCAAAATCACCATGATGCCGAAGCTGTTGAAGCGGCTGCAGGCGGTGGCGCCCTCGATCCGCGTGGAACTGCGCGGGATGTCGGCGAACACGGCGCGTCTGCTGGAATCGGGGGAGGTGGATCTGGCGGTGGGGTTTCTTTCCGAACTGGGCGCCGGTTTCTGCGAACAGAAGCTCTTCGAAGAGAATTTCGTGTGCGTCGTGCGGACCGATCATCCGCGGGTCAAATCAACGCTGACGCTGGCGCAATTCGCCAGCGAAATTCACCTCGCGGTCACCACGTCGGGAACCGGACACGACATACTGGAGCGGACGCTGGAAGCCGAAGGGATCGACCGCAAGATCGTCATGCGAGTCGATGGCTTTTTGGGAATTGCGAGCATCATCGAGGCCACCGATTGCCTGGTCGTGGTGCCGCAACAACTCGGGAACTATCTGACCAAACAGGGACGCATTAAAATGCTCGCTTTGCCCTTCGAGGTGCCGAATTACTTTGTCATGCAGCACTGGCATGAACGGTATACGCACGATGCGGCCAACGAGTGGCTGCGCGGATTGTTTGCGGAACTATTCGCGTCGGGCAAGGCGCACCGGTGACGATCCTGGGATTCTGTGAATGGCTGCAGAGCCTGCCGTTGGCGAGCGGCGTGAAGGCCTCGTCGTGGCAGTTCCCGGTGATTGAGTCGATTCATTCACTCGGACTGAGCGTCATGCTCTGGCCGGCGGCGCTGCTGGACATGCGGCTGTTGGGCATCGTCATGAAGAAGCGGCCGGTGTCGCGTGTGGCGGCGCAATTCCTGCCGTGGGTGTGGGCCGGGTTCGTGACGATGGTGCTGACCGGCGTGGTTCTGTTCGCCTCCGAAGCCGTGAAGTGCTACAACAGCCCCTTCTTCCGCGCCAAGCTCGTGCTGCTGGTTCTGGCCGGGCTCAACGCTCTGCTATTTCACACGACGATTTTCCGCGACGTCGCGTCGTGGGATGAAAAGACGGCAACGCCGTTGCGAGCGAGAGTGGCGGGGGCATGTTCGCTGGCCATCTGGATCGGGGTGGTGGCCATGGGAAGGGCGCTGGCATATGCTTAGCGAATCGCTCCATCCGTTCTTCGATTGGTGCGGCCGTACATGGATCGGAACAGCGGTGCGCGACACTGTTTGGGCGTTTCCCTTGATCGAGACAGTTCACCTGCTGGCGCTGTCGGTGCTGCTTGGGACGGTTCTCCTGGTGAACCTGCGAGTGTTCGGGCTGGGACAGCGCTATTACCCGTCTGCGGCGCAGATAGCCCGTGAGTTCGAGCCGTGGATGCTGGCCAGCCTGGGCGTGCTGATTGCCTCCGGCATTCCCATGTTTCTTTCCGAGCCGCAGAAGTGCTATGAGAGCTACTCGTTTCCGATCAAAATGCTGCTGCTGGTTTTGGGAATCGGGTCGCAGTTTACCATCCAGCGGAGGTGGGTCATACGGGAGCCAGGCGAATTCAGCACCACGAAGGCGAAGCTGGCTGCGTGTATTTCGATCCTCGTCTGGACGGGAGTGGGGCTGGCAGGCAAAGGAATCCCGTACGTATAGCGCCGGCCGCACTCGGCTGGTGATTGACGTTCATAGTGTATATACTTGGTACCAACAAGGAGGCTGGGATGCGTCTTCGCAACCATACTTTCCTGGGGGCGGCGGCAGCGGTGGTGATGCTGTTGCCAGGACAGATTACAGCACAATCAGTCAACGCCAAGCCGGCGAAAACCGAGAGCCAAACCTGGACGGTCCCGCGCACCGGCTTTGGCCAGCCGGACCTGCAAGGTGTTTGGGCGAACAACAACGCCACGCCGCTCGAACGGCCCAAAGTGCTCGCGGGGCGGCCGTATCTGACCGAGCAGGAAGTGGCGGCGCTCAAAAAGAAGGCGCACGAGCTCTTCGACGATGGTAATTCCGACGCGGCGTTCGGCGATAGCGTCTTTACCAGCGTGCTGGCGAATGTCAAGGGAGAGAAAGCCGGCTTCAAGAGCACGGACGGTCAGACCGGTGACTACAGTTCGGTTTGGCTGGTGGAGCGGAATTTCGATAATCGCACCTCGCTCATCACCGATCCTGCGGAGGGCCGCCTGCCGGCCCTGACTCCGCAAGCGAAGGAGCGCCAGGTGGCCGCGGCGGCGCGGCGCAACCGCCTGCCCGAGGGCCCCGAAGACCGCTCGCTGAGCGAGCGCTGCATCACCTTCGGCGCGCCACGGCTGGGCGCCGGATACAACAGCTACTACCAGATTGTGCAATCGCCTGACGCGGTGGTTATGATCATGGAGACGATTCATGACGCCCGCATCATTCCGCTGGACGGCCGGCCGCATGTGCCCGCGTCGGTGCATGAATGGCTGGGTGATTCGCGCGGACATTGGGAAGGCGATACGCTCGTGGTCGATACGACCAATTACCGGGCGGGGGCCTTCATGAATGCGAGCGACAAGCTGCACATCGTCGAGCGTTTCACTCGGACGGGTCCGGAGACTCTGAAGTACGAAGTGACGGTCGACGACCCGGATACCTGGACGAAGCCCTGGAGCGCAATGATTCCGTTGAGCCACTCGCGCGATTTCATCTTTGAATACGCCTGCCACGAAGGCAATGAGGGTCTGGCGGGAATTCTCTCCGGCGCGCGCGCCGAGGAAAAGGCTGCAGCGGCCGGGAAATAAATACGGTTCCCGGCCAAACGCGCCCAAGAACCGGGCGGTGCCGCTCCGGCTATTTCTCCGCAGGCCTTCCGTAGGCCCGCAATTTCGGGCGGCTTCTGTGCCGGGGCAGGTCGCCGAAGAGTGAACCGCGAACGGCGGGTCGGTCCGCTACTCGCACGCGTCGGTGATGCAGATGGATTCGAGCGTGCGGCCCACAGGCGGAGCCTGCAGCCCGGCTTGCGTCATCAGCTTGCGTAAGAGGAGTCCGGCTTCCGGGTGAGGGATCGCGGATTGCACGCCCACGCGCACCAGCCCGTCGGCGTAATCCACCGGCTCCCACGTGTGCACGGCCAGCTTGCCGCCACGGTTATCGGTGTTGCCATAGTCGCGGACATCCAGTTTCGCACCGTGATCTGCCAGAAGCTGAATGACGTCCGTGCGGCCTTTGTGCGCGGCGCCGTGCAAAGCCGTGCGGCCGGTATCGGCCTGAGCGTTCACATCAAGGCCGAGGTCCAATAACATCTTGCAAGCTTCATAAGTGGCCTGTGGCGACCACTCATAGGTGATACCTTCGACCCAGCCGATGCCGGCGGCTACTTGAAGCGCGGTTACGTGCAGGACCGTATCAATTTTCGGATCGGCACCGTGAGCCAGCAGGAGCTTCATCAACTCGAGGTCGCCGGACTGGGAGGCACGCAGGAACGCGGTCGCGCCGTTTTCATCGAGCCATTGGTTGGTGAACACGGTGCGCGTTTCGGTGCTGTCCTTCATGCGCGCGTTCACGTTCGCTCCATGGTTGATCAGGACCTTGATGTAATCCAGGTGATCCATGTCCGGCTTACGGACAGGATAGTCGCCACTCTCGATATTGCGGTTGTCGGTGGCGAGGTACAACGGTGTCCAGCCGCCCTTATTGGCGAGATTCACATCCGCGCCGTGATTAATGAGATAGACGGCGAGCTGGTAAAAGCGGTTTTGCGTGGCGACGAGCAGCGGGCTCCAGCCGTATCCGGTGGTCTGGTTGATGTCGGCGCCGGCAGCTAAGAGAGCCTTCACGGCATCGAGATCATTCGAGCGAACTGCATAGACGAGCGGTGTGAGCGCGCCGCCATCTTTTGGGGCGGGCCGGCCGCGGAAACCAAAGGCGGCCACGGCGGCGTCATCGTTCACATCGAATCCTTGATCGTTTCCACCGGCGCGGGCGCCGCCGCGAGCACCCCTGGCGGGCGCGCGGACGGGTCCGGCGATGCCGTTATCATCGCCGCGCAGAGTGGCGAGGTCTCGCAAGTCCAAGGCTTTTCCGGCAGCCAGCGCGGCCCCCTGTGCGGCGACTGCTTTGCGCGGATCATTGGCTTTACCGAGAGCCGGACCTCTTCCCCGCTCCGCCATGTCCGACCGGGCTTTGAAATCGGCGCCGTGCTCGATGAGGAACGTAATAGCAGCCGCATGGCCCTCGTCAGCGGCCCACATCAAGGGCGTGGTGCCGCGCAGGGTTTCTTTGGCGTTGACATCCGCGCCGTGCTCGACCAGAACCTTGATTGCATCGACATTGCCGGTGCGCGCGGCGGCCATGATCGGCGTGCGGCCCAGCGGCAGGCGCTCGTTGGGATCGGCGCCGGCCTTGAGCAGCGCCGCGATAATCACGGCATCGCCATTGATGCTCGCCAGCCAGAGCGGAGTCGAGCCTTCGCGGTTGGCCGCTTTGGGATTCGCGCCCGCTCCCAGCAGCGCATTCACCATTTCCCTGTCGGAGCGGTAGACGGCCCAATGGAGTGGGGTGGCCCCGTCATTCTGCGCCGCATTGACATCGGCGTGTCGCTCGATCAGTTGTCGCGCCGCGACAGTATCGCCGCGCATTAACGCATCGGCAACTTCCGGGGGCGTCGCTGAAAACGCGGCGAGAGGCAGCAGGAAAAGCCAGGCGCGCGTCATAGGTCATTCAGGCGGCCGATGCTGTCGCCGATGCTGTCCTGGTGAATGTCGTACATTTCTAGCAGCGTCAGGAGCAGGTTGCCGGTAGGCACCTGCTTGGTCGGATAGGCCAGGTGACGCCCGCCTTTCAGCTTCCCGTTGAGTCCTCCGACCAGCACATGCGGCACATCGTAGTGGACATGCTGATTGGAGTTGCCCATGTTGGAGCCGTAAAGAACCAGCGAATGGTCGAGCAGTGTCCCGTCGCCATCCTGAGTCTTGGCGAGGTTCGCGATGAGATGCGCCAGCATCTTGACGTGATACTGATTGATTTTGGAGAGCTCGGCGATGCGGCGCGGATCTTCGCCGTGATGGGACGCGCCGTGGAAGCCGGCGGTGGGCGCCTCGCTCTCGGGATAGGTGCGGCCGGTGAGGTCGCGGGCGAACAGCAGCGTGCCCACGCGGGTGATATCGGCCTGGAATGCGAGCGCCAGCAGATCGAACTGCAGCTTGATATGCTCGTCGAACGTTTGCGGCACTCCGACCGGAACTTCCATTTCCGGCGGAGCCACTGAGGAAGCTTTCATCGCAATATCCAGACGACGCTCGATCTCGCGGACGTTTTCGGTGTAATTGTCGAGCCGCGTACGGTCCGCCGGGCTCGACTCGTTCCGGAGCCGGGAGAGGCTGCCAGTGAGCGAATCGAGAATGCTGCCATCGCGCTTACGGCGGCGGGCGCGTAACTCGGCCGTACTGCCGTCGCCAAACATGCGCTCGAACACCACCTGCGGATTCAGCTCCATGGGCAGCGGATCGGTGGGCGAAGACCAGGAGATGGTGTTGGTGTACGCGCAGCTATACCCTTCCCCGCAGTTGCTCGAATTCGCGCCGGGATCTTCGACCGCGAGCTGCATGGATGGCATCAGATTTTCACGGCCGATCTTTTGCGCGATCATCTGATCGATGGTGGTGCCGGCGTACACATCCGCGCCGGCGGTCTTTTTCGGCTTGTTCGCGCACATGAAGGCCGCGGCCACCCAGTGATCGGCGCCGGTAGCCCCGGGAGGCGGCTCGGCCGATCGGGAATGCAGGCCGCTCAGAATCACAGTCTGCGCCCGGAAGGGCTCGAGCGGCTTCCAGTTGAACGGGAACGTGGCGTCGAGCTCACCAACCTTGTCCGGCACCCAATAGCCGGGCGCCATGCCGTGCGGCACAAAGCAGCCGACGAAGCGCGGCTTGGGCGTGGCGGCGGTCTGCGCCAGGGCGGTGCTCGCCGGGATCATCGCGTCGAGAAGCGGCAGGGCCAATACAGAACCTGCACCGCGCAAAACCGTTCGGCGGGAGAGGTGCTTCTTCGAAAGAAAGTTCATCATCGCTCCTAATTCTTGATCGTTTCAGGCGCGGACTTGCGGGCCGCCTGCTGCGGGTTGCCGTCCTCTAGTTTCATGTTCATCTGGAACGCGGGACTTTTTACAATCCCCAACACCAGGGAGGAAAATTTATAGTTTGCCGGCGCTGCCTCGTGCACGATGGAGCGCAGCATGGGCATATCCTGATACTCCACGCCGCGGCCCAGGCCGTACGTGAGCAGCTTCTCGGTGACCACGCGCACGAACTGGTCGGACCGGCTCACAACCCACTGGCGCAGATCGGCGACGCCATTAACCTTCGTGCCGTCGACCAGGACGCCGCTGGCATCGATCAGGCTTTCGCCATCGTGGGTACGCCAGGTTCCGACGGCGTCGAAATTTTCAAGCGCCAGACCCATCGGTTCAAAGATCTTGTGGCAGGAGGCGCAGGCCGGATTGGTGTGATGCGCTTCCATGGTCTCGCGCATGGTGGGCACGTGCGCATTGCCGGTGGCATCGGCCGCGGCTTCCTTGATCGCGGGCACGTTGGGAGGCGGATCCGGGGGGCTCACGCCGACAAATGTCTGCAAAAACCACTTGCCGCGCGCGACGGGTGAAGTGCGGGCCGCGTTCGATGTGACGGTCAGCAGCGCGCCCTTGCCCAGCAAACCGCGGCGCATGTCGAGATCGGCCGGCAGCGTGACGCGGCGGAACTGCGGGCCGTAGATGTTCGGGATACCGTACTGTTTCGCGAGCCGTTCATTCACGAAGGTGTAGTTCGCGGTCAGGAGGTCGAGGACGCTGCGGTCCTCGTGAGCGATACTGCCGAAGAACAACTCGATCTCGCGCTGGTAGGCCGCGCGCAGGTTGTCGTCGAAATCCGGGAAAAGGTTCACCACCGGCTCGCTGGTTTTGAGCGACCGCACGCTGAGCCACTGGCCGGTGAAGTTGCTGACCAACGCCTCGGACTTCGGATCGGCCAGCATGCGGCGTACTTCCTTTTCCAGCACGGCGGGTTCGCGCAGCTTGCCTTGGGCGGCGATGTCGAGCAGTTCGTCGTCCGGGACGCTGCTCCATAGGAAAAAGGAGAGCCGCGAAGCCAGCGCGAGATCGGTAATACGATAGGTTTTGCTGCGCGGCAAGCCGGCCGGTTCGGGCTCGAGGCGATATACGAATTCCGGATCCGCGAGCACGCGTTGCACCAGGGCTTCAATGCCGTCGTCGAAGGTGCCGCCATCGGCGCGACCCTCCTGGTAGAAGTTCATCAGCGCGGTTACGTCCGCGGAAGTGGCGGGGCGCCGGAACGCATGCTTCACCAGGTGGGCCGCAATGGTGCGCGCGCATGGCGCTTCGTCCTTAGGCGCCTCGGGACGGCACACGAGAATCTTGCGGCGGCTGGCGGTGTCGCGGGCGCCGGCCGCGTTGTAGGGACCTTCAACCCAGACCTGGCCGACGTGCGGGTAGAACAGGAAGCCCGGGATCGAGCCCGGCGTGTTCATAGTGCGCTCGAACGGACGGTTCAGTTCGCTGCCCGGCACGTCATTGGTGGCAAGAAACGTCACCCCAATGGTGTGCAAACCGGCGCGGATGGGAACGCGCTGGGTCGACTTGCCGTTGCCGGTGGTGTTGGAAATTTCCTTGTCCCAATCGAAAAGCCGGACGCGCTCGCCATCCACCAGCACTTCGAGCTTTTCGCCCTTGATGCCGCCCAGCACAGCCTGAAAGTAACCCGTGACGCCTTTCACCTTGAAGGAGTATTCGCCGTCGGCGGGGAACTGATATTTAATCAGAATGCCGCCGCGCGTCCCGAACGGCAGGCCTTCAATGTGATAGTTCTGCGCGGTATCGGCGGGCACTTCGAACACCGCCTGGGTAGGGGAAGAGACGTCGCCCATGGCAAGGCGGCTGATTTTTCCGGCGGCCGAGAGATAGGCTTCCATCAACGCCGGCGAGATCGTGAGCGCGCCCGCGATGTTATCGAAGCCGTGCGTCGAATCGTCGGCGGGCAGGAACTTGGTCGCGTCAACCTGGAGATCCAGGACGTCGCGAATCGCATTGGTGTACTCGGTGCGGTTGAGCCGATGAAGGCCCGGGGCGGGAAGATGCGCTGCCGCGCTTCGATCGAGCTCGTTCTCCATGCCGGTGACGACTGAATCCAGAACCGCGCGTTCGGGACGCGGCATGCCGGTCGGCGGCATGAGACCGGCGTGAAGCTTGCGCACCACTTTCTCGGCGGTCTCGGCGTGATCGCCCAAATGCGTCAGGTCGAGCTGATCAAGCATCAGATTCGCGGTTTTCAGCTTGGCGTTATGGCACACCACGCAGTACTTGTCGAGAACGGCGCGCTGTGCCGCCGCATCGGCCGGCGGCCTGGCGCTCTGTGCGGCGAGCGGGAGCAGCGCTAACGAGGCGGCGGCGAGAGCTCTTGCGATCACACATCCCTGCAAACAGCTACTCATAGACTCCCTGCAAAATCGCTTCGCAAACGTACTCCTGTAATTCCCAGCCGGGCGCGAGCGTGAAACTCCGGTTGAACGTGTACGGCTTCGTGAGCGCCTTGGCGTCATCGATCGTCAATTCCACGTTCAAGTGGCCCAGATCCGGCCGGCGGTAGCGCTCCACCAGGTGCATCGCATCGCTATGCGGCTTGCCGGTGGAATCGAGCCAAGTCTTATCGTTGAAACCGATGGTATCGACCACCAGCGTGTCGCCTTCCCACTTTCCGATCGATTGGCCCGTCCAACTCTCCGGCTCGATTTCGAGATTGTGTTCGCGGCCGTCGAGGAAAAAGCGGCGGTAACTGTGGGTGTTGCCTTCCCAAAGCAGGGCAATCTGGTTCGAGCGCTGCACGATCTTGTAAGGAAGCGGATTAATGCGCACGGCCCCGTTCGGCAGACACAGGCGTTCCGGATCATCCTTCCCTTTATTTGCCTTGCGTGCTTCGTAGATCTTCTTGTATTCGGGCGTATAAGAAGGGTCGCCCGGCAAACCAGTGCTTACCGGCACCCAGACACCTGAAAGATCGACTCTGCCGTCTTCGGCGCGCGGCGTCGCGCCGGCAGGCGGCGGGGGAGCTTTGCGCGGCTTCGGCGGGGGTACCCCATCCTTCAGCGCGGGTGTACCGTTGGCGCCTTCCAGCTTGTACGCCTTGTTCAAGTGATCGGGATCCTGATTATTCTCGTTGCAGACGTACTCGGTCATTTCGAAGCTCGGTTCCAGCGTGGTGGTGCGGTGGAACTTGAACGGTTCGGTGAAGACGCCGGGATCATCGATCGTCACATCCATCTCCATGTTGCCGTAATCAGTGCGATGGAAGGTTTCGATCAGGTGCATGGCCTTGGTATGGGGAGTGCCGGGGAAATCGAACCAGGATTTTTCAAATAGGCCGACGGTATCGACCACCAGCGTGTCGCCTTCCCAATGTGCGCGCGAATCGCCGTAAAACGCGGGTTTGAGATCTTTCGGGTGGCTGCTGCCGTCAACGAAGAACTGGCGATACATATGGGTGTTCCCCTCAAACAGCATCAATACCAGTTTCGGAGTGGCGAACAGCATTGTGTGATAGGGAGCGGCGCGCGGCGGTCCGCCGGGCAGGCAGCGCGCTTCGTAATCTTCGGCGCCGTTTTTCGCGCGGCGCTCCTCGACCACCTTAGCCGCCCACGGCAGCAGACTCGGACTCGGCTGCCCGCTGCCGCCAAAGCCGTTCCAGATTCCGGTGAGGTCGGGATGACCGTCGGACAAGCGCGGCAACGGTCCGGCCGGACCACGGCGCGGGGCGCGCATTCCGCGGCCGCGCGGCGGGCCTTGGGGAGCAGCCGGATCCTGGGCCAAGCCGGATCCCACGGCCAGCGCCAGCGCCGCTGTCAGCAGCGGCGTCACTCGTTTAAACATGGACGGTCTCCCTGGTGCTGCTCGAAATTTATTGGTTGGGAGCCGAGCCGTCGGCGGCCGAGCCGCCAAAGACCCGCCGTCCGTCCGGCAACAGCACCACGCGCGCAGCGGCGGTATGGGACTCATCCTTGGCGCGATTGCCTTCTACGGTCACCTGGTCGCCGGGCTTCAGGGCCTCTTTCCGCCAGCCCTGTTTCAGCAAAACCGGAATTGCGCCCAGCTCAAAATTCCAGGTGGCCACGGTGCCGTCGGCCTCCTTCACGTCCACGTAAAAGCGCGCGTGCGGATTCATCCACTCCATCTTGGTGACAACGCCGGTCACCTTAACCGGTTTCGTCGTATCGTACTCAGCCGCAAAGGAATGGTGCGCCAGCAAAGGCGCCGCGGAAACCAGCAGCCCGAAGGCGGCTGCCAGGGTTATCGATTTCGCTCTCATGCGATCCCTCCCAATTTACACACGTTCCCCGTTAGCGCGACTGGCGCGACTATATCATCGCCGTACTCCGGTGTCAATCGAGGTCCGTTCAAGCGGGGTTTTTCGCTTGACACATCCCTCCTGTCGAAGTAAACTCCCACCACGGCTCAGTGATTCAGGGCGTTTCCAGACAGGGGGAAGTTACGATGCGTTTGAGATTTGTCATCAGCCTGATCATGTCGGCGGGCGTACTAATTGCGCAGAGCGACCGCGGAACTCTTACGGGCACGGTGGCCGATCCGGCTGGAGCCGTGATTGCGAGCGCCGCCGTGGAAGCCCGCAACACCGAGACCGGGGCGACATACCCTGTCTCCGCCTCGACTACCGGCAACTACACGATCGCGAATCTGCCGTCGGGCAATTATGAACTGACGGTTACCGTGCCGGGGTTCAAGAAATTCGTCCGGCCGGGCCTGATCATTCAGGCGGCTCAGACCATTCGCGTCGACGCGACGCTGGAAGTGGGCAACACGACCGAATCGGTGACGGTGAATGCGGAAGCGCCTCTGCTCAAAACGGAAAGCGGCGAGCTGAGCAACACGATCGCGACGCAAACCATGGACACGCTGCCGCTGCTCTCCATCGGTTCAAACTCCTCCGGCATTCGCAATCCCTTTAATCTCGTCGCGCTGCTGCCGGGGGCATACTACCAGCCGTCGCCGCCGTTCACCGGGCCGGTCGTGAGCATCAACGGCAGCCCGGGCGGCTCCGAGACGCTGCTGATCGAGGGCATGGATGGTACCAATATTGTCGGTCAGGGTGCCAATCAGCAAAACCAGCCTGGCATGGATTCAATCCAGGAATGGACCGTGCAAACCAGCAATTACTCCGCGGAATTCGGACAGGCCGGCAGTGCAGTGATGAACGTCACGATGAAGTCGGGGACGAATCAATATCACGGCACCGGATATTGGTACGCACAAAACGAAGACCTCAACGCCGGCCAACCGTTCACCACCTCCGGTAATGGCCATCTGCTTCGACCCACGAACCGGCAGAACGACTACGGGTTGACGATGGGTGGGCCGATCATGGTTCCCAAGGTTTATAACGGAAAAGACAAAACCTTCTTCTTTTTCAGTTGGGAGCAATTCCTGCGCAACCAGAACTTCTTGCCGAACGCGTTCTCGGTTCCGACCGCGGACTACCGCAAGGGCGATTTTAGCCAGGCGGAGCTGGCTGCCGGTGTCGTAAGTAACGGAATTCTCGTCCCCAGAAATCTGTGCCCGGCGGCGACTCCCAATTGCGATCCGCTGAACCGGCCGATCTTCGCGAATGAAATTTACGATCCCAACTCGCGCCACCTCGCACCCAACGGCCAGGTCGTCACGGATCCATTCACGGGAAACGTCATCCCGCCCAAGATGCTGGATCCAGTCGCCCAGAAAATCCAGAGCATGCTGCCAATGCCCTTGTGCGTGGCGGGGCCGCCGTGCAATCCCAACGGCGTGATTAACAATTATCAGAATACGCAGCCGGTTTCCCGGGACACCGAAGCGCCTTCTCTCAAGCTCGACCAATTGCTGGGCCCGAGAGACAAACTCTCTTTCTTCTGGAGCCGCACCGCAACGTTCACTTCGAATGGATACGGCCAGGACGGGCTGCCGCAACCCGTTTCCTACACTTTCGGCGGCGGCATCTACGCCAATCGGGAACGGCTCAACTACGATCACACGATCTCGCCCACGATTCTGTTGCACGTAGGCGCCGGCTACGACAGCAACTACCTGGGCCGGCCCTCGGTCACTCCGCAATATGACGCGTGCAAGGGCATTGGGCTCTGCAGTCAGGCATTCCAGCTGGGTACGTTTCCCAGTTTTATGGGCCTGTCCAGCCCCACCGGCGGCGGCTTCGGCAATAATCTTCCGGTGAACGGGGAGCCTCAGCTCGGACCTCCGGCGCGGGTCGATAATGCGGATAACATTACCGATGCCATCGCAAGCTTGACTTGG
This sequence comes from Bryobacteraceae bacterium, assembly GCA_035295805.1. Classification (GTDB taxonomy): domain Bacteria; phylum Acidobacteriota; class Terriglobia; order Bryobacterales; family Bryobacteraceae; genus PSRJ01. Next base: position 7,483 of record DATGII010000111.1, on the reverse strand, counting down.
GTGAAAGGCAACCACACCTTCAAATTCGGCGGCAACGCCGAGTTTATGGGAAGCTACACGATCTCCGTCACCGATTTGCAGGGCAACTATAACATCAGCGCCGCACAGACGGGATTACCTTATAACGTGAACACCTCGACCGGTAGCAGCGTGTCGACGATCGGCGCCTACAACGTCGGTTTCCCCTACGCCAGTTTCCTGTTGGGCGCGGTCGATAAATACGAGGTGGATCCACCTTCGGAGGCGCGCTTCGGAAAACAGCAGTGGGGATTCTACGCCCAGGACAGCTGGAAAGTGACGCGGAAGCTTACGCTCGATTTGGGCCTCCGCTACGACTACTCAACCTGGTACAAGGAGCAGTACGGGCGCTCTCCCAATTTTGCGCCAACCATGCCGAACCCCTCTATCGGCGGATATCCGGGCGCGGTGATCTACCAATCCACCTGCCACTGCGACTTCGCCCGCAATTATCCATGGGGACTAGGCCCGCGCTTCGGATTCGCCTATCAAGTAATGCCTAAGACGGTGCTCCGCGGCGGTTTCGGGGTCGAGTATACGCCGACGGGAGTCGCCCAGAGCTTTGGATCGGCCAGTGGCAACGCCCAAGCGGCCAATCCGCTGCCCCCCTCATCGACGCCTGGCGCTCCGCTCATGATCTTGGGCCAGGGCGTAACCATCAACGGGGCACCACTGACGGCAGCACAGATTGCATGGCCGAATCTCAGCCCCGGTTATTACCCGCTGGCCGGTGTCGTCCCGGGCAACGGCCCGCAGTACTACGATCCCAATGCCGGCCGGCCGGCCCGCCAGTATCAATACAGCTTCGGCATTCAGCGGGAATTGGTGCGGGATCTCGTAGTGCAGGCTTCCTATATCGGCAACCGGGGGATCTGGTGGCCGAGCTATCTCACGCCCGCCGGAGCGTCCGGCCAGTTGATTAACTATAACTACCTCAGCGGCTCGATCCTGGCCGCGAACGGCCTCAGCTTGAGCAATCCGGCGGATCTGGCGATCCTGCTCGCCCCCATCGGCTCTACGGCCGCGGGGCGGTTCCAGAACAAACTTCCCTTCCCTGGTTTTCCGTTGAACCAAACCGTGGCTCAATCGCTGCGGCCGTTCCCGCAATTCAGCACCAGCTGTGTCGGGTTGGCGGTAATCGGCCCGTGCCCCGTCAACGCCCCGCTTGGTGACACCTGGTACAACTCGCTTCAACTAACGGCCGACAAGCGCTTCTCTCACGGCCTCCAGTTCAATTTCGGGTTTACGTGGTCCAAGGCGGAAAACACGTTCGGCGGCACGCCCGACGTGCAAAACCGCGGGTTGGCGAAGTCGCTTTCGCAATACGATCAGCCGTTCGTCACCCGTTTCGCCATCGTCTACTCGACACCCAAGTGGGGGCCAAAATACATCTCAGCCATCCTCCACGACTGGCAGATGAATGCGTTCGGCTATTATGCCAGCGGTATTCCGCTGCTTCCGCCGGCCACCAACACGACGGGCTACCCGGCCGCACTCGGCGGTCAGGGCACGCTCAACAACATCACGTTCCAGCCCGGACAATACCAGGTCCGGGTGCCGGACCAGCCTCTTTACATCAAGGATCTCAACTGCCGCTGCTTCGATCCCAATACGGCCGTCGTCCTAAACCCGCTCGCGTGGACCAATCCGGCTCCCGGACAGTTTGGCGGAGCCACTTATTACAGCGATTTTCGCGGCGAGCGCCGGCCGGTGGAGAACTTCGGGATCGGCCGCCAGTTCCGGTATAAAGAGCGGCTCGGCCTGAACATTCGGGCGGAGTTCACCAATATCTTCAACCGGACTTACTTGAACAACCCGTCCACCACCGGAGTCGGCGTTAGCCCGCAGACTGCACCAACCTGCAAGTTGCCGGGCGGTGGCAATGGACCATGCTCTGCCGGTCTGCAGCTCGCCTCCGGGTTTGGCGTGATCAACACCTCGTCGGTCATTGCTCCACCCCGGTCCGGTCAGGTCGTCCTGCGGCTCGATTTCTAAAGGCGCCCCGATTTACCGGTTGCCGGGCCGGGCCCCGCCGCGGGGCGGGGGCGGTGGAAGGGTGCCGCCTTCGGCCAGCGTTTTCATATTCTGCAGCCCCCGCGTGAACTGCGCGGTCTTTTGCGCGATGTCCTTTTGCCGGGCTTCATCGTCAGCGAGCATCGAGTTGTCGAACGTCAGCGTGTAGACCAGCTTCGATGTAGTCGGTGTCACCGGCCGGGCTTCAAGTGTGCCGTGGTAAAGGTTGTAGGGACGGCCGGCCCGTACGGGCTGCGTGTATGTGTACGAAAGTTCCGTTTTGCCGACCAGCACCTCGTTGGCGACCGAGCGCACGGCGCCGAATTCGCCGTCCTTGCCCTGTGTGATCGTGCAGGGGATTTGAAACCATTCGCCGATATCGCAAAACTTACCGACGCGTTTCCACACTTCGGCGGCCGGGCGGTCGACCATGATCTCCATCGGAATGGAGACATAGGTCGGATTGGTCACTACCGGGCTGACGCCGCCTTCGCCGGATTGTGGTGGAGCCTGCGCGCCGGCCAGGCCCGCCACACACAGCAAAACGGCTGCACTGAACTGAATTCGCATCGATTCCTCCCATGATTTCCCTTGCGCTACTGAGATTACATATTGGCACAGGCCGGGCAAGCGCATCAACCGGATGAGGGCGCCCGCGAATCTCTCCGTCAATCGGAGCGGGCCGACAGAACTGTAATTGGCGGCACACGCCTGCTCACCCACGCTGCTGCCCGCGGCGGCGACCGCCGAGCCCGCCAAAGACTGAAAGCCAAGCCGGGAAATCCGGCAAATTCGGACCGACAAAAACGCTCAGCCGGTTTGATCAGCACAATCCGGCGAGGGTAGATCTCGAAGTTCGCAGCGAGTAACTCTGCGTTTGGCTAAAAAGTGAACCGGCCGATCAGCGTTCCCGTTCGGGGCTGCTGATAGAGCTGACCTACTACTTGATTCAGCGTGTAACTCGGCGCGACTTGCGCGCCCGCGACCGTCAGGTTCACGACGCCAAATCCACCGGAATATTGACCATACTGGTTTTTGCTGGGCGCGACTCCCGGCGCTGTGGTGATCGGGTTGCCAATCTGCGTCCGGTTAAAGATGTTCACGAACTCGGCCCTTATCTGGAATGAGAAGCGCTCCTTGAAGCGGAAGGTCCGGCTGAAGTTCATGTTCTCCTGCGGACGCCGCGCCGAGCGGAAATCGTCGTAATAGGTTCCGGTTGCCGGACCAAAGGTCCCATTGACGGGATTCTGCCAAGCCTTGGGATTCAGGACGACATCCGTATAAGGGTTGATGCAGCCGCAGTTCAGATTTTTCACATAAAGCGGCTGGTCGGCAACGCGGAACTGCTCGCTACCGCCGATGTAATTGATGTTCGTCGCCGCCGGCGGCGTCAGCGGGAAGCCGCTGCCGTATTGTAAAAACGCGCCGATGGCCCAGTCTCGCGTGGTCGCCGCCAGCAGCCGGTTGCCGAAGTATTTCTGTGTCGTGTACACGACGTTGGCGTTGAACAGGAATGGTTGATCCGTCGATTCCAGAGACTTGGTCGACGGCACGAACAGGTTCGGCCGGATCCCCACCATCGCCTTCGACCATGTGAACGTGCCATTGATCTGTAGCCCGCGCGACAGCCGCTTGGTTCCCTTCACCTGTAGTGAGTCATACCACGTGCGACCCGTGGGCGAATCACTCACGGTGATCGTGCTGAATTGCGGGAACGGCCGCAACGCATTCAGCAGCGTGTTGTTCGTGCCATAGCCTGCATAAGGGGTGATTGTCCCCACCCGGCCAATCACGGCTGCGCTGCCGATCGTTTGTCCGAGCAGCAGGTTGTCGTTCGCATTCGTGTAGGGGGATAGACCGTAGGCCGCGAACGCCTGCGGAGAAACCTGGTTGATAAATCCGGACGGACCGATCGCCGTAGCGCCCGGCCATCCTCCGCCACCCCACCAGACGCCGCGGTTGCCGACATACGCGGCCTCGATCACGGTATTCAGAGTAATTTCGCGCTGGATCCCGATGCTCCACTGGTTTTGCCGCGCCGGCCGCCCGGCGTGCGGGTCGATGTACGACAAGAAACCACTGGTGGTCTGGCCCGGCGCCGGAGTCTGCCCCGGATCGAAGTGCGGCCACACCGGCTGCGGGATCGTTCCGGCTTCGTTCAATGTCAAATAGGAATTGATGCCCGACGGGGCGTTGGTGATGTTCGCCGAATTTTGTAATGCCAGATCCGGACCCGGGGCATACGCGAAGCCCCACCCACCCCGTAATACCGTTTTCGAATTGAGCTGGAATGCCACGCCCAGCCGCGGCCCAATCGCGTAAGGATACGTGGAAGCGAAGCTGCAATGACAGGTCGCCTGGAAGATCGCCGCCCCCGGGTGTCCGCCCGCTGTGGGATTGGGCGTCGTCAGGCCCAGATTGGCGGAACGGCCGTGTTCTTCGCTCGGGACAGTTCCGTAGTCCCAGCGGACGCCGTAATCCAGCGTCAGCCGCCGCGATACCTTCCACGAGTCCTGGACGAACAGCCCCCATTGCGATTTGGACATGCGCGAATCGACCGGCGCGTACTGTGTGGCTGAGGTGACGTCACCCAGAAGGAAATTGGCATACGGAAAACCACTCGTGAATGCGCCCAGAGCCGGCGTGATCGGCACCAGAGACGCAGGTACGGCCGTAGCGCCAGGATTGGTGATAGTCCCCTGCGGCTGGTTCGGAAGCCCGCGGTCGGTCAGCGCGGCAAAATTCAAACCCACACCGGTTGGCGGCGCTTGAATAAACGCCTGCCACCACACTTCGGCTCCGGCCTTATACGTGTGGTTGCCGTGAACCCAGGTCATGTTGGCATTCGCAGCCGGCCGCTCCACATGGGTGTGCGCGTGCGCCAGAGCATTCCCCAATTGCTGCATGCCGCCCAACGGGATGGGAGCGGTGACATTCCCCGCAACCACAGTCGGAAAGTTGAAGCTGCCTTCGCAGCCTTGCAATTGCAGCATATTGAGACAGTTGACGGTCTTCCCGCTTTTCGTATAGGGCCCGTCATCGTAGAAATAAATCATCGAGTAGCCCAAGCCGGTATGAAACAACAGCGTCGGCGTGATGGTGTAATCATAATTGAGCCGCTCGGTGGGACCGCCGATCGGAATCGAACCGCGAGCCCCCGTCAGCAGCGGTGGCAGTCCGTCGGCGTTGCCGTTGGGAGAACTGTATTGGACGTTGGTGTTCGTGTGCTGGTAGAAGAAGGACAACTTATGCCGGGCGCTGATCAATTCGTCGACCTTGATCGAGGGAACGTCCGTGATGCGCTCCTGCAGGTTGTAGCCGTTGTAATTGCTGTACAGGCCGCCGTTCGATAGCGGCGGCAGCAGGCCTTGAATCGCATTTGCAACCGGGCTGAAGCGGAACTTCGGGATCATGTTGTTGCTGAATGGATCGGCAACGCCCACGCCTCCCGCCGTGACCGTTCGCGACAGCGGATCGAAAATTTCGTTCGCGTACACGGGGTTCCCGCGAGCATCGGTCGAGATCGGCCCTGCCGGAATGCCAAGCGCCGGATTGAAACCTGGACCTCCGTTCGGCGAAATGGCCGAAAAATCGCCGCTCTGGTACGCGGCGTTCGGCAGTGTGTCAGTGAACGTCAGCGCCTGGTCTTCTTTGTAGCGCTCGTACGAGAAGAAGAAGAAGGTCCGATCTTTGCCGTTATAAACCTTGGGAATCCATACGGGGCCGCCGACCGTGCCGCCCCAGTCGTTGCGGCGGTTGGAGGGGCGGAACTTGCCGCCGGAGGGATTGCCGGGGTTGCCGCTGTTAAATGAGAACGGCTCGCCCGCGTTGAGAAATTCGTTCACGAAATACTCGTACCCGGTGCCGTGAAATTGATTGGTGCCCGACTTCATCGTGATGTTGAACAGGCCGCCGCCGGCTTGCCCGAATTCGGGAGCATAGTTGCTGGTCTGAATCGCCATCTCCTGCACCGCGTCCGGACTCGGCTGGTTCATCTGGATCGCGAAGTTATTCGGCGGCGTTACGTGGTTGGTGAAATCCAAGCCCTCGATGCGGTAACCCGCGGTGTTGTTCGGCGCGCCGTTCACGATCATGGCGAAATTGCCCGAGTAATTGACTCCCGGCAGAAATACCACTGAGTTAAACGGATTCCGGATCCCGATACTGCCCGCGTTGGCCGTGCCGATTCCCAGAATGGGAAGATCATCCAGTTGCTCGAGCGTGATGTTGTGGGCCACGTCGCCTGTCTCGGTTTTAAGCAGCGTCGCTTCCGCACTGACCGTCACCGACTCAGTGGCGGAGCCGACTTCCAACCGCAGATCCAGCGGCAGCACCTGGCCGGCGGCAACCGTCAGACCGGTGCGCATCAGCGTCTTGAATCCCGTCGCCGAGACCGTGACAGTGTACGGACCGGGCGGCAGCTGCACCACGCTGTACGCTCCAGTTTCCGTCGTGACGGTGGGATAAGGCGCGTTCGTATCCGCATTCCGCACCTCAACCGAGGCATTCGCAATCGATGCTCCCGCCGGATCCGTAACGGTACCCGAAATGGTGCCCGTCGCGGCTTGGCCAAACAGACCGGTAGAAGCCAGGATGGAGCAGACGACGATTGTAAGCAGACGCATCAACAAACCCCCTTGCTGCCGAAATGCTGGCTTCCCCGCCTCGTGAAGCAATAGCGGCCAGTTTATCGAAGCCGCGCGCCGCAGTGCAGCGAAGCGTGATAAATCTTATCACCAAATCTGACAAGACTGTAGACGATCTCGCAAACCCGCCGGCCGGTCCGCTGCGTGGTGTCTTTCAGGCGCTCGCTCGGGAGCTTCGGGCCAGCGCGCACAAGCTGCGGCGGCTGTCAGTGCCGCCTGGTATCGAACCGATACTCGCGCCCAACTGGATCGTAAGGTTCTGCTCATTGTGCACCCGATCTCTTTATTGAGCCGGTTCTTCCTTTCAGCCGGCGATCTCGGCATCTTCGCTTTTCGCGCGGCCCGGGAGATCGTTCGCGGGCCCTCGTCGTCACGCGCATAGTGCCGTGCGTGGTCGCAGTGCCCTTATTAACTGTTTTGCTGGACTTCGCGGGGCTTGGCGGCGGAATCATTTCGGAGGAGGTGTCGGCGGGTATGTGGCCCCGCTTGTTTACGAACGACGCGTTCCGCATGATGAGCTGGTCCGATTACATCCCACCCACGCTCAAAACCATCGTTTTCGGGTTCATCATTGGAACCGTTCCTGCTATTTGGGGTATACAGCTTCGGGAGGAGCGGCCGGGGGGGCCGCGCTTCCACGCGCAGCCGGACCAGCAATTCGAGCTGTCGCGCCAGCGGGCCCTCGCGGTTCAGGAATATCTCGAATCGAAATTCCACATCGATCCGAAATTTATCGGCGCCATACCGTTTGGCAGCCGTGCGCCGCGCAGCGCCGGAAGGGAGATGTGGGACGGCGTGTGCCTGGT
>DATGII010000110.1:0-38311 GCA_035295805.1 Bryobacteraceae bacterium | reverse complement strand
CTGCCCCGTTCCGGTATTCTTGACCTGTACCGAAGCATTCGGCACAACGGCGCCGCCGGAATCCGTCACGGTGCCCAGGATGGTGGCATTGGTGTTTCCCTGTCCGATTGCGCTGCCCGGGAATGCATACAGAAGGACGAGCAATATGGCGCTTTGGAGCGTCTGGCGGCGAAAAACTCGGCTGAGTTGCATGCAAATTGACCCCTGGGGCCTTAAAATATCGAGGTCCTGGCCCGTTTGTCAAGAGTGTTACAAACCGCGACTGGAGCCGCTCCGGCACGGGTGCCGCGGGATAGGCGTGTACATCGCGGAACCGCCGGGATACCCACGCAGCCCGGTTTGCGAATGAAGCTCGTGATCGGTTAAGGCGCAGGCCTCGTTTCGCTCTCGCTTCTGACCTGGGAAGAAGACGCGCGCTGCGTCCCTCCTCGGCCCAAAATGGGTTTCAGTACTTTGCTGAAGCCGATGCTGCACTTGACCGCCGTCGTTTGAATCCATATCCTCTTCAGGAGGAGATCCTCATGCGAAATCGTGTACGGAGACTGGCCCCCATCGTTCTCGCCGTGGCGGTGGCGGCGGCGTTCGCCATCGCTGCCTTCGCCCAGTACAACATGACGGTGAACAAAGACCGTCTGCTCAACGCATCGAATGAGCCGCAAAACTGGCTGATGATGAACGGCGATTACGCGTCCACCCGGTACTCGAAGCTTTCCCAGATCAATCGCGACAACGTCAAGAACCTGCGCATGGTCTGGGCGCTGGCCCTCGGCGGCATGCAGGACGTGGGGCAGAACGGTCCCGAAAACGAGCTGAATCCGCTCGTCGACAACGGGTTCATGTACACGACCGACGGCTGGGGCACGGTCTACAAAATTGACGCGCGCGAGCCGAACCGCGGCCAGTTTGTCTGGGTCACCGACCCCGGCGTCAAGCACCAGGGCAATGCGCCGCGCACCCGCGGCCTGGCTTTGTGGGAAGACCTCGTGATCGCGAATCTTCCCGACGGCCGCGTCATCGGAGTCAAGCGCGACACCGGCGAAATCGTGTGGGACAAGATGGTGGCCACCACCAACGAGTTCGGCAATCGCGAGAGATTCTTCACGGCGCCGATCACCGTGGAAGATAAGGTCATCATCGCCAACGGCGCCGGAGACGCCGGAACGCGCGGCTGGATCGCGGCTCTTGACGCCCGCACCGGAAAGGAACTCTGGCGCTGGTACGTCGTTCCGAAGCCCGGCGATCCGGGCAGCGAGACCTGGAAAGATTCCAACAATGCCTGGAAAACCGGCGGCGGCGGCATCTGGCAGACGGGCTCATACGATCCGTCCACGCGCCTCACGATCTGGGGTACCGGCAACCCCGTTCCGCAATACGATCCGCAATCGCGCCCGGGCGATAACCTCTATACCGATTCCGCCGTTGCCCTCAATATTGATACCGGCAAGCTCGCCTGGTATTACCAATACACGCCCAATGATTCCTGGGACTACGACGAGGTCGGCGTCCACATGTTCTACGACGAGATGATTGGCGGCCGCATGCGCAAGGTGGTCGGCCACTTCGGCCGCAACGGATTCTACTATTCGCTCGACCGTACCAACGGCAAATTCATCAAAGGCACGCAGTATGTCAACGATCTGAACTGGACCAAGGGCCTGGATCCCGAAACCGGAAAGCCGGTCGAATACAGCGCCAAGCTCGACGTGCAGACTTATAATCCGGTGGCGCGCTCGCTCCGCGGCGACCCGGAGAAACGCACCTGCCCCACCTGGCACGGCGGGGTGGCCCACCAGCCCACAGCCTATAATCCGATCAAGCACATCGCCTACGGCGTGGGCATCGAAGGCTGCTTCTCGCAGAACGGCGCCGCTGTGGCGTTCAAATCCCCCAACGGCGGCATCGACCAGAAGAACAGCCAGAAGCGCACCTACAACAGCGATCTCTATTACGGCTCCGTCACTGCGTTCGACACCGTCAATCACAAGGTGCTGGCCAAGGCCGTAACGGATATCGAAATCCGCTCCGGCGCTACTGCTACCGCCGGCGGCCTGGTCTTCACCGCGCTCCAGGACGGTTGGGTAGTCGCCTACAATGACGAGACTCTGGAACAGCTCTGGCGCTTCAATGTGGGCACTGCGCTCAAGGGCGCTCCCGTCACCTATGCGATTGGAACCAAGCAATACATCGCGGTGCAAGCCAGCGGCCGGCACCTGCATCCGGTCAAGTTCGACAATTTCCAGGATTCCAGCTATCTGTTCGTGTTCGCGCTGGAATAAGCGGGCGGCGCCCCTTACCGGAGCTTGACGTACTTCCGCAAGTTGTGAGCGCCGACATCGGCGGCGTAGATGGCGCCCGTGCTGTCCGCCGCAATGCCGGATGCCGAGGTTCCGCGAATCACGTCGGCTAGATCGGCCGGATCGGGAATGAAGGCCCTCAAGGCGCCATCTATCGCGTTGCCAATCACGATGCCGCGCAGTTCGCCCTTCTTGGCGGATGAGTCGGAAAAGGAAGCGCCTACATAGATGGAATCGTCCTTGCCGACAAATACGGAACTCGGCTGGCCGAACTGCTTCCACGCCGCCATGAAATTCCCATCCTGGTCGAACACCTGGATGCGATTGTTCTTGCGGTCCGCGACGTAGACCCAGCCGCGGGAGCCGCCGACAAAAATATCGTGAGGCTCGTCGAACTCTCCCGGTGCGGATCCCTTCCGTCCCCAGGCTTTAAGAAAGCGCCCGTCCTTTGAAAACTTCACGACGCGCGCGGTGCCGAACTTGTTCGGGTCATGCCCGTCGGAGACAAAAATGTCGCCATTCGGCGCAACGGCTACGCTGGTTGGCCGGTCGAACCCCTCCGCGCCGCTTGCGGCCACTCCCTCCTTGCCGAGCGTCAGGAGCACCTTGCCTTCCGGGCTCAACTTGAGGACTTCCTCGCCCATGATGACGCCGCCGGCGTTTCGCGCGGACATGCCGAGAATCGTCTCCTGGTCGTTGACATCGGTGGTCCACAAGTTGCCATCGCCGTCCATCGTGAACCCGTGCGGATAGGCAAACAATCCCGCGCCGAAGCTCTTGAGAAGCTTGCCGGAGGCATCGAATTGCAGGATCGGGGGATTCGCGGCGCCCCGGCCGATGCAGGTGGCCGAGCCCGCCGGCACCACGTTGAAGCACCGGTGAAAGACCCAGACGTTGCCTCTCGCGTCGACATGCACGCGGATCACCTCGCCCCAGCGGCCTCCGTTCATATTCTTCGGAAGCCTGGGCCAGCCCTCCACCAGGCGGTAGGGGTTTGGCAAGTCGCGCGGTTGGGGATACTGCGTGGATTGCGCGCACGCCAGTCCTCCGAACGCGGAGATCACAGCGATCCAGATGTGGCGGCTCATAAAAATGTCCTGCCAATTTTATCCAACTCGCGCGCCGATGGCGTACCGCTCTACGTTCGATCCATTCAGCAACGTCAAACGCACTTCGATGGCACTCGTGGCAGGAGAATCGACGTGAAGCCGGGCTTTTCCCGATCTCGCTTGCTTCCTCGCGCTGCCTACAGTAGCATTGAGATCCTTGGGGGTGAACGGTGCCGCTTCAGCGTCTACTCATCTTATTGGCGATCGGTTCCACAGGCGCGTTCGCGCAGTGGTTGAATTACGTCGCCCCGGGAACACCCCGCACCGCCGACGGAAAACCGAATCTCGCCGGCCCTGTGCCGCGCACCGCGGAACGGAAACCGGATTTGTCCGGGGTTTGGATGCACGAGACTACTTCCGTCGAGGAAGTCCGGCGGCTGTTTGGCCCTAGCTTCGAGGAAGCCATCAAAACCAACGGACTGGGCATGGAGATCGGCACTCAGCACAAATACGAATTCGATATCCTGCTCGACTTCAAGCCCGGAGAGTCGCCGCTGCGTCCCGAAGCCGCCGAGCAGATCCGCCGCTACGCACAAGGGCGCCGCGACGGCAGCGATGTCTGCGTGGGCATTCCGGGCATTCCCCGCGCGGATCTTCTTTCCGAGCCGATCAAAATCATTCAGGCGCCGCGCATGACGGTCATCCTGTACGAAGCCGGAAACTCGCATCGCCAGGTATATACGGACGGCCGCACGCTGCCTAAGGAATTCGACCTGCCGGCGTGGCTGGGCTATTCCGTGGGCCACTGGGAGGGCGACACATTCGTGGTCGAAACCGCCGGGTTCAACGACAAAACACCGCTCGATCGCCAGGGCCGCCCGCACAGCGAAGCGTTGAAAGTCGTCGAGCGGTACCGCCGCCGCGACTTCGGACACCTAGATGTTGAATCCACCTTCGACGACCCCAAGTTTTATACCCGGCCGTTCACCATCAAAGTCCCGCACGATCTGTTGCCCGACGGCGACATTTTCGAATCCTACTGCACGGATAATGAAAAAGACCGCGCCCACCTGGGCAAACGGTAAATGCACGAGAGGACCTCACATGCCTGTCTATGAAAAGGGCCCCGTCCGTATTTATTATGAGGAGTTTGGTTCCGGCTTTCCGTTGATGCTTATCGCCGGCGGCGGCCTGAACTCGACGATCGCCGGCTTAAAGCGCGGCGATCCCTTTAACGCCATTGACGAGTTCAAAGGCGACTACCGCTGCATCACGGCCGACTTGCGCAACGCCAATGGCGGCCAGTCTTCGGGTCCGCTCGAGATCGACCGGCCGTGGGATTCCTACACCGACGACCAACTGGATGTCATGGATCACCTCGGCATCGACAAGTTCATGGTCCTGGGTTTCTGCATCGGCGGCCCGCTTATCTGGAACCTGTTACGACGCGCGCCGGACCGGGTGGTCGCGGCGGTGCTCGCGCAGCCCAGCGGATCGCGTCCCGAAGCGCGCGACCTTTTTTATCAAAACAACATGCAGGGCTGGGCTCCCGAGTTACTCAAACGGCGGCCCGACCTGAAAATGGATACGGTCGAAAAATTCGTGACGCGGATGTACCGCACCAACCCTGATTTCGTCTTCACGGTGACCCGCGATTTCGTGCGGCACTGCCAGACGCCCGTGCTGATCTTGCCCGACGATATTCCGGCGCATCCCTACGCCGTCGCCATGGAGGCCGCGATGCTTGCGCCAAAGGCAGAAGTGAGCATTTTCCCGTGGAAAGAGCCGAAAGAGCGGATTCCGCTGGCGATCCGCCAGATCCATTCCTTCCTCCGGGCCCACCGGCCGGCTTAGGCCCGGCCGCGGTTCCAAGGCGTTTGCCGGGAATCAGTCAGCTTGACGTGGAAGCAGCGAGCCCGCGATTGGCATTGAGCCGCGAGTCTATCAGCGCCACGATTCCATCGATCACCGGATGACTCAGGCCCTTCTGCTTGGCGATCAATTGAACCAGTCTATCGGCGCGCTCGACATTCCGGGCCCCGTTACTTAGCGCGCGCGCGACCGAAGCCGGACGCACAAGCGCTTGCGCCGCCGCCGCGTATTTTTCGAACGGCACCAGGTCATTGGCCCGGGCCCCAAGCATCAGGCACAAATCGATGACGAAATTGTAGACGGAGCGCGAAGTCTCGATGTCGCTGTGCACGGCTTCCTGCGCGGTGCGCAGGCCGTCGGATGTAACGCAACGGTAATTCCCCGCCATCAGCATCGCCCATTTCGCGAGGGGCACGAACGTCGATTCGTGTACCTTCAGCTTCACCGGCAGTTCAATGTTGCCTTCCGCCGTCTCCAGGCGGGCGCTTTCAATATCATTCTCGAGTTGGCGAAGAATCGCGGTATGTTTTTCCTCTTCGAACCGGGCGACTTTAAAATTTGTCGGCAGTGTCACCATCAACGTGTTGACTGGCTCGTTGGGGGGCCGGATCGCCTGCGGATCGGGGCTGTTGAGCGTCATGTATCGCGGATCAAAGTTCTCCCACACCGCCGGATCGGTGTACGCCGGCTTGAGAGCATCATGATCCAGGCCCGGGATGCGTTTCAGGTAAGGCGGCGGCGGCATATTCATGATCGACATGCACGGCACCCGCGCCGTTGCGACGGCGTCCAGCAATTCCCGCACGCCCGGCGCGCCATATTGGGGCTCCTGCATGCACAAGCCCACCAGATCGTATTCCTTCGGATCGACGCCGTTTGCCGGTCCGGCCGTAACGCTGCCGGGTAGCTTGCGCGATTCCAGCACCACCGGGTCTGTGCGGCCCCGCACCGGCAGCCGCACCCGAAAGCCCTCGGCGTTGATCAGATCGGCCTCGGCCGGGAGGCAGACCAGATGAATGCGGTGGCCGCCGAACAGCATTTTGGAGGCGAGAAGCGACCCATAAGACGCACCCATGAGCAAGATGTTGTACTTCATCGCAGACTGCCCTTTCTTCCGGGTCGCGGCCCGGTGTTGTTGCTATTTCGCGAACTCTTTACAAGCGTCTGTTTCCGAACCCCAGAACTCGATGCACTTGGCGCGATCCATCGGGCCCTTGCCGACTACCTTCGCGATCAGAAAATCGGCGATCAGTTCGATTTCACGCGGTTGCAAGGTGGCCGGCGGATCCGGCATGCGCGTGGGATACGCCTTCAGATCGGCCTGCTTCTTGCCGTAGCAGCGCCCGTCGGTATATGCAAATTTATCGAACGCCGGCATCTGCGAGTTGAGCCGTCCGCACTTGATGGTCAGGATCAGACCGGCACGGTTCAGCTTGGTCTCGCGCAGGTTCGGGCCGTCGGGCATCTGGCTGTCTTCTTTGTGGCCGTCGCCGGCCCACCCGTGACATGCCTGGCAATTGCCTTTTTGCTCAAAAAGCCTGAGCCCCTCGGCGATGTCGGAGGCGCTCGGCGCTGCTTGTTCCTGCGCCTGTGCTCCCCAAACGACCAGGGCCAATACCCCCAACACCAAACCGCTCCGCGCACCAATCATGAACGCAGTATACACCGCCCGCGACAGCGTGGCGCAGTTTCGAGCGCGCCCCCAAAAACCATAATCTCTCCCAAATGCATGCACTTCCGGGTTCGGTTGCGCATTTCCCGCAAACCCGATATAGTTTAGGGTATATGAAGACCAGCAATGGCCTCTGGAAGGAGTGTCTGCAAGGCAGGATCGCGCCGCCGCTGGCCTCGGAGCTCGATAAGTTCGAGAGCGAGGTGCTCCTCAAGAAGGCCGGCAAAATGGAAGACAAGATTTTTGCCGAGACGCGCCTGCGGCGAGGATCCTACGGCCAGCGCTATGACAACGGCCAGCGCCACGACGGGAAAGAAACGCGCAAGCTCAGCTACCCCAGCGACAACACCAAGGGTCCAGGGACGATGTGGGATGCGCCGGGCATGCAGCGCATCAAAATTCCCTATGGCGGACTCAACGCCACGCAGCTCGAAACGCTCGCACAGCTCGCCGAGGAATACTCCGACGGCATCGCGCACGTCACCACGCGCCAGGATTTTCAGCTGCACTTCATCCATATCGAAGACACCCCGGCCATCATGCGCCGCCTTGCCGCGGTCGGCATAACCACGCGGGAAGCCTGCGGGAATACGCTCCGCAATGTCACCGGCTGCCCCATTGCGGGTGTCTGCCGCACCGAGGCCTTTGACGTCACACCCTACGCTCACGCGCTCGCGTGGCACCTGATCGGCCATCCGGATACGCAGGAATTCGGGCGCAAATTCAAGATCTCGTTTTCCGGCTGCGCGGAGGAAGCGTGCGCCCTGGCTCACATTCACGACATCGGCGCCGTTGCCAAAATTCAGGACGGCAAGCGCGGCTTCGCCTTCTATGTCGGCGGCGGCCTCGGCACCGTTCCGCAGCAGGCCAAGCTGATGTCCGATTTTGTCTCCGAAGAAGAGATGCTCCCGCTGACCCAGGCGATCTGCCGCGTCTTCGCGCGGCTGGGCGAGAAGAAGAACCGCAACACCGCGCGCCTGAAATTCGTTATCCAGAAGATCGGGCTTGATGAATTCAAGCGCCTGGTAATGGAAGAGCGCAAGGCATTGACGCCGGAAGCGCGCTGGACCGGCTACCTGAAAGATGTGGCCGCGTATCGCGAAGACGCCGGCCGGCCGGCGGCACTGCTGCAGATCTCAGGTCCGGCCGATTCCGATTTCGAGCGCTGGCGCCGCAGCAACGTCTACCAGCAAAAACAGGCGGGCTACGGCACAGTCACGATCACGCTGCCGCTCGGCGATATTACCTCCGATCAGCTGCGCGCGCTGGCCGATATCGCGCGTCGCTACACGAAAGAGACGGTGCGCTCCACGGCCGAACAGAACATCGTGCTGCGCTGGGTGAGCGAGGCGGACCTGCCGGCGTTGTACGCCGATCTGAAAACCGCGGAACTGGCGCAGCCGGGCGCCGGCACCATTGTGGATGTAGTGTCGTGCCCCGGCACCGATACCTGCAAGCTGGGTATCTCTTCCTCGCGGGGCTTGGCCGCCGA
Source organism: Bryobacteraceae bacterium (assembly GCA_035295805.1). Taxonomy (GTDB): domain Bacteria; phylum Acidobacteriota; class Terriglobia; order Bryobacterales; family Bryobacteraceae; genus PSRJ01. The sequence continues at coordinate 29,932 of DATGII010000110.1, read as the reverse complement.
ACTGCGCTCGCGTCTGGTGGCGAAAGGTTACGAGCTCGAGGAAGCGATTCGCGGGCTGCACATCAAGATCAGCGGCTGCTTCAATTCCTGTGGCCAGCATCATGTGGCCGATCTCGGCTTCTACGGCATGAACCGCACCAAGAACGGTTACACCGTCCCGCATTTCCAGGTGGTGCTGGGAGGAAAGTGGGAGTCCAACGCCGGCGCGTACGGGTTGGCGATCGGCGCCATCCCGTCCAAGCGTATCCCCGAGGTTGTGGACCGCATTACTTCTCGATACGTGGCCGACCGGCAGGCCGGCGAGACGTTCCATAGCTACGCCAAGCGCATTGGCAAGGCCGCGCTGAAGGCCATGATCGACGACTTGGGGTACGTGCCGCCGCATGACACCGATCCGAACTTTTACGTCGATTGGTCCGATGCGCGGGAGTACACGATCGGCGACATCGGCATCGGCGAGTGCGCCGGCGAGGTCGTCACCCCGATCGAATTCCAGCTGACCGCCTGCGAGCGGGAAGCCTTCGAGGCGCAGCTCGCGCTCGAAGCAGGCGAGATCGCCAAGGCGGCTCGCACCGCCTATGAATCGATGCGCAACGCCGCGCAAGCGCTGCTGGCGTGGCGCATGCATCGTTTTGAGCCCACCGCCGAAGGGGTTTTCGCGGCATTTAAGCGCGATTTTTACGACAACGAGGTGTTCTTCGATCCGTTCGTTGGCGGCAAGTTTGCGCAGTATTACTTCGCCGCGCATGAACAGCGCAGCCAGCCCTACGACGCGGAGAAGGCGCACCGCTTGATTGAAGAAGCTCAGCTCTTCATTGAGGCCGCGCACGCATTTTACGGCCGGGTCAGCGCGCAAAAGGTGGCGGTGCTCGCCTGATGGAGATCCAGCATTTTCGCGTCAAGCTGATGGCCACGCCGGAAAGCCGTCCGCGCCTTGGTGATGCCGTTCCGGTCTTTCACCGGTGGATTCAGGAGAAGCGCCTTCCCGAGATGATGATCGACGTCTCCGACTATGAGCACGTCCCTTCGGGCCCCGGGATCATTCTGGTGTGTCACGAGGCAATCTACGGCCTCGATCAGGGCAAGGGAAGGCTCGGACTGGTTTATAACCGCCGCACGGCGCTCAACGGCGCGGTGGAAGACCGTCTGGCTCAGGCCGTTCAGTCCGCCGAAAGGGCGGCGGCTCTGCTCGAGCAGGAACCGGAGTTCGCCGGCAAGCTGCATTTCGATCGCAATGGCTGGGAGGTGGCGGTCAATGATCGCGGGCTGGCCCCGAATACGGAGGCCACGTGGGCATCGCTCGAGCCCGTGATCCGCAACGTGTTCGATCGAGTCCTCGGTGCCGGCCGGTACAGCTTGCAGCACCATGCCGACCCTCGCGAATTGTTCCGCGTGACCGTTACGGCTGAACGGTAACCTTGACCTTCGCGGTCGTCCAGCAGCATTGGAATCCGCCGCCGCCTTCGCCCGAGTAATCGTTGGCGGTCACGTTGAGCACGTATTCGCCAGGCTCAGTGAACGTCGCGGTGGTGGTCGACTTGCCCGTGAACGCTTCGTGGATATCCTTGCGCTCGATCTTTTCCACAGCGGGCTTCGCGTTTGAGAACTTGACAGCCCCGGGTCCGCGATATTTGCTCCAGGTCAGCATTACCGGCCCGCCTAGATTCCGGGGCGGCGCCCCCGAGGACGTCGTCAGCTTGGCGTCGTCGGACGGGAAGATTGTCAATTGCAGCGGCACGCCGACTTTGGCGGTGCGGTTCACCGTCAAGCCCTGCGGGCCCTGCACACCAATACCATGCTCGTCGAAGCTGAGAATCGGCGGGGTATTGTGCACCGCGGCTTCTTCGAACGGCGAGATTTCGTAGTCGTTCTTCAGATCGGCGGGAATCACCATGGTCTGGCCGTTGGCGACAAGCGTCCAGGTGAGCTTCTTGTCACCGAAATCGGCCGGCACTTTGATGGCGAACAAGCCCCACTGGCGGCCGGGAAGGAAGTGCGTCGGCTGGCCTTGATCGGGGCCGCCCGGCTCGATCCGGTTGTTCGGCCCGATCGGAACGTCGAGTTCCTGATCCGTGTTCCGGTTAAAATACCCGAGCAGCAGGCTGAAGCTTCCGTCCGGATTCTTGAACCAGCCTTCGAACGCGCCGGTAACGCCGGCGCCGGATTCGTGCCGCGGCTCAAGCGGCAACTGCCCCCAGACTAGGCTGCTGGCGGCAAGCAGCAGGATCTTCCAGGAATGCCTGAACATGTCTAGCGCACGCTGCTGACTTGCTGTCTGCCATGCTTGGCGGCCCACGCGTTGTAGTCTTCGTCGCTGATGTAGGTGACGTTCATCCACGCGTGGCCCATCTCGTCTACGGTGCGGTCGCCGAAGCCCACCCACTGGTCGGGATCGGGATTGTTCGGATTGGCGCGCGTGTTGTCGTACCACGCGGTCACTTTGATGATCGTCCCCTTCGGCAGCACGGGCGCGGCGTCATCGTCGTAGATGTAGTTCGTCATCCAGTTGAAATTAAACTTGCCGACGTAGCTGATCACTTGCGTGCTGCCGTCGGGCAGGATGGCTTCCACTTCCATGGCCTTGCCGCGCAGGTGCATATGCGGCTGGAAGTTCTCGAGAATCGCGGGGCGCGGCAGCACCGTGTAGTTCTGGAATTCGGCGATCGAGTTGGGATTGATGTCGACAATCCGGCCGCGGTCGGAGCCCTTCACCGCCTGGAAGGGCGTCAGGTACGTGCGATACTTCGGCTCCTGGCCTTTGGGATAGAGCCAGATGCCGAGATCCACCTGGTCCTCGATCTGCTCGCCGACCGCGTGAATGTGTATGTCCCAGGAGATTTTCGAACCGGGCAGAATCAGCTTGCCGGTGTCGGGACGGTAGAGATCGTAGCCCTTGCCGATCGCCCATTCCATCAGCATCGCGCGCCCGCGCAGTTCCGCCGTTGTGTTGGGCATGATGGAATCGGGATCGTCCTGCGCGAGATACGCGACCGCGTGATGCGTGGTCTTGCGCGCGGCGAGCGTGCTCGGCCGGATTTCGACGGCCTTTACCCAGCGCGCTTCGGTGAGCGGAATATCGGAGAGCGGGCGCCACCAGACGTCCTGGTGATGCGCGGCCATGGTGTACGGTTCGGACTTGATGACGAGATCGGGCTGCCCCAGTTCCTTGGCGGCTTTCCACTCGTCGGCGGCCGGCCACGTCTTCGGAGCCGGCAGATCTTTTATATTGCCGACGGGCGCGCCGTCATCGACCCAGCGGGCGATCGTGTCGATCTGCGCCTGCGAAAGCGACATGTCGTTTTTGAACTTCTTGACGCCGACGGTCGGGTCGATATGCCACGGCGGCATCTGGCGCGTGACGACGCGCTCGCGGATGGCCTTGGCCCAGGGGCGGGTTTCTTCATAGGTGACCAGGGACATGGGCGCCATGGAACCTTTGTGGTGGCACTCCTGGCACTTTTCTTGAAGAATGGGAGCAACGTCTTTGGCGAACGTGGGCTGCGCGACGGTGTCGGCGCCGCGTGCCGGAAGCGCGGCCAGCGCGCCCAGCGTGAGCGCGGAAACGGCGAAATACCCGCGCGAATTCAACGTGAAATGCATCATACAGAGGCTCCTTTCACCCGGGTTCCCCTCTTAGAATCGACCGCCTGTCAGTCTAACCTTGGGGGTCCTGGTTGTCAAAGGGTGAGGGTACTTGAAAAAACCGCGCGGGCTTACCGATTGCGGCGGTGCTTGGGCGCGGCGAGGCCGGCTTCGACGAGCGCACGCGCGCTCCACTCGAGCGCGTCGAGGGCCTGTTCGCGCGACGCGCCGGCGATGTCTTTCATCACCACGACGGGGTCGATGCCGAGCAGCAGAGTGAGAGCCTTCGAAAGCTTGTCATACGTCTTGGGATCGATTTCGTGGCGCGCGGGCGCGAGGGCTTCCTGGATCCATTCGCGGCGGTGGCCGGGACGGCGGACGCCGGTTGCGGCATCGAGCGAGAGGCGGAGAATGGTGCGCAAGGGCTGTTCATTGCTGAAGGACCATTCTCCGACGCGGCGAACCAGGCGGCCGACGGCCTCGGGCACAGAAGCGGTTTCGGCGGCCGGCGGAATCAGCGGGCCGCCGACGGCGAAGAGCGCGACCTCGGCCCAGAGCAGTTCCTGGGTCGGAAAGTAACGGTAGGCGGTCGCGCGCGAGATACCGGCGGCTTCGGCAACATCCGTGACCGTCGGGTGGCGGCCGGCGCGCATCAACTCGCTCGCGGCGGCGACGAGTTCCTTGCGGGTGCGGTTTTTCTGGGATTCGCGGCCCTTCCCGTCCTTGCTGGAAACCTCTTGACCGGCCATTGAGCTTATGATACTTTATTCTCATTATGAGACACAAGTCTCATAATGAGACAGAGGACGCAAATTATGACAGAGACGCAGACCAATCCCCCGTATGCTCTGGCGGCGGGGGCCGGAACGCCGATGACCTGGTTTACCTCGACGATTATGCTGAAGGCATCAGACCCCGGCATCGGCATTACCGAAGTAGTCATGCAACCCGGCGAAGAACCGCCGCTGCACATCCATAAATACGAAGACGAATGGCTGTTCGTCATAGCAGGGGAGATGACCTTCCACGCGGGAGGCGCGGATTATCGGGCGCAGGCCGGCGGGTTTATGTCGTTCCCGCGCGGGATCGCGCACACGTTCAGCATCGATTCGCCGCAAGCCCGTTTTTTGGTGATGAATACCCCGGGCGGGTTCGAGCGGATGTTTGAGCTGGCGCCGAAGACGCCGGAGGACGCGGTGCGAGCCATGGCGGCGTTTGGCATGGAAGTGGTGGGGCCGCATCCGCGGCGCGTGCCGGCCGGCAGCCATCGCACGGCGCAGTGATAGAATCCCTTGCGGAGCGTATATGGCGGTGAAGGGTCGGCCGTTGGTTTGCTTGGTTTTTCTTTTGGCGCTGAGCTCGTTTCCAGCGCGCGCTCAGAACCCGCGGGCGCCGGCGGTGTCGGCCACGATAGCGGCCCGGAAGCCGGTTTTCGCGGGCGCCTGCAAAGCCTGCCCCTGGGGCATTCTGGCCCAGGTAACGGCCGACGCGCTCCGGTTTTACGGATACGAGACCAACATCTGCTGGGTATGCTGGTCGAATTTCGGGCCGCGGGAAATGGCGGACAAGACCAAGCCGGTTATGCCGCCGGATGCGGCCCTCGGCAATCCTGAATACATCGAGCCGCCGCCGGATGCCGTGCCGGACATCAGCGCGACCAGCGAATCCAATCTGATCGACGCCTGGAATGGGACGGGACCTTATGCCAGGGACCACAAGCAGCGCCGGAACTATCGAGTGGTTGCGGTGGTCCGCACGACTACGTACATGCTGGCGGCGGCGAGCCGGAAATCAGGGATCACGAACCTGCGGCAAATCAAGGAGCGCACTCTACCGACATGGATCGTCGGCGGCAACGACATTATTTTCGACTACTACGGGATCAAGATCGAAGACCTGAAGGCGAAAGGCGGCGGCATCATGCCGCCGGAGGGATTGGGGCCGACCCGGATTTCGCGAGAGAAGCGCGCTTCCGCAGATGTCTTTATCGGGACCGGGCTGCTGGCGAACACGCCGGAGCAGCGATCGTGGTATGAAGCCAGCCAGTTGAATGACTTGGTATTCCTCGACATGGAAGAGCCTCTGCTGGCGAGGCTCGCGCAGGTCCCCGGATACGAGCCGGCGATTTTGCCGCTGGCGCTTTTTCGTGGCGTGGACCGGCCGATCCGGACGGTGATGCGCCCGAATCATCTTATTTATGTTAGGGACGACGCTCCGGACGAGTTCGCTTATACGGTAGCCAAGGCCCTCGATGAACATCGTCAGCTGTTTCAGGTCCAGCTCGAGCCTTGGTACTACGATCCGCAGACGGTCGCCGCGAGCAAGGTGATTCCGATGCATCCGGGCGCGATGAAGTATTATCGCGAGCGGGGATTCGTTCAGTAAGCCGGCGCTACCGGAGCGCGCGGATTTCCCGGATGATCTGGTCGAGTTCGTCGTCGGCGGTGTAGAAGTGAGGCGCGATGCGAATGCCGGCGCCGGGACGGTAATCGACCAGAAAATCGCGGTGGGCGAGTTCGCGGGTGATTTCGTCGGCGCGCGGCAGGTCGATGACGACGGTTCCACCGCGGTCGCACGGGTCGACCGGGCAGCGAACGGCGAAGCCGGCCTCCTGAGAGAGGTTGATCAGACGCGCGGTCTGGCGCATCGACTTGGCGCGGATCCGCTCGACGCCGACCTCGTTTATGATTTCATAGCCGGCGCGGGCCGCGTAAAGAGCAGGGATGGCCGGTGTGCCGTTGAGGAACCGGAAGCTATCGTCGGCGTAATCCATGGCGCCGGAATCGAACGCGAACGGGGCTCTGTGCGCCATCCAGCCGGTGAGCCGGGGGCGCATCTGGCTCCACACGTCGCGGCGGGCGTAGAGGTAGCCGGCGCCGGGGCCGCCGCACAGCCATTTGACTGAGCCGCCGGTGGCGAAGTCGAGCCCGAGCGCGCGCACGTTCAACGGCACCGTGCCGGCGGAATGATAGATATCGGCGATGATTTTGGCTCCGACTTCATGGGCGCGGCGCGCAATGGCGGCGAGATCCTGGAGATAGGCGCTGCGGAAAATCACGTGCGAAACCGAGACGAGCTGAGTCTCTTCGTCAATGGCGGCGAGCAGTTTATCCAAAGGAACCGTGATGCCGTCCGGCGAGGGCACGGTCACGAGGCGCGCGCCCGTACGCTCTAGCTCGCGATAGATGTAGAGATTCGATGGAAAGTTCAGGTCCTCGGTGACGATCTTGTTCCGGCGGCCGACCCAATCGAAGCAGGAGAGCACGATTGACTGGCACACCGAGACGTTCGGGTGCATGACCACTTCGCCGGGCCCGGCGCCAATAACCCGGCCGATCAAATCGCCGACGCGCACGGGCATTTCCCACCAACCTTCCTCCCAGGCGCGGATGCCGCGCGTGGCCCAGGCGTCGGCGTAAGCCGCGAGGTTGTCACGAGTACGCGCCGGCATGGCGCCTAGCGAGTGGCTGATGAGATAAACGGTGCGCGCCAGAATGGGGAATTCTTTGCGCCAGGCGAGCAGGTCGTCGGTCATTTGCGCTTCCAGACGAAGTATACCGGGATGCCGGCGGCCATGATGAGAGTAGCGGCGAGGGCCGGGCCGGGAGTGGCGCGGAATGTGTTCCCGACAAATCCTACTGCGACGGCTAGGAATAAAAGAAGCGTGATGGGATATCCCCACATCTTGTAAGGCCGCGGGCGATCGGGATAGCGGCGGCGCAACACCAGAACACCGGCGGCAGTGAGGCCGTAGAAAACCCACGCGGCGAACATGGCGAAGGAAGCCAACGTTTCGTATGTGCCGGTGAGGACCAGCAGCGCGGACCAGGCGCCGAACAGGACAATCGAGAAATGCGGCGTCTGGTACCGCGGATGGATTTTGCCGAAGACTCGGGGGAAGAGGCCATCGCGGGATTGCGCGAAATACATGCGCGGGGAGGTCATGGTCCAGCCATTCGCCGAGCCGACGATCGACAGGAGCACGGTGATGGTAACCAGAGATGCGCCGATCGGGCCCAGAGCGCGTTCCGCTGCCTGCGCGCCAACACGCTCGCTGGCGGCGATCTCGGGAATCGTGAGGACTTGGAGGTAAGCAACGTTGGCGAGGACATAGACCGACATCACAACAGCGATTCCTAAAGCGAGCGCCAGCGGCAGGGTGCGCTTGGGATGGCGGACTTCACCAGCAACGAAGCTGAGAGCCACCCAGCCATCGTAGGCGAGGACACCGGAAATCATGGCCACGCCGAAACCGGAGAAAGAAAACGGTGCGGGCGCAACGGACTGGGCGGGATGCCCGGGATTCCAGAACGCGCCGCCAATCAGGATGGCGAGCCCGAGGAGCTTTAGAAATGTGAAGATCTTTTGCACGTCCGCACCGACGCTCGCGCCGCGATAGTTCACTCCCGTGATCCCGGCGATTAGCGTGAGCGCGACGATAGTGCGGAGCAGTGGCGTAAGCGGAATGAAATAGCCGAGGTAGGTGGCGAAATTGATGGCCAGCCAGGCAACGCTCGCAGTAAGCGTAGTGAAGAACAGGGTCCAGCCGCACAGAAAGGCCCAGAGCGGGGGGTAGCATTCGCGCAGGTAAACGTATTCCCCGCCGGTGGCAGGGATCATAGTGCCGAGCTCCGCGTAAGCCAGAGCGCCGAAAAACGAGAGAATCCCCGTGAAGACCCAGACGGCGAGGATGGCGGCGGCCGAAGTGAGATTGCGCGCCACCAGATTCGGCACCAGGAAGATGCCGGAGCCGATCATGGTGCCGGCAACGATCGCGACCGAATCGACGAGGCCGAGACTGCGGGGAAGTTCGGATTCGCGCGCCGGCTGCATGGGCGTGCGGACGCGGCGTCAGGCGCTGGCGGCGCGTTCGCCGGCGATCACGACTTCGCTGATCTGGATACTCGGTTGGATGTTGGTGTAGTTGGGAACGTCGGCCATGAATTCGGCGGCATGCGCGCTGAAGGCGGCCTGGAATGCCTCGACGGAATCGAAATAGATGTGGCCCATGGCAATGAATGCCGGCTTGGAGCCCGGAGTTGGGCCCGCGATCCCCTGCTCGACGGCGATTCCTTTGCAAGCGGCGCCGATTCGGTTCTGTACCAGGGGCATGTGGCGGTCGCGGTAGTAGTCGATGTCGAAGCGGGCGCCTTCGCTATGGGGATAGAACACGCTGACTTTGATCATAGGCCTGTCAGTATACCGGTTTTCGCGCTGCGTTTAGGCCGCCGGTGGTGGCGACCCTTTCATGTTCACGAGGATGGGATTGGTGAACAGATTGGAATTCGGGATCAGCACGGTTTTATCGGGCTGTTGAAGAACCGTGTAGCGCAGGTCAATGTTGACGACGCGGCCTTCCAGGCCGGAGACGGAAATCTGATCGTTGATACCGAATGGGCGGAAGAGCAACAGAAGAATCCCGGCCAGCAGGTTGGAGAGGACATCGCGGAAAGCGAATCCGAGGGCGAAGCCGGTCAGGCCCAGACCCGCGACGAGCGCGGACACATTGATGCCCATCGTGCCCAGCGCGGTGGCGAAGCCGACGATCACGATCGCGATTTTGGTCATGCGGCCCAGCAACGCGAGCAAAGGCGCGTTATGAGGCATGCGCCTGCGGATGCGGCAAACCAGGTATTCGGCGATTTTGGCGGCAATCCAGAAGCCGATGAGAATGACCAGCCCCGTGATGAAGCGCTCGGCGGCAACACGCAACTCGGGCCAGAGCTTGCTCAGGTTAAACAGGCTCACCGCCTCATCTTATCGGCTGAAGCCTGTGGGCACGTCGAGCCGCCGCCTAGTACGATGTGCTCGCGGTTACGGAATCGCCGGCGGTGGTATGCTGATGCGCATGTTCGATCGAATTCTGCGTTTGATGTCCGCGGCGGCTCTCGGCGCACTGGCGATACTGCCCCTGAGCGAGGCGCAATCCCCACGGCCTGCGGTGGTGAAATCGGTTCGGCTGTACGTGTTGGATTGCGGCGTCATCACCGGCGTGAGCGGAGCCGGCTTCGGCTTCAAGGATGGAGACCTGGCAACCACCGATATGGTGACGCCATGCTTTCTGATCGTGCATCCGCGCGGGACGCTGATGTGGGACACCGGCGAGATTCCGGACAACCTGGTGAAGACCGATGGCACGCCGACCAAACAGGGAGCGTTCACGGTGACACGGCCTCTGCTGCCGCAACTGGCGGCGATCGGGTATACGCCGGCCAACATTACGTATCTGGCGCTGTCGCACTATCACACCGATCACGTGGCCAACGCGAACGCGTTCGCGAAGACATCGACATGGCTGGTGCAGCAAGTAGAGCGCGACGCCATGTTCGCGGAGCGGCCCGCGAATGAGAAGAAAGGACCGGGCGCGCCGAATTCCGCGATGTACAGCGAGCTCAAGAACGCCAAGACCACGATCCTCAAGAATGAAGATCATGACGTGTTCGGCGACGGAACGGTGGTGATCAAGTTTACGCCCGGACATACCCCGGGGCACCAGTCACTGTTCCTCAAGCTGGCGAAGACAGGCCCGGTGCTGCTTTCGGGCGATCTATATCACTACCCGGAAGAAATTGCGGCGCACAAGGCGCCCTCGTTTGATTTCAACCAGGACGAGACCTTCCGGAGCCGCGCGGCGATGGAAGCATTTATCAAACAGAATCACGCGCAATTGTGGATTCAGCACGATGCGACGGCCGGCAAGACCCGGAAGATTGCGCCGGAGTATTACGAGTAGCGTCCGGTCACGTCGGAGACCTACGGGAACGGGTTGGCTAACGGCTTGAGTTCGGGCTTGGCGCCCGCGGCGAGCGGGTAACGGTCGACGTCGAGAGCCTTGCAGACGATGTCGTACCACCCGCTGAGGCCGATCATGTCGACGACGCCGCGCTCGCCGAATTGCGCTTTCGCCGCGGCGAAGGTCGCGTCGCTGACCTGGCGCGTTTTGTACAGCTCGGTGATGAAGTTGTAGGCGGCTTCCATTTTCGGATCGAGGCCCGAGGGGCGCTTGCCGGCGGCAATGGCGTCGACCACTGCGGGGCTCACCCCGGCTTGCAGCGCCAGGCGCTTGTGCGCGATCCATTCGTATTGCGCCATCCACCATCGGCCGGTCAGGATAATCACGGTCTCGCGGACGTTATCGGGCAGCGAATTGTGGAATCGCATGCGGGCGCCGAGCTGCTGGCCGAGATCGCCCATTTCGGGGCTGCGCAACAGGACGTTGAAGGGACCGCCCATGCCGCCGCGCTCGCCCGACAGCATGTGCTCGACCATGGTCTTCTGCTCCGGCGTCATTTCGTCGTACTTGAGCGGTTTGAAGCGGTCGCCCACGAGCTTCACGCTCTCGGGAGTCACTTTGGTCTGGGCGCCGGCGAGGCCGGCCACCAGGATACAAATGCGAAGGATTTGCAAGCGCATACGGTGGAACATTCTATATCAATCGGCGCGCGGACGATACCGGAGACGGCGCTATAATGGCTGCCAACGGAGGGCTCTATGAAACTGGTGACGCTTGCGATGACGGCCGCGCTGAGCGTGTCGCTGGGTTGGACGGGAGAAATCCAGAAGAGGGAAGTAGACATCAAAGCGCCCGATGGAACGAACTTGAAAGGATCGTATTTTTCCCCCGGGCAGCCGGGGCCGGCGATGATTCTGCTGCATCAGTGTAATATGGACCGGCACGCATGGGACGGGCTGGCCCAGGATCTGGCGCGCGCCGGCTTTCACGTGCTCACGGTGGATTTTCGCGGATATGGCGAGAGCGGCGGAGGGCGGCCGGCGGATGCGTCGGAACGGCGCGCGATGGTGCAGCAAAAGTGGCCGGGCGATGTGGATGCAGCGTATGCGTTTCTCACGAGCCAGAAGGGCGTGGACAAAGCGCGCATGGCGGCGGGCGGAGCCAGTTGCGGCGTGACCCAATCTTCAGACCTGGCGGCGCGCCATCATGAGATTAAGGCACTCATGCTGCTCTCCGGACAAGCGACGGAGGCTACGCGAGCGTACCTCACGACCTCGGGCGTGCCGGTATTCGGCGCGGCCAGCGCCGGTGACACCAACGCGGCGATGGGAATCCAGGAAGTGGTCGGGGCGTCAAAGAACCCCCACTCGACCGTGAAGATTTACAACGGCACCGAGCACGGCGTGCCGATGTTCGCGAAAAATGCCGAACTGGAGCCGATGATTGTGGCGTGGCTGAAGGACCGCGTCGCGGCGCAGGGTGGGAATCACGGACACAGCTCGAACTGACAGGCAGGTCGGAGACCCCGGTGACGGGCCGTTTCCGGCTGCCCACGAAATGACGACAAACTGGGCGCAGTGGGAAGGGCAGGTAATCGACGGGGAGTGCCGTCTGGGCCGGTATTTGGGAGGAAGCGAACACAGCGGCGTATTCGCGACCGAATTCCGGGGAAACAAGGCGGCCATTAAACTCCGGGTAGGCGAGCGGCGGAGCGAGCCGGGCGTGGAGCTGTCGCATCCGCATCTGCTGCCGATTTACCGCGCCGGCCGCGGGCAATTGGACGGCACGCCGGTATGGTATGTGGTGATGGAACTGGCGGATGAGGTTCTCGCCAGCTTCATCCCCGAGCGAGCACTCGAGGCAGAGGAGGCCCGCGAGACGCTGGCGCCGGTCCTGGACGCGCTGGCTTACCTGCATGCGCGCGGGCTGGTGCACGGGCACATCAAACCGGCTAACATCATGTCCGTCGGCGAGAAGCTCAAGATCTCGAGCGATGGGCTGCGGCGCAGCGACGAAGCGGCGGGCCGGCCCGAGACGCCAACTCCGTACGATGCGCCGGAAATTGCTGAAGGACGCCTTGCGCCGGCAAGTGATGTTTGGTCCCTGGGAATGACGCTGGTCGAAATGCTGACGCAGCATTTACCCGGGGCCGGCAGCGACGGTGAACCGCCGGTGCCGGCGACGCTGCCGCCTGCGTTTCGCGATATCGCGAGCCACTGTTTGCGGCGCGATCCCCAGCGAAGGTGGACGGTCTCGCAGATTTCCGACCGGCTGGCGGGCCGGGCGCCGGTGGAGCCCATTATGCCCCCACGGGCGGAAGCGCCGGTTGCTATAGCGCAACCGCAAGCCACGATTCGCAAGCGAAGCACGACGGCGTTCATCGTAGGGGTTCTCGCGATTCTGGTGGCAATAGGCTCCGTATTTTTCCGATCGCGCCCGGCCTCGGAAGCTCCGCCCGCGGCGCCCGCGACTGCCGCGCAGCCGGAAACGTCGGCACCGGCTCCGCCGCCGGAGAAGCGGGAGGCCGCGCCGCCCAAGCGGATGCGCGGGAAAGTCGAGCACGAAGCGATGCCCGACGTGGCGGCGAAGGCGCTGGAGACAATCGACGGCCGAGTCCGGGTGCGCGTCGCGGTAAAGGTGGATCCGATGGGCAACGTTGTCGCAACGAAACTCGACACGCCGCGCGTGAGCCGCTATTTCGCGACGGCCGCCCTGCAGGCGGCGCGGCGCTGGAAATTCACGCCGCCGACCGAAGATGGCAACGCCGTGGCGAGTTCCTGGGCGCTCGAGTTCGATTTCGGCAGAGCCGGGGTGCAGATGCACTCGCGGCAGGTCTCGTAGTCACTTACCGCGCAAATGGAAGGTGAGGCCGGTGACCGCAATGGGAGCCCCGGTGCGGCCGGCGCCGCTACAGCTTGAACAGTTCGCGGAGGCGGCGCGTCTGGACGCGGCTTACCGGTATCTCGGTGTGCTTCTTGTCGTCCATGCGGAGCTGGTAGCTCGACTTGAACCACGGCACCACTTCCTTGATCCGGTTGATGTTGACCAGGTAGGAACGGTGCACGCGCCAGAACATCTCGCGGTCGAGGCTGGTCTGGAGATCCTCGATGGTGCGGTAGTTGGACTGGCCTTCCAGGTTCGTCGTGACCAGCGTAATCAGGCCGCTATCGATGGTGGCGTAGATGACGTCGTTCGCATCGACGATGAAATTCCGGTTGTTGGCGCGAACCAACAACTTGCTGCGCGGCGCCGGAGTGGTCTTGGCGGCAACCCCGTTGACCACGGGGATTTCGGGCGCCCGGCGGTCCTGGATGGTGCGGCGCGCGCGCTCGATGGTTTCGGCAAGCCGCGCTTTTTCGATCGGCTTGAGCAGATAATCGAGCGCCTCGAGCCGGAACGCCTCGACGGCGTATTGGTCGTAGGCCGTTACGAAAATAAAGCCGGGCGGATCGATGCCTGCCTCGCGCAGCCGCCGCACCACCCCCATCCCATCCAAGCCCGGCATGTGGACATCGAGAAAGGCCAGGTCCGGCTCCAGCTTCTGGATCAGGTCGAGGGCCTCCAACCCATTGGTGCCGGTCGCGACCACATCCACGTCGGGAAAGTCCTTGAGCAGGTATGAGATTTCGTCACACGCCAGCTGCTCGTCGTCGACCACAATCGTAGTGAGAGTGTTGGACGCGCGCTCTCGCATTGAAGTTGGTATTATATCATTATCATTCACATGGAGATACGTTAAGTTGCCGCAAAACGAGAACGTCCGGATTGCGCCCGCCGACGGCAAGTTGGGTATTCTGATCCCCGGCATGGGGGCCGTAACCACCACGTTCATGGCGGGGCTGGAAGCCATCAAGCGCGGCATGGGCAAACCCATCGGCTCGCTGACGCAACTGGGAACCATCCGCCTGGGCAAGCGGACGGAAGGGCGCAGCCCGGCGATTCGCGATTTCGTGCCGCTGGCCCGCGTGGAAGATATCGTGGTGGGCGGCTGGGACATCTTTGAAGACAACCCCTACGAAGCGGCCGTCAAGGCCGGCGTGCTCGAGACGTCGCTGCTCGAACAACTCAAGGAACCGCTTTCCGCCGTCAAGCCGATGCCGGCGGTCTTCGACCAGGAATTTGTCAAGCGGCTCAATGGTCCCAACATCAAGCCGAAGGGCTCCAAGATGGAGCATGCCGAGATGGTAATGGACGATATCCGGCGCTTTAAGGAGCGCACCGGCGTCTCGCGCATGACGATGATCTGGTGCGGATCCACCGAGGTCTTCCGCCAGCCCGCTGCGGTGCACGCCACGCTCAAGGATTTCGAGTGTGGTCTGCAGAAGAGCGATCCGGAAATTTCGCCGAGTCAGATTTACGCCTACGCCGCGCTCAAATCCGGCGTGCCCTATGCGAACGGCGCGCCGCACATGACTACCGACATGCCGGCGCTGCTGGAACTGGCTCGGGAGCGGAGCCTGCCCGTCGCCGGCAAGGATTTCAAGAGCGGCCAGACGTTCATGAAGACGCTGATCGCGCCGGGGTTGAAATCGCGCCTGCTGGGGCTGAACGGCTGGTTCTCGACGAACATTCTGGGAAACCGCGACGGCGAAGTGCTGGACGACCCCGGTTCGTTCCGGTCGAAAGAAGTCAGCAAGTCTTCCGCGCTGGAGTACATCCTGCAAGGCCAGCTTTATCCGGATCTGTACCGGGACTTCTATCACAAAGTCCGCATCGAGTACTATCCGCCGCGCGGGGACGCCAAAGAGGGCTGGGACAACATCGATATTTTCGGGTGGCTGGGCTACCCGATGCAGATCAAGATCAATTTTCTGTGCCGCGATTCCATCCTGGCCGCGCCGCTGGTGCTGGATATTGTGCTGTTTATGGACTTGGCGCAGCGGGCGGGAATGCGCGGCGTACAGGAATGGCTGTCATTCTATTTCAAAGCACCAATGCATGCGCCGGAGGTCTACCCCGAGCACGACATTTTCATCCAGTTGATGAAACTGAAAAATACGTTGCGTTGGATGCGAGGGGAAAGCCTGATCACGCATTTGGGGCTGGAATATTACGACTAATCGCAGTATCTTTTGAAAGATGCCCCAATGCGGCGGCTTTCCGGCGTCGTGGCGCGTCTAATCTCTAGGAGAGGTATGAAAGTACTGGTCATCGGGGGGACCTTGTTCATCGGGCGGCCCCTGGTGGAAGAATTACTGAAGGCCGGCCACGATGTCGCCGTTCTGCATCGCAAGTCGAAGCACGACTTCGGCCGGCGGGTCGAAAACTTGATGGCGGACCGCAATGACGCCGAGTCTTTAGCGCGCGTGCTGTCAGGCCGCCGATTCGAAGCGGTTTACGACAACGTGTATGACTGGGAGCGCGGCACCTCGGCCGCGCAAATCGAAGCCACGGTCCGCGCAGTGAGCGGCGACTGGCTGAGCCGCTATATTTTCATGTCGAGCGTCGCAGCGTACGGCGATGGGCTGAACCACAAGGAAAGCGATCCGCTGGCGCCCGATTATCACGCGAACCCGTATGTGCGTCACAAAGCGGGCTCGGAGCGGCTGTTGTTCCGCATGCACACCCAGAGCGGCCTGCCGGCCGTGACGTTCCGGCCGCCATTCATCTACGGACCCGGCAATCCGTTTTATCGCGAGCAGTTCTTCTGGGACCGTTTGCGCGCCGGCCGGCCGGTGGTGATCCCCGGCGACGGCCACCGGCTGATGCAGTTCGTTTTCGTCACCGACCTCGTCCAGGCGATGGCCCGCGTGCTGGATGAACCGCGTTCGGTCGGCGAGGCCTTCAATATCGGCGACCCGAAGCCGTGCACGCAGGCGGAACTGGTCGAGCGGTTGGCGAAGGTGGCGGGAACCGATCCCACTCTGGCGCGCGTTCCGCGGGATCTAATCGCGCAGGCCGGCGGCAACGCCATGGAAGAACCGTATTATTTCGGCGAGTACTTCGACCTTCCTCCGATCACCGAAAACATGGGAAAAGTGACGCGCATGTTGAAGGTGAAGATGACGCCGTTCGAGACAGGGCTCAAAGAGACCTATCGCTGGTACACGCGCAATCACAAGCCGCGCACGTCGACATTTGAGTTCGACGACAAGCTGTTGGCCTTGGCGAAAACCGGCAGCCCGGCTAGCGTGTAGCGCCGGCGTTCCTGCCGCCGGTCTGCAGCTCCATGCCGAATCTCCGCAAGTCTTTCGCCGTTTCTGCCACTTCTCTGCCGCTGATCCTGTTCGCCGCGCTCGCATTGCGTATGGGGTTCGCGTGGCATTACCAGAGCCAGTTTCCGCGGCAGGCGCTGCGCATTATTCCATTCCTGTTTGAATCCGGAAATATTGCGCATTCGATTGCGACCGGCGGTGGTTTCGCCTCGCCGTTTCGCGTCGATACCGGGCCTACCGCGTGGACCACACCGGTGTACCCGCTGCTGCTCGGAGGCGTGATGCGGGTTTTTGGCCCGTACACTTTTCACTCGTACGCCGCCGCAGTCCTGCTCAATATTCTGTTCTCCACGGCCGTATGCGTGCCGCTGTTTTGCGCGGCGAAACGGATCGGCGGTGTGCGGCTGGCGGCTGGGGCAGCTTGGTTGTGGGCGGTGTTTCCGAACGCCATTCTGCTCACGTACGAGAGTCTCTGGGAGACATCGCTGTCGGCGCTGCTGGGTGCATCGCTCTTGTGGGCCACCCTGGCCGTGGCGGAATCGCGCAGCCGGCGCGCATGGGCCGGTTACGGGCTGCTCTGGGGCCTCGCATTGATGACCAACGCAGTGCTCGTCGCTCTGCTCCCGATCCTGCTTCCCTGGGCCGCCTGGGCCAAACGGCAGGCCGCGGCAGCCTCGATAGCCCTCGGCATGGTCGTGCTGTGCTGCGCTCCTTGGACGGTGCGCAATTACGCGGTCTTCCACAGCTTCGTGCCCCTGCGGTCGATTCTCGGTCTGCAGTTGTGGGTGGGCAACAATCCGCAAGCCAACGTCATCTGGTTAGGGGAACAACATCCCATCCACGACTCGGCCGAGCGGCGGCACTACGTCGAAATCGGCGAAATCGCGTACATGCGGGAGAAGGAGCGGGCGGCGACCCGGTATATGCTGGCCCATCCGCGTCATGAGTTCACACTTATCTCCGGCCGGTTTGTCGCATTTTGGGCGGGCGGTTCGGCGTCTCCCCTGAAGGATTTCGCAACAGCACGGTCGAACTGGTTCCGGTATGTGCTGATATTTAACCTCGCGGTGGCGTTGGGGGCGCTGGCGGGTTTGGGCCGGATGGTTCGCGCCCGAAGCGTCTATCTAATTCCAGTGGCAGTATTTCCGGTGGTTTTGCCTTGGGCTTACTACCTCACCCTGGCGCTCCCGCGGTACCGGCACCCGATCGATCCGGTGCTGATGCTGTTGGCGGCAACGGCCGTCGTCGGCGTGCACACCTGTGCCTCGACTTCACGGGATTGACGCTGAAAATTCAGAGATTTAGAATAGAGGACGTCGATACAATTGGTCCCTGGAAGTGGTGAACCGTATGACCGCTGCACGCCTTTGGATAGTCGGTAGTTCCCTGGTGGTATTGGTGGGCGGAGTCTTGTTGCCCGCGGCGGACCAGAAGCCGGCGGCTCCGGCGGCCCGCGAGACGGTGGCGAAGCCTCTTACCGAAAAAGAGAAGCGGAAAAAGGAGGAAAAGCTCCGTAAGGAGTTGGAGACTCCTTATCGCAAATGGCTGAACGAAGACGTCTCCTACATCATCACGGACGAGGAGCGCACGGCGTTCAAACGCCTGCAGACGGATGAGGAGCGCGAGCAGTTCATCGAACAGTTCTGGCTGCGCCGCGACCCGACGCCCGACACGGTTGAAAACGAGTTTAAGGAAGAGCATTACCGGCGCATTGCGTACGCCAACGAGCATTTCGCATCGGGAATTCCCGGATGGAAGACGGACCGCGGGCGGATCTACATCACGTTCGGGCCGCCGGATGAGCGCGACGAGCATCCCTCAGGCGGAACATACGAACGTCCTCCGGAAGAAGGCGGCGGCGAAACTACAACCTATCCATTTGAGGATTGGCGGTACCGCTACATTGAGGGTATTGGCAACGACGTGAATATCGAGTTCGTCGATCCCACGATGACCGGCGAATACCGCATGACGATGGACCCGTCGGAGAAGGACGCGCTGGCGCGCGTTCCCGGCGCGGGCCTCAGCCTTCTCGAGCAAATGGGCATGGCGAATAAGGCGGACCGGTTCAACAGAACCGACGGTACGCTGCTACCCACACCCATCGGTGGACAAACCGCGAAGATGAACGAGTTTGAGCGGCTGGACCAATTCACAAAGCTGCAGAAGCCGCCGGTGGTGAAGTTCAAAGATCTGGAAGCGGTGGTCAATTCGCGGGTCACCTACAACGTCCTGCCGATGAAACTGCAGGCGGATTTTTTCCCGGTAACCGAGTCGTCGGTGCTGGCGAATATTACGATTCAGTTCGATAATAAGGATCTCCAATTTCAATCCAAGGACGGTGTGCAGAAGGCCGTCGTCAATATTCTCGGCCACGTCACCACGATGACGCGGCGCGTCGTGAACACGTTTGAAGACACCGTTACGGTGGACAGCCCGCCGGATATGCTGCAGGCATTCAGTCAGCGCAAATCGCTATACCAGAAGACCATTCCTCTGATGCCCGGGACCTACCGGTTGAATGTGGTGGCGAAGGACGTGGTGGGCGGGAACCTGAACAATTACGAAGTGGCGCTGAATGTGCCGCGGTTGGAGGAGGACAAACTCGCAACCAGCACCGTAGTGCTCGCGGACCTGCTCGAGAAAGTGCCGACCAACAGCATCGGCTCCGGACCCTTCGTAATCGGCGATTCCAAGGTCCGGCCGCGCATGGGAAGCACCTTCAAGCGTGACGAAAAGATGGGTATCTACTTTAAAGCCTATAACTTCGAGGCTGATGACAAAACCCACAAGCCGGCCGGGCAGGTGGAATATGAGCTGACCAAGAACGGCTCCAACGAGAAGATCTGGGATTTCACCGAGGACGTAAACCAGATCAAGGGATCGTCTGCCAGCCAGGTAACGGTCGAGAAATTGATGCCGCTGAAGGATTTGGCGCCCGGGCAATATACGTTGCATCTAAAGATAACGGACGAGAAGCGCAATCAGGTGCTGACACCCAGCGCCCAATTTACGGTAAATTAGGGGTTGGCGGGAGATATCCTGCTATTAGTGACTATCGTCGATGGCTAGGTTGAGTTCGCACAGATCGACGGTTCTGCTGGTCGCGGTTGTAGCGTGCCTGGCGATGATTCCAGCGCTTGCGACGGCGGCCGAACCGGTCAAACTTTCGGGCGCGATCACCGGAACCGTGACGAATTCAACGGGGTCGCCACAGATGGGCGCAACCGTGATTCTGTACAACCGGCAGGAACGGGTGTACGAGAAGGCTCTCACCGACGATCGCGGCGAATTTAAATTCCTGGGGCTGTTTCCGGATGTCTACTCGCTGCGCGTAACCCTGGCGAGTTTCGTTCCGGCGATCAAGCGCGACATCCTGGTGCAGCCTGGCATGCGCAGCGTAATGGCGGTAAGCCTGAATACGCTGTTCAGCTCCATTCAATTCGCGTACCCGCCGGTCGACAACGGATCGTTAATCACCGACGACTGGAAATGGATGTTGCGCACGGCGTCGCCGACGCGTCCGGTGCTGCGTTTTGCCGGCGAGACGCTGGCCAAAACGCCGCCGCAGACCTCACGCGCGTCGGTATTTTCCGATACGCGCGGGTTGCTGCAACTCTCGGCCGGCGAGGGAGCGTTGATGACCGGCATTGGCAGCGAGGCCGACTTGGGCACCGCGTTCGCGTTGGCCACCTCCCTTTTCGGAAACAACATGCTGGAAGTGAGCGGGAACTTGGGATACGGCTCGCAGAGCGGTATACCGGTGGCGGCGTTTCGCACCAGCTACAGCCGGGACTCCAGCGGCGCAAGCCCGCAGGTCTCGGTGACCATGCGCCAGATTCTCATGCCGGGCAGCGCGTCGCAGGCCGGCATGCCGATGCTGCGCTCCGTTTCGGCCAGTTACGACGATCGCGCGCAGATTTCCGACGAGCTTTCGCTGCAGTATGGTTTCACGCTCGATTCCGTATCGTTTGTGGAGCACCTGAATTCATTCAGTCCGTACGCGCGCCTGGTCTATTCGCTGGGGGATCAGGGCGAGGTGGCGCTCGCCTACACGTCGGGCAACGCGCGGCCGGACTTGGCCGGCGGTTCCATTCAGGAATCGGATTTGCAGCGCGACCTCAACACGCTGGGCCTGTTCCCGCGGATGTCGCTGCTGGCCGGAAAGCCGAAGATGCAACGCGGCCAGGATCTCGAGTTGAGCTATTCGCGAAAGATGGGTTCGCGGGTAGCGCAGGTTTCCACTTACCGCGAGTCGGTCAGCAACGCGGCGCTCAACATGATGGCGCCGGATGGCGCGTTCAGCGGCGATTTGCTGCCGGATTTGTTCGGCAATAATGACATCTTCGACGCCGGCAATTACCAGAGCACCGGGTATACGGCCGCGCTGACTCAGAACCTGGGCGAGCATTTCAGCGCGACCGGTATGTACGGCACAATGGGCTCGCTGACGGCGGCCCGAGGTGCTTTGACCAGCGGCAGCCCGGACGAACTCCGTTCGATGATGCGATCGGGCCACCAGCAGGCGGCTACAGTGCGCATTGCGGCCACGGTCCCGGCATCGGGGACGCAATTGATTGCCAGCTATCAGTGGACGGCCAACCCGCGAGCGGTCATGCCGGGATGGCTGTACTCGACGCAATCCCTCCGGCCGCTCCCGGGATTGAATCTGTACGTACGGCAGCCGATTCCCGGGCTGTCGGTGCTGCCGTGGCGCGTGGAAGCCACGGCGGATCTGCGGAACCTGCTGGCACAAGGATACCTGCCGCTTACCTCAGCCAACGGGCAGCCCATTGTGCTGGTGCAGATGCCGCGCAGCTTCCGCGGCGGCTTGAGCTTTATTTTCTAGGGTCCGCCCCCCTCAAGAAAAACTGCCCGCTGTTATACAGCGATAGCTCGTGATGTTTCCGGCGGCTGGATATAATGGTGCGGATGACCGTGGCGAGCACGATGGCCGAACCGCGCTACCAGTTCAAAGGACGGCCGTACAGCAGCCATGTTCTTCTGCTGAGCCAGTTTCCGACGGGCTGCGACGGCCGCCGCGTCCTGGATGTCGGCTGCGCCCAAGGATATCTGGCGGAGATCCTGGCTGGCCGCGGTTTTGACGTTACCGGGGTCGATCTCCCGGGCACCCCGCACGGGGACTCGTTCCGGTTTGTGGCGGGCGACCTGGACGCGGGCCTTCCGGCGTTGGAGGGAGCCTTCGATTTCATTCTTTGCGCCGACGTCCTGGAGCATTTGCGCGACCCGCTCGCGATGCTGCGCGACTGCCGCCGGCTTCTCGCGCCGGGGGGCCGGCTGATCGCGTCGCTGCCGAACAGCGGACACCTGTATTTTCGATGGAACGTGCTGATGGGGCGGTTTCCACGGCATGACAAGGGGCTGTTCGACCGCACGCACCTGCAATTCTACGTGTGGGACGGGTGGGTGGACCTTCTGGCGCGCGCCGGCTTTCGGATCGAGGACACGCGGGTATCCGGAGTTCCGGTGGGCCTGGCTCTTCCGGGGTGGGAAGGGTCGGCGGCGGTGCGGTTTCTGGAATGGATGTCGTTCCGCCTGGCGTGTCTGCGCAAGACGCTGTTCGCGTATCAGTTCATCGTGCGGGCGCAGCCGGAGAGTGTAGCGTGAGCGCGAGATCCAAAGTGGTGGTCGTAATGCCGGCTTACAACGCGGCCAAGACGCTGCACATGACCTATGCCGATCTGCCGCGCGATATGGTGGATCTGGTGATCCTGGTGGATGACGGCAGCAAGGACGAAACGGCGCGCATCGCTCGCGAGTTGGGCCTCGAGTTGTTCGTGCACAACCGGAATTACGGCTATGGCGCGAACCAGAAAACGTGCTACCGGGAAGCGCTGAAGGCGGGCGCCGATATCGTGGTGATGGTGCACCCGGACTATCAGTATGATCCGCGCTTACTGCCGGAGATCATCCGCCCGATCGAGGAAGGGAAGGCGGATGTGGTGCTTGGCTCGCGGTTGATGGGCGAGCATCCGATGAAGCAAGGGATGCCGTGGTGGAAGTATTACGCCAACCGCTTTCTCACGGGACTGGAAAATTGGGCGTTCGGATTGAAGCTGTCGGAATACCACACGGGATACCGGGCATTCCGGCGCGAGGTGCTGGAGTCTGTGAACCTGCAGATGAATTCCGACAAATTCATCTTCGATCAGGAGATTCTGGCGCAGATCGTGAGCCTGAACTTGAGCATTACCGAAGTGGCCGTGCCCACGCGGTATTTTGCGCAGGCCTCATCGGCCAGTTTTCTGGCAAGCTCGCGCTACGGGCTTTCGATCCTGTGGCTGCTGGCGCGGTACGTCCTGCACAACAAGGGACTGCTGCGGCAGCGGCGTTTCGAAAGCCTGGAACGCCGGTATCATGGCGTCGCTCCGGCGAAGCGCCAAGCGAGTTGAGGCGGGCGCCGCACGCCGGCCGCGCAGACGGATGGTGCCGAGCTACCAACCGCTTTCGAATTCTCTGTGGCATTGCCAGCAGCGGTATTTACCCGCGACTGGGCGTGAGATAGAACCGTGGACCAACCGGCAATACTGGTTGGCGAGAGTCTGGCGGAAAGTCTTCAGGACATCGCCGACGGCCACGCGGGGGTTCTTGGGCGCGTCCAGGCACACTACGTCTGCAGCCGTTTTCGTCATAAGAATCCTCCGATCAAACCGGTGACGCCAGGTGCGACCAATGACCCGCGCCACGCTATCGAAGATTATTCTCCGACCGGTTGCTGATGGGTAGTACCGAAAGTACCAGCAGAGCAGCCCGTAATTCGTAAGTTTGGGAAAAGAACGGGAAAAGAGTTCTGCGTACTGCGCGGAGGGGGAGGGCGGCGGATGTTCCGGTTGATACATTTCGCCGGGAATGCAGGGCGGCGCGGAGATCGGGATCGCAATGGTAAACTGAACGTGACCGGGCGGTTAGCTCAGCTGGTTAGAGCGCCTGCCTTACAAGCAGGAGGTCCGCGGTTCGAGCCCGCGACCGCCCACCATTTAATCTCTTTTCTTCTAATAGACTCCGCCGTTTCGGACTTCGCTTGAAATCGAGGCGGCGTTCTGGGAGCGCCGCGCGGGTTAGCTGCATCGGGTCGATGACGCCGGCTTTCCGCAGGTCGCGGTCTGAGGGCACACGAAGGCTGCGGGTTCGAAGAGGAAAGGCGTTGCGGGGCGGCCGGGCTCGCGATCGAAATCGCCGGACTTTTCGCCGTGCGTGTCGGCCGCCCAATGGGTTTGAGTCACATCTACAAGGCCATTGGAATCGCTGGATGGCGTTACTTTTAAACTCCTGTTTCGATGTTCGACTCTCTGAGATCCGATGGGACGGCGATCTTAGCTATCCGCACTCCACCGGGTGTTATGAAACCGGTTTCAAAGTCTTCCCGCCGACCTCCTCCACGTAGGGGATCCGCCGCACAAGCCTTAACAGCTCTACGGGAAGTTCAGTACCACCGCAATGCAACGCTTCGTGGCCACGAAGAAAACTGTTGGGCCTGCGAGGTGGGGCGCAAGCCTCTTTCCGATTTCACGGTAGCAGACGACGCGGCGGGAACCGGCGGGGCCCACGCTAACTCACTGAACCGTAGGACCGAAATTATTTTCACGCCGAGTGAATGATCCGCCCCGGTATACTGGCACGTGGCCTTTTCGGACTGGTTGCTGGCTGATCTGCGGCTGCCCAAGGGCATTTTCAGCAGGCCCGAGACCGAACACGCCTGGTGGCGCGTGATGTGCCTGACCGGAGTGGACTATTTCTCGACGCTGGGATACCAACCCGGTATCGCCTTTTTGGCGGCCGGCCTGCTTTCACCGCTGGCCACTTTGATCCTGATCGGCGTGACGCTGTTCGGCGCGCTGCCGGTTTACCTGCACGTCGCGAAGGCCAGCCCCCATGGGCAAGGCAGTATCGGGATGCTGGAGAGACTCTTCCCCGAGTGGACCGGCAAAACGTTCGTGCTGATCCTTCTCGGATTTGCCACAACGGATTTCGTGATCACGATGACGCTCTCGGCCGCCGACGCGGCGGCGCACGTCACTCACAATCCGTTCGCGCCGGAGTGGATGCGGAGCCAGATGGCGCTGACGCTGCTGTTTCTTGGGATCCTGGGCGTGATTTTCCTGAAAGGGTTCAGGGAAGCCATCGGGGTCGCGGTGGTGCTGGTGGCGGTGTATCTGGCCGCGAACCTGGTCATCACGGCCGTCGGCATACAGGAGGTGCTGCGCCATCCGGAACTGCTGGCGAGCTGGAAAGCGGCTCTGTTCGCACAGCACGGCAACCCGCTCGCCATGCTGGGCATTGCGCTGGTGCTTTTTCCGAAGCTGGCTCTGGGCCTCTCCGGCTTCGAAACCGGCGTAGCGGTGATGCCTCTGGTGCAAGCGGAAGACATCGCCGCACGCGTCCGGAACACGCGCAAACTGCTGGTTACCGCGGCGTGCATCATGAGTGTGTTCCTGATGGCCACCAGCCTGGTGACGACGCTGCTGATTCCGCCGGATCAATTCAAAGAGGGCGGGGCGGCCAACGGGCGCGCCCTGGCCTATCTGGGACACAAGTATCTTGGCAACGGGTTCGGATCGTTCTACGATGTCAGCACGATCCTGATCCTGGCCTTTGCCGGTGCGTCCGCGCTGGCCGGCCTGCTCAACCTGATTCCGCGCTACCTGCCGCGCTTCGGCATGGCGCCGGAATGGGCCCGGGGATCGCGTCCCCTGGTTTTGGTGTTCCTTGCGATTTCATTTGGCGTCACGATTTTATTTCGAGCCAGCGTGGACGCCCAAGGCGGCGCGTATGCGACCGGAGTGCTGGTACTGATGACCTCCGCGGCAATTGCGGTGACGATCTCCGTTTGGACCGAGCGGCTGCGCTGGCCGTTTCTGCTGGTTTCGCTGGTGTTCGTCTATACCACAGCGCTGAACATCTACGAGCGGCCGGAAGGCATCAAGGTCTCCGCCTTCTTCATCGGCACGATGGTCGTCACCTCATTGATTTCCCGCACCCTGCGCTCGACGGAACTTCGCATCCACGATGTCGAACTGGATGAGCAGGCACAGGCGATGCTGGCGGAGGACGAAGACCAGGTGATCCGTCTGGTTGCGCGGCGCCCGCGCGTAGAAACGGAAGAAGCATTTGACGTCGTGGAACAGGAGGTCCGGCGCTTCCACAATATCGGTCCGGACGAACGGCTGTATTTCCTGGAAGTCGAACGCGGGGACGTGTCCGAGTTTGAGAGCACGCTGCGCGTGACGTGTGCGCGGCTGGGGAAGCACTCGGTGCTTCGCGCGACCAGCCCGGTGGTGGCCAACGCGATTGCGGCCCTGCTGATCCACCTGGAGAAAACGACCGGGAGAATTCCGCATGGGTACTTCAAATGGACAGAGGGCAATCCGATCGGCAATCTCGTTCGTTTTCTGATTTTCGGCGATGGGGATGTCGCGCCGATCGCGCATGAGGTACTCCGCCGCGCCATTCCAGACTCACGGCACCGGCCCGTCATTCACGTCAGCTAACAACCCGCCTCGTTGCCGGGCCGGGCACGTTCCGGCTAGAGGTCGCGGCCATCCGGGCGCCTCGGAGCCGGCGGCGCGAGTTTCTTCCGCAATTCCCGGTTGCGCTCTCTGCGGGCGAGCTTACTCTTTCGTTCGCGGTGAAACCGCGCCTTATCTCCATTTATTCCTGACATGGTGACCCAAGCGTAACAGAATCCGAGGGGTCGCGCTCACCAATTCTTCGTCCAGAGTTGCCGTTGCACGGGCGCGGGTACCCTTGCCGATCATCGCTGCCAGAGAATTCGTCTTGGCTCGAGCCCGATCATGAGAGATGGCAGCGCTCAAGCCGACGCGATATGATGTTGCGTGTTCAAATCACCAGCAGGAGGTCCGCGGCTCGACCCCGCGGCCGCCCGCCATTCCACGATTCGAAAAAGGGGGATCGCAATGGGAAGAGGGTTTCGGCGCTCGTTACTGGCTGCAGTTTGCGCAGGGCTCCTGTTGGCGTTCGCGGCGCCGCCTGCGCCGGGACAGGGCGCACCGATTCGGGCGATCGTCTCCAATGGGGTCAAGACGGTGATCGATGAACTCAAGCCGCAGTGGGAACATGCCGCCGGGCGGCCGGTTACGATCGAGTTCGGTACGACCGCGGCGCTCAAACAACGGATCGAATCGGGAGAAAGCTTCGACGTTGCGGTGCTGACATCGGAAGCGATCGGGGATTTGGTGAAAGATGGCAAGATTTCGGGAGCGTCGCGAGTGGAACTTGCGCGCTGCGGCATCGGCGTCGGCATCCGCGCGGGCGCGGCCAAGCCGGATATCCGCACGGTGGACGCGCTGAAGAAGACGCTGAAGAAGGCGCACTCGGTGTCTTACGCGGCGGAGGGGGCGAGCCGCGCTTATCTCGACAAGATGTTCGAACAATTCGGCATCGCGAGCGAGATGAAGGCAAAGACCGTGTTGACGCCCAGCTCGGTCAAATCGAACGAACTGGTGCGCGACGGAAAAGCAGAGTATATTCTCACGCTGGTAAGCGAGATTCTGCCGGCCGCGCCGGGTGTGGAACTGGCGGGGCCCCTGCCGAAAGAAGTGCAGAGCTATGTGAATTTCGCGGGTGGAGTGAGCGCGAACACAGCAAACGCCCAAGCGGGCAAGGAGATGGTCGCATTTTTGAAGAGCCCGGCGGCCGCGGCGGTGTTCAAGGCGAAGGGACTGGAAGCCCGTTGAGCCGGATCGCCGACGTTACTGCCTGCGGAAAACCGATTCATCTTTCAAGAGCTTTTCGTAGCGGGCGGGGTCCTGGTTGTTCTCTTCACATTCGTACTCCCGCAGGCGCGTGCCCTCGCGGCGCATGATCGTGGTGCGGTAGACCCAGGGCTTGGTCAGCACCTTTGGATCTTCCATGGTGGCTTCGTAGTTGATCATGTCGCGGTCGGCCATGTTGTAGCGCTCGGTGACGTGCAGCGACTCGGTGTGGAAGGTGCCGGCGCCGATCAGCCAGGTTTTGTCGTTGAAGCTGGTGACGTCGACGACCAGGGTGTCGCCGTCCCAGCGGCCGACGGAATCGCCCATGAACGAAGGCTCGAGATCATCGGGATGCCTGGCGTTGATCGGAATGACGCGCTGCGAGTTCATATATTCGTAGAGCATCACGATGGTTTTGGGCGTTTGGACAATCTGCATGGGAAACAAGCCAACGGAGGTGACGCGGGGGACTCCGGGCTTGAGACAGAACGCGGTGGGATCGTCGATGGCGCGGCGGTTGAAGGACTCGAGCACCTTTTTCGAGGCCCAGTCCTGATAGGGAGCGGGCTCGCGCGCGGCGCCGCGGGCGGGAGCCGTTCGCGCGCCCGGCGTGGCGCCGAAGGGGTTGCCGGCCAAGCCGTCGCTGTTGGCTTCTTCCCAGGTCCCGCGGCGGTTGCTGGCAGGTTGGTAGATGCCGGTGAGGTCGGGCTTGCCATCGGGGCCGCGCGGCACGGGATAAATTTTCACGGGCGGGTTCTGGGCAAGCAGTGCGGCAGGCACGATTGCGAGGCCGAGCCAGAGTATTTTCATGGGTGAGCGTCCTCAGCGATCAGCGGGGTTCGACGGCGGGAAGGTTGCCGCCATCCCCGGTGCCGGCGGGCGGGCCGGAAAACAGTTTCTTGCCGTCGGCGAAGGTGACCTGGCGCGAGTGCGCCCAATTCGTGCCGTCGCGGGCCCTCCAGCCGGAGACCGTAATGGTATCGCCGGGCTTCATGGTGACTTCGCGCCTCCATCCCGTACGGTACAACACATTGGGGGGGAAGCCCTCGAATTTCCAATTGGCGACGGCGCCGTTGCCGTCTTTCACATCCATGTAAAAGTGGATGTGGGGATTGGTCCATTCGATCCTGGTGACCACGCCGGTGAGGGTAATGGGCTTATTGGCATCGTACTCCGCGCCGAACGAATGGTGGGCCCAGACCGGCAGGGCAAGCAGCAGGGCGGTCACCAGGGGGTTCGCGAATTTCATGCTTCGCGAGTCTAACGGATCGGGGCGGCCGGTTCAAGATGTTGTTCAATCTATTGAACATGGTTAAAAGCGGGCGCGGCGCGAGATTTCGCGGCCGGCGGCCTTGACTTTGTCGATGAGGAGATCGGGGGCGGCCCAGGCGGATTCGGCCAAAGTTCCGTTGAGCGCCACGCCGGCATTGACTTCGCCCGCGGGGCCGTAGATGGGGGCGGCGATGGAGCGCAACCCGGCGCGGTACTCCTCGTCCGCCGAGGCGTAGCCTTGGCGGCGCACGGATTCGAGCTCGCGAAAGAGCCGGATTCGGGTCGCGATGGTTTTTCGGGTGAAGCGCGGCAACCCGTGCTGGGCCACAATGTCCAGAACGTGCGGGCGCGGCAGATGAGCCAGCAGCACTTTGCCGATCGCGGTGGAATGGGCGGGCAACTCGCGGCCAATATCGCGTTCTTCGCGGACGCGGTATTTGCGGGAGCGATCGGCCCAGCGGACCGGCAAGGCGTCCGCCACCTCGACGACGTCACGCACAAATTCGGAGCCTTCGACGCGATCGATGATCAGCACGCGGCCGCGTTCGAGCACGCCGATACCGGCCGAGAGCCCGGTTTCGGCGGCGAGCTTGTAAAGCGCGGGTTCGGCAATGGAGCGGACGCCGATCTCGCGGAGCGCCCCATGAGCGAGGGCGACGGGAGTGAGCCCAATCCGGTACCGGCCCGACCCGCCGTCGCGCGACAGGTAGCCGCGGCGTTCGAGGCGCTCCATGATGTACGAACAAGTGCTTTTCGGAATATGCATGCGCCGGCTGATGTCGGCGTGACGCAAACCGCCGGGACTCTGCTCGACAATTTCCAGGATGGCGAGTGCTCGTTCGAGCGAATTGGTGGGCGGCTTCATGCGCGGCGTTGCTAACAGGATACAGCGCGGCCCCGGGGGCATCCCGGCTGGTTTGTTGTCGTAGCATTGAATGTAACGATGCAGATCCGCGACATCCGCGCGACCACGGTGACGGTTCCGCTGGAAGCGCCGCTGCGGCATGCGAACGGCTGCCATTGGGGACGGTTCGTCCGCACGATCGTCGAAGTCGAAGCCGACAATGGTCTGATCGGGCTTGGCGAGATGGGGGGCGGCGGAGAAAGCGCCGAGAGCGTCTTCCGGGCAATGAAAAGCTACCTGGTGGGGCACGATCCGGCGCGCCTGGAGGAGATGCGATTCCGAATTGCCAATCCGACGGCAGCGCTCTACAACAATCGGACGCAGGCGCTGGCGGCGCTGGAATTCGCGTGCCTGGACATTCTGGGACAGGCATGGGGCGTACCGGTTTGCGAGATTCTGGGCGGCCGGCTGCGCGAGCGCGTACCTTTCGCATCGTACTGCTTCTTCCGGTATGCGGATTCGAAGACGGGCCGCGGCGAGGTACGCACAATCGATCAATTGGTCGAGCACACCTGTGCGCTCAAGCGGCGGCACGGCTTCGCCACGCACAAAT
>DATGII010000109.1:0-37002 GCA_035295805.1 Bryobacteraceae bacterium | reverse complement strand
GCACCAGCGCTTTCATGCTCTCGAGCTCGGCCGGCGTGGGCGGCCGGTTTTCCTCCCCGATTACGGCGCGCCTCACCTGCGTCGCGCCCACATAACTGGCCAGGTTGATGCCCATGCCCTGCCGCCGGAGTCGCGCGAAGTATTCGCGAAAAGTACGCCAGTCCGGAGCAACGCCGTAATGTTCATAGGTAACGTGATCGGCCTTAATTAATGCGGGAGTGAGCGGCGCGATAGACCCTCCCTCGCCGGTTATTTCGGTGGTAATCCCCTGATAAATCTTGGAAGGGAGGTGCGGGTTGACCAGAATCGTCAGCTCCGATTGACCAAGCATGTCGATAAAGCCGGGAGCCACGACCATCCCGCGCGCATCAATGGTCCGCCGCGTGGAAGCGCCGGCGAGGTCGCCGATGGCGGCGATGCGCCCGCCGCGGATCGCGATATCGCCCGCATACCATGGCGAGCCGGTGCCGTCGATGACGTGGCCGTTCCGAATGACCAGATCATAGGGGGCGGACGCGGCGGCAAACAGAAGCAGCGGCGCAAGCAGCATAGATACCGCGCAACAGGCCGAGGCTAGCTCTGCCGAAAGCGCGGCCACAGGCGCTCGGCATTTCCACGGTCGAGTGCGTGCTGTAGATCGGCCGGCAGCTTGAGAACCGGAAATTGCTGCACCGTCGATTCGGTGGGCTCGATCGGGAAGTCCGTGCCGAACAGGAATTGGGTCGTCGGGGCAAAGGCACGGAGAGCCGCCATGGGCATCGGGTAAGTGGCATGCGCACATTCGAAGTACAGACGCTTCAGTTCGTAGAAAGTCCCGTTGGGGATTTTGTCGTTCTTGCCTTCGGTGCGGTTGAATTTGCCATTGATGTTGCTGCCTGCGCCAGGTACGCGGTCCTTGACACGGCCGGCGAGCGTCGGGAGAGCCGCTCCCGAATGATTCACGATCCACTTGATATTCTGGCACCGCGAAAGCACGCCGTTGTAAAGCAGACTGACCATGGTGCGGGTGGTGTCGAAATCGAATTCTACGACGCCGTCGCCCAGTCCCGCGAGATTGTGACAGCAATTGGCAACGGTGGGGTGAAAGAAAATGGCGGAGTTGCGGCGGTTTAGCTCGTCGAACATCGGCAGGAATATGGGATCACCCCACCATTTATCGCCGGTATTGGTGAACAGTTCGACTCCGTCGCACTTCAAGGTGTCGAAGGCATATTCGATTTCCTTCAGCGTGGTATCGACGCTCCTGGCGGGCAGGGACGCGAAAAATCCGAAGCGTTTCGGATTCATCTCCTTGGCTTTGGCGCCATACTCATTGGCGCGGCGCGCGAAGGCAGCGGCTTTTTCGGAGCCGTCGTAGAGAAGATCGCCGGCGATGGTCAGCGAAAGGATGGCGGACTCGGTGCCGAACTTGTCCATCTCATCGAGCGACATCTGCGGCGTGTATTTCCGGTTTGCCACGCTCGGCTGAAACGGCGGGAGCATGTGATGGTGGACGTCGATGCGGCCGCGCCCGCCACGGCCTTTCTTGTCCTGCGCCAGCAGGGTGGCGCCGCCGGCCGCGGCCAGCGTCTTCAAAAGATCACGACGTGAAGATCGCACCTGGGTCTCCTTCTCAGAATGTGTACTTCAAGGCGAACTGGATTTTGCGCGTCGGCTGCGCGGCCAGGATCTGGCCGAATTGTGCGTTGTTCAAAGACGCGAATGCCGGGCCCGTGGGAGGCGCTCCGAATTGAGTGCCGGTCGCCGCAGTTGCGACGCCGCCCAGGCCGCTGGTGGGAATGGCAATGGGAACGAAGGTGTTCGGCAGGTTGAAAGCGTCGGCGCGCAATTCCACGCGGTGGCGCTCGGTGATCCGAAATTGGCGAGACAACGCGAGGTCGATATCCCAGTAGGCGGGTGTTATGACGCTGTTCCAGCCGAGGTTCCCGACCGTGCCGAGCGGCTGGGGCGCGAATGCCGCTTTATTTAGGTAAAACGCGCCGGGACCGCCATTGCCGGTATATACATGGCTCGGATCGACCAGATTCGGCTGCTGGTGGTTGATGGTGCTGAGTTCCTGGTCGGTGCCGTCCTGAAGCATCAGCGGAATGCCGGAGGTGAATTTATAGATGCCTGATAATTTCCAGCCGGAGGCCAGCACGTTCACCATGTGATTGGAGAACTGGGGCGTCTCGGCAACGGCAGTGATATTGACGATGTGGCGGCGGTCGGCATCACAGTTGCCGACTTCGGCGATATGGTTGGGGTCAGTGATGGTCTGATCCGCCTTCGTATTGAATCCAAGAAGCTGGCCGATGCAATGCGAGTAGGTCCAGTTGGCGCCGAGGCTCACTCCCTTGCTGAGCCGCCGTTGAAGCGAGAGCAGCAGGCCGTTGTAGTGTTGATTGCCGCCGGCATTCCACTGCATGGTGGGACCGAAGTAGGTTCCGAGCCCGGCCACGACAGGCCCGGCCCCGGCGGGATTCAGCCGGTTGAGAACACGACGGACGGTAGCGTTGGCGGC
Source organism: Bryobacteraceae bacterium (assembly GCA_035295805.1). Classification (GTDB taxonomy): domain Bacteria; phylum Acidobacteriota; class Terriglobia; order Bryobacterales; family Bryobacteraceae; genus PSRJ01. The sequence goes on along the minus strand of DATGII010000109.1, from coordinate 34,499 downwards.
GGCATTACAATCGAGCGCGGTGGCCGCGCAGCCGGAGGTGACAACCGGGGCGCCGGGAATGAGGGCCGCATAGTTGAGCGGCACATTGATCAAAAGGTGCTCGACATGGCTGCCCATGTAGGTTGCCGAGGCGACCCAGGAAGAGCCGATCTGGCGTTGCAGGGCCAGGTTCCAGGTGGAAAAACTGGGCGGCGGCTGATTGTAAGTCGCCGTCTCGTACAGGCCGCCCGGAGTGAACTTGACATTACTGTTGACCACGTAGGGAAAGGGGTTGTTGGAGGGACTACCCCATGGATTCGTAAAGCTGGTGGTTACTCCGGCGATGGTCTCACGGCCGCCCCAGGGGTTAGAGCCCTGGTTATCCTCGCGCGTCAGCCCGGGGACGAAGGCGTAGCCGAACGAGTAGGCGGCGCGAATCGACATCTTGCCGGTACCGGACGGGTCCCAGGCCAGGCCGATGCGGGGCGCGAATTTCGCCCATTGCTTATTGATGCCGGTCTTATCGGGGAAGCCGGGATCACCGGGATAGTAGAATCCGGGAGGGGCGTTGACGTACACGGTACTCTTGACGTTATTCACGAAGCGGGGCACCGAAAAATCGTAGATGACACCGGTTGGGGATGCCAGCGGAAGATAGGGCTCCCAGCGCACACCCGCGTTCAAAGTCAGGTGCGGGGAAAGCTTCCAGGTGTCGGCGAAGTACAGGTTGAGAAAGGTCTCCTGCATCCACTCGCCATTGGGAAGCCCGTCCACAAAGTTGGACGCGTTTCCGGTCATGAAATCGGCGAGCCCCTGGCCGGTGACGGCGCCGCTGAAGGTGAACTGGGCATTGCTGGCGAAATCATTGCGAGAGGTCACGCGGCCTTGCCAGGCTGAGCCGCCGAAGGTCATCTGGTGCGCTCCCCGAACCCAGCTGATGTCGTCGTTGATAATGTAGTTGGCGCTTCGATAGTAGGCGCCGCCGCCATTCGGCGGCGGATCGGAGTAGTTGATGCCATTTGAGAATCCGCCGACGATAGTCAGCATTCCGAACTGCGCCTTGTTCTCACCGCACCACAGGTTCTGCACGCCGGCGGTGCAGTAGTTGAAGAAGTCGTCGTTGGGGCGCGTCTCGTTAATTCGAGTAAATGCGATGCGGAACGAGTTGACGATATTGGTGTTGAGCACATAAGTATCGCCAACCGTATAGGCATAAGCCGGCGTGTTGAACCCGACCTGGGCGGCGAGCAGCAGGTTGGGATCAAGATTGTAAAGTGTCGGCTGGAATTGGCGCGTCCAAAGTTCGCGGAAAAACAATGAATTCTTGGCGCTCAGCTGATAATCGACCTTGGCGATGTGCTGGTAATCGTTCTCGTAGACCGGCGTGTTGTAAGTGATCTGCCCGCAGGCATTCGGAGTAATGCCGTCCCGGGCCAGGCTGGAAAGCGTCTTCTGGGCGATGTAGACAGCCGGCGGAGAGAACAAGCTGGAATCGATGCGGTTATTGGAGAACGCACCGCGCAGGGGGGCGCTCCTTCCGCAAGCCGCCGATTCGAACTGGGTGAAATCGCCATTCATCATCGCCGGCGTGGGCACGAATGCGATGGAATTGCCCGGGCTGGCGCGCTGCAGCGTGCCTTGAAAGCCGCCGAAGAAGAACAGCTTGTTCTTGATGAGGGCGCCGCCGATCGTGCCGCCGAACTGGTTTCGCTTATAGGTGCTGGCTCCGATGCCGAAGTACTCGTGCGCGCTGCCGAACGCGTCGTTGCGGAAGAACTCGAACAGATCGCCGTGCAGGCTGTTGGAACCCGACCGGGTCACGATCTCAACCGCGGAGGAGTTCCCACGGGCCGCTTCGAGTCCGCTGGTCTCGACTTTAAACTCTTGAACGGCATCGGGGAATGCAATCGGCAGACTGGTGCCGGACATAAAATCGTAGTGGCTGGCGCCGTCATAGATCCAGTCCGTGGGGCCGCCTCCGAGGGGGAGAGTGGCCATGCCGCCGATCGAAAGTTAGGGCCTGCCGCTAAACAGGCGGGTATCGCTGGTGCCATTTTGAACCGCGGCTCCGGCCAGCGTAATCAGATCGGTCACATTGCGGCCGTTGAGGGGGAGATCGATGATGCGCTGCGTTTCGACGACCGAACCGACACCCGAGCTTCTCGTTTCGACAATGGCCGCATTGGCTTCGACCTGGACCTGTTCGGTGATGGCGCCCACTTTGAGCGCGATCGCAACCGCGGGGTCGCTATTCACCTGCAGCACGATGCCGGACTCGACGGCGGTGGTAAAACCTTCTTTGCTCACCTCGAGACGGTAGGGACCCAAAGGCAGCGTCGTCAGTACGTAGCTGCCGTCGGCCGCGCTGATGACGGTGCGCGTCACACCGGTGTCGGTCTGCGTGGCTTTTATTTCCGCACCGGAAACGACGGCGCCGGTGGTATCTTGCACAGCGCCGTGGATTTGCGCCGTGGCCTGCGCCCAAGCCCCCGAACAGATCAACAGCGAAGCGAAGACTACAAGCAAGAATCTTCTCACCCCACCCTCCTGAAAGTTTGGGGCATTATGTCATCTGCCTGTTATCGGCGTCAAGGCTAGCCGGTGGACGGGTGAACTGGAATGGCGCGATGCGCCGCTAGAACTCTATTGGTGGATCCGCGGTCTCACGAAATGCGTGCCGCTTGCCATCGCAAAATCTGGTGCAACCCAAAATATAGAATTAGCCCAGCCGGGGCCGCGAAGCAGAACCAAGCCACAGCCGTGTGGAGCGCCATAGCGGTCAGGCCGGCCAGACCCCGCAACCCGTGCGAAACTCCGAACAGCGCGCCGCCGAGACGGGCGAACGGCCATAGCAGCGCGATCTGCAGAGGATAGGCAAGATAGTTCATAAGCTGCAGCGCCGGAAGGTTGAGCCGCCAAAGGGCGGCAGCGGCTCCGCACAAAACGGTGGGGATTCCAAATACGGGAAATAAGCCAAGCACAAAGCCCAGCGCCAAACTGGCGGCCAGCTTTTCCGTGGATCTTTCATCTTTGAGCCAGGCGGCCAGCCGCTCTCGGAATTTCTTGCTTCGAAGCCAAGCGCTCAGGGGAAAAAAATTCACAGTTCGGGTCTCCGCCGCCGAAAGTAGCAATCAGGTCGCCGAACATACTTGTCTCGGCGAGAGTGCTACGATTCGGACGCAGCGATCGAGGTGATTCAACCGTCGCGAAAGCGGACACCGGTTCTCAAAAGCGGACACTCTGCAACGACTGCGTTAAGCGGCGTGCTTGCAATGGCTTCGCGCAGCAGCTGGAAGGCAAATTGCACCCCGGCTTCGACAATCATGGGCGAATTGCGTTTTATCTTAAGAGGTTCTCGACCGGCAGCGGGCGTAGCAGCCGTTCTGGTCGGGACGGTGTGTCGGGTTTTTTTTCCAGTCCAGATCGTATCCGCGGAGGAAGCCTCGATCCAGACGCCGCCGCCGATACCGGTAGTGGGACGCATGCTCAAACCATTCCACCTGGAGAAGCGCGCTGTGTCAGCGCCCAAGCTCTCCAACTCGCCGCGGCTGCAGTCTCTGGTGAGAGACGGCAAACTTTACCTGTCGGTGGATGACGCTATCGCTCTAGTACTGGAGAACAATCTCGATATCGCGGTCCAGCGCTATAGCCCGCTCCTGGCGCGGGAAGTGGTACGCCGGACCGAGGGCGGCGGTCTTCTGCGCCAGATCGATACACCTGTGATTTCGGGACCCACCAGCGTGAGCACCACGGGCGTGAGCCTGAACGCGAACGGGCTGGCGGGAGGCGCCGGCATCGGGTCGGGTGGAGGGGTGGTCAGCTCCATCGGCCCGAACCCTCCGAACCTCGATCCGAACCTCTCCGCGGTGGCGCAGTTCGGCCACACGACGACCCCGCAGACGAACACATTATTAAATCAGACCGCGGCGCTCATCAGCGACTATCGTTACCTCCAGTTCGGCTATTCGCAGGCCTTCACCACCGGCACGTACCTGCAGTTCACGGCCGTCAGCTTCCATAATCTGCTCAACAGCGTCGTGCCGCTGTACAACCCCGCGCTAACGGAATCGCTCGATCTGCAAGTTAGCCAGAATCTGCTCCAGGGGCTCAACCGGAGCGTCAATGACCGCTACATCCGGGTTGCAAAGAACAACGAAAAGGTCAGCGATCTGCAACTGAAACTGCAGATCGCCACCACGGTTTCCGCCGTGCTCAACCTCTACTGGGACCTGGTGGCGTTCCATGACGCGGTGCGTATCAAAGAAGAGGCGCTGAAAACGGCGCAAGATCTTTATGAGGGCAACAAAAAGCAAGTCGCGATCGGGGCTCTGCCGGCAGTCGAAGTGACGCGCGCCGCGGCCGAGGTTTCCGCGAGCAAGGAAGATCTTCTGTTCGCGCAGACCAACGTCGATCAGCAGGAAATCGTCCTGAAAAATGCCCTGAGCCGCAACGCGATGGAGAACGCATGGCTCGACGACGTGCACGTCGTGCCGCTGGATCGGATAGAAGTTCCAAAGAGCGAGGAAATTAGACCGGTGCAGGACCTGATCGGGGAAGCGATGGCGAACCGGCTCGAGATCGCGCGCAGCAAGATCGATTTGCAGAGCCGGCAGATCCTGGCGCGGGGCGACCGCAATGGCCTCTTGCCGAGCCTGCAGGCCTTTGCCGAGTTGACCAATCACGCGCTCAGCGGTCCCGCCAACCCGCGGGCCAGCGGGTGCTCGTTTTGCGCTGCTCCCGACGCATTCTTCATCGGCGGCGGCGGCAATGCGCTTGCGCAGCTGTTCCAGCGCAATTTTCCGGACTACTCGGCCGGATTCTCCCTGACCATTCCGATCCGGAACCGGTCCGCGCAGGCCGATTATGTTACCGACCTGTTGCAATTGCGACAGACCGAGCTGCAGCTGCAGCGCGCGGAAAACCAGGTTCGCGTGGATGTGAAAACCGCGGTGATCGGCCTGCAGCAGGCGCGCGCACGATACCAGGCGGCGGTGGACGCACGCGGCCTGGCGGAGCAGAGTCTCGCCAACGAGCAGCGCAAGTTTCAGTTCGGCGTTTCCACGGTGCCTCTGGTAATTCAAGCGCAAAAGGACCTGGCCACCGACCAGGATGCCGAAGTGCAGGCGCTGGCTAACTACACGCATGCGCGCATTGCGTTTGACCTGGCGTTGGGCCGCACTCTGGATGCAAATCATATCTCGATGGCGGAAGCTTCCGACGGACGGGTGGAGCGGCAATCGGTGATTCCGGATTCGACGCTCCAGGAGAAAACGAAATGAACCGGCCCGTGATCATCCTTAGCTTTCTGTGCGGGGCAGCATGGGCCCAGGAGCCGCTCTCGGTCGAACGGCCGATGCTGCCGCTTCCACTGCGCTCCTATACGGCGCCGCAGATCGCTCCGGTGCGTCTCAACAATTCCGGACGATTACAACGCCTGATCCGCGCGGGCAAGCTGTACCTGACCGTGCAGGACGCGCTGGCGCTCGCGATCGAGAATAATCTGAATCTGGAGATTGCGCGGTATGGTCCCCTGTTGGCTGCGTCCGCGCTGGAGCGGGCGAAAGCCGGCGGCCCGGTCCGCGGAGTACCCAGCGCCAGCCAGCAGGTCTCGAGCGTAAACGCGGGCGTCGGCGTCAATGGCAGCACGCTCAGCGCCGGCCTCTTGAACAGCAGCAACGCCAGCACCTCGGGCAACACAGGCGGCGCGGTGATTCAACAAATCGGGCAAATCACGCCGCAGCTCGATCCGTTCGTACAGGACACCACAATCTTCGGCCACTTGACCCAGCCGCAGACCAACGTCTTCGTGAGCGCCGTTCCCGTGCTGGTCGAATCCTTGCACACATACAACGGCGTAGTGAATCAGGGGCTGCTCACCGGCGGGTCGTACCAATTTCGCGACTACGAGCAATACCTGAAGGAGAATGCGCCCACGGACCTGTTCAACCCGGCCGTAGGGCCGCATATGGATGTCACAATCCGCCAGCCTCTCCTGCAAGGGTTTGGCGTGCGGCTGAATGACCGGTTTATCCGGATTGCCCAGGTGAACATCTCTGCCTCCCGGGAAGATTTCCGGTCACAAGTGGTGGATCTCGCCACGACTGTGATCAACCAGTATTGGGACCTGGTAACCGCCAGCGACACACTAAAGGCGCGGGTGCAAGCCGCCCGGGACGCTCAGGAATTCTATAGCGACACACAGAAAGAGATTTCGGTCGGCGCCGTGCCCCGGGCGGATTTGCTGCGCGCCGAAGCGGAGCTGGCGCGAACACGGCAGGACGTCACGATTGCACAGAATAATTTCGGCCAGAGCGAGACGCTATTGAAAGAAGCTCTGACCCGCGCTCCCGATCCGGCGCTGGAGGCTGCAGACATCATTCCGCTCGATCACATCGAGGTTCCCGAGAACGACAATCTGCCGCCGATGCGGCAACTGGTCGCGACCGCACTGGAGAAGCGGCCGGACGTGGCCGTGTCGCGATACCGGGACCAGACAGCGGAGATGGCGCTTAGCGGAACCGAAAACCCGCTGCGGCCGAATCTCACCGCATACGCACAGACCTATAATCGCGGAGCGGCGGGAACGCCGCAGACCAGTTCCGGCCTGGCGCCGAACACGTATTTTATCGGCGGATACGGCACGGCAATCGGCCAGGTGTTTCGCCGGAATTTCCCCAGCAATATCGGCGGCGCCCAGTTCTCGATACCGCTGCACAACAGGCAGGCGCAGGGCGATTACGGCATTGATCAATTGCAATTCCGTCAATCCCAGGTGAGCGGGCAGCGGGACCAAAACCAGATCGTCGTGGACGTGTCGGCGCGGCTGAGCGCGCTGCGGCAGGCGCGGGCGCGGTTCGCCGCCGCGACCGACAGCGAAACCCTGCAGCAGCAGCTGCTCGAAGCCGACCGCAAGAAGTTCATATCCGGAACAGCGACCCTGAACGATGTAATCATTGACCAGCGCAGCCTGGTGACGGCGCAGGTTTCGGTAATCGACGCCCGGTCCGCGTATGAGCGCGCGCGCGTTGCCTTGGACGAGGTTCTTGGCGAGACGCTCGAACAGAACAACATTCGGCTCGAAGAAGCCTTGCGCGGCGAGGTGATTCGCCAGTCCCTACCGGCCCTTCCCTAAGCCAACCGGCTAGGTGCGGCTGATAACGATTGGCAGGTTGCCCCGTGCGCGACCCTGGCCCATACTCGTTCGAGACGCCTGAACTCCAGCTCCGGAGGTGCGCGATGAATACGTTAAGCCGGACGTGGCAACTGTTCAAGCAGAGCTTTGCGGTTCTCAGCCAGGAACCGAGCCTGGTGGTCTTCCCGATTTTGAGCGCCGCCTCGGCTTTGTTTCTGATGGCCGGGTTCTTGGTGCCGCTGTATAGGCTGGGCAGCCTGCAGGCGATCGTGCATCGCACTGCGGGCTGGGACGATTATCTTCCGGTCTTTTCGTGGTATTACGCCAACACCTTCGTCGTGATTTTTTTTAACAGCGCATTGGCGGGCTGCGTGAACATGCGGCTTTGCGGCGCAGATCCGACGCTGGGCGACGGGCTCAGCATCGCGGCACGGCGACTGCCGCGGATTGCCGCGTGGACGCTGATGTCGGCGACGTTCGGGCTGGTATTGCGCGCGATCGAGAACCACGAAAGGGCCGGCCGGTTCGTTACGGCGATTTTCGGCGCCGGGTGGACCATGATCACGTATCTCATGGTTCCCGTCCTGATCATCGAAGATCGCCCGGTGATTGAATCTTTCCGGCGTTCGATCGAGCTGCTGCGCAAGAGCTGGGGCGAACAAATCGCCGGCGGGTTCGGATTTGGCCTGCTGGGCAGCCTTCTGGTGATTCCCGGATTTCTGCTGGGGCTCGTGCTGCTCCCGGTGAGCGTCATTCTCGGAATCACCGTGATTGTGACGTGCGTCTTGATGCTGGCGGCGATCTTCGGCGCAATCCGCGGCATTTTCACGGTGGCTCTATATCGCTACGCAACAGACGGGCGGGCGCCTCTTGGCTTCTCTGGCGATGCCCTGGGCTCCCCACGCCCTTATTCTGGTTACTGATCCCGCAAGAGCCACGGAACGCATTATCATAGTAGAGATTTCCGGCTGAAATCGATGGACGCGACCTTCGGACAGCAATGGACGCGGCGGCCGCAGAGTGTCTGGCTGCGCAAGGCGCTGTTCCAGGTTCACCTCTGGACCGGCATCGCGCTCGGCGTGTACATATTCGTCATCAGCATAACGGGCAGTGCGATCGTGTTCCGCAATGCGATTTACAAGAATTTCGGGGCGAAACCGATTATCGTCGCGGCACAAGGCACCCGTTTGAGCGCCGCGCAGCTGCGACAGATGGTGCAGAAGGCTTATCCGAGCTATCGTCTCAGCTACGTCTGGCCGAACAAGAATCCGCGGCAGGCCGTCGAGGTATGGGTGCAGCGCAACGGCAAGTACAAGCAGCGCCTGTTCGATCCCTACACAGGAGCAGATCTCGGAGCTTCGGTGCCGCTGGCGCTACGCGTCACGGCGTGGCTTGGCGATCTGCATTTCAATCTGCTGGCCGGGCAGAGAGGCCGGCGGGTGAACGGCTGGGGGGCGGTTCTGTTCACGCTGATGTGCATGACGGGCGCAATTATTTGGTGGCCCGGAGTCGAGAACTGGCGGCGGAGCCTGGCGATTCATCGCGGCGCGGGATGGAAGCGCTTGAACTGGGATCTGCACAGCGCGCTTGGTTTTTGGACGTTCGCGTTCTCGTTCATGTGGGGGGTAACGGGAATCTATGTCGTGTACCAGTGGCCGTTCCAGCGGCTGGTGGGCCTGTTCGTAATACCCGACTTGTTTCATCCGCGCCAAAGTCCGGACAACCGCATCCTGATCTGGCTGACGCGGCTGCATTTCGGAAACTTCGGTCCGTGGGACTGGCCGCTGAAGATCGTTTGGGTGATGATCGGGCTGGCTCCGGCGCTGTTGTTCATTACGGGCGTGCTGATGTGGTGGAACCGCGTGCTGCGCCCCAGTGCGCGCCGGGCGCGCCGCAAAGTCGAGGCGGCGGTGCTGGTCGCACCGGCGATTTTGCCTCCGTCCCGCTAATAACCTCGTGTCAGGGCGGGCCCTGATCTAGCCGAGGTCCTTCGTGAATACGGCCGACACTTTGGTTTGCTTATATCCTTCGCGGAGGTAAAACCGGTGCGCACGGTCGCGCGCGATTTGCGAACGCACGAGCATGCGCCGCAGGCCCCGTTCCGAAGCCCATTGCTCGGCCCGCGCGAGAAGCTGCTTACCGATCCCGGAGCTCCGCACTTCGCCGGAGACGACGAAACCGCCGATCTCGGCCAGTGTATCGGCCTGAAGGTGGTGCGTAACCCCGACATCAATCCACCCCACCACGCGGCCGCCAATGCAGGCCAGGTATGTGACGTGATCGCGCAACTGCAATTGCGCATGGATGCGTTGCGCCATGTCGGGCGGGCTGACGGGGTACCCTAATTCTCCACTCAGCTCCGCGACATCGCCGGCATCCTCGAGACGGATCTCCCGCACGAAAACCCGCAGGCTGCGGGTGGGTTTCATCGGTCCAGCACCGCCCAGAATTCCACTTGCACTAAGATATTTCCCGGCAGAACTTGTCCGGTAAACGTATGCCGCGCGGGCCGCGAATCCGCATCCGGAAACATCTTTAACCACTCCTGGTTGAGAATTTTGCGATGCGCCTCGTCCTTCAGCCACACCGTCATCTTGAGAATATCGCCGGTGGTGCCCGACGCGGCTTCGATAACGCGCCGGACGTGCAGAAAGACCAGCGCGCACTGCGCTTCCATCCCGTCGGGCACCTTGCCGGTCTTGGGGTCTTTGCCGGCGATGACGCTAGTGACAAGCAATTGCCCGATTTTGCACGCGGCGGGAATCGGCGCATCGTGCCTGAAGCCTTCGATCTCGATACTATGCCGCTTCATGGTCTGCGCCCTTCGAGGGCATTTTGCAGCAACGCGCGAATTCCCTCCCGCGTGATCGGGCGGGGATTGTAATACGGATTCTGCACGGCGATATCGGTGGCGCGGTCGAGATCGCCCGCCTTCATTCCGAGCGCTGCCAGGGAGAGCGGCGCACCCAACGATTGGGCCAGGTCGTACAAACCTTGCGCGGCGGAGTCGCGCTGTAGCGCCCTTGCTGCCCGAGCCATGGCGTCGGCCGCAGCCGGCGTGTTGTACGACACCACATAGGGCAATACCACCGTGTGCGTTTCCGCGTGCGGCAGGTTGAAGCTGCCGCCCAGTGTGTGGCACAGCTTGTGATGCAGCGCCATCCCGACGCTGCCCAGCGCAATGCCGCCCAACCAGGCGCCATAGAGCGCCTGCGAACGCGCCTCCAGGTTTCCGGGCTCGTTGACCACGACCGGCAAACTCCCGGCTAGGGCGCGGATACCGTCTTCGGCAATCATCGAGATGATCGGGTTGGCTTCCTGCGCGTAGAGCGCTTCGATACAGTGCGCGATCGAATTCATGCCGCTGGTGGCCGAGAGCATCGGCGGCATCGTTAGCGTCAAGGACGGATCGTACAGCACCGTCTTGGGCAGCACACGCGGATCGCGACCGGTGGTCTTTCTTCCCTGTTCCGTGAGCCCCCAGATCGGCGTCATTTCCGAGCCGGCGTACGTGGTGGGGACCGCCAGAATGGGCAACTCGGATACCAGCGCAATGGCCTTGGCTAAACCGGTGGTGGAACCGCCGCCGATGGCCACGCAACAATCGGCGCCCAGGCGTTTGGCTTCCTCACGGGCGGCCTGCGCGGTTTCAATCGGAACGTGCATCACGGCGCGATCGAACAGGCCCACGGCCCGCGGGCCCAGCCGCTCCACCAGATCCACGCCGCTGTGCCGCTGTTCAGGAGTGGAGAGCACCAACGCTTTGGAGGCGCCCAGCCGCTCGATTTCGTGCGGCAGCTTTTCCAGACACCCCGCGCCAAATATCACACGCGAGGGCATCATCTGGTAGACGAACGAGAGCATCAAGCCTGTCCCGCGTGGGCGCGCTTCGTGCGTTCGTTCAGATCGCGCAAGGTGCGCAGCTCGGTCTCGGTGGGAAGCGCCCCGGTATTCAGTTTCGACGCTACTTTGAGGGGCCATCCCGTGCTTTCCACCACCTTGCCGGCCGTCACGCCTGGATGCAAGGTCGTGAGCGTCAGCTCACGCGTCGTTGCATCCGGCTCCAGAATACCGAGATCGGTGATCACCGCCGTCGGCCCCTTACCGGGAAGGTTCATGCGCGCGCGGCTTTCGCCGCCTTCCATGTGCCCGCTCGAGGTTCGGAAATCCAGCTGGTTCACGAAAGCCCGCTTGTTGTGCCGGAGGGTGATCAGGACTTCCTTGCAGGATGCCGCGATCTCGGGCGCGCCACCTGCGCCCGGGAGCCGTGTCGAAGGCCTTCGATAATCGCCGATTACCGTAGTATTGATGTTGGCGTATCGATCAATCTGCGCCGCGCCCAAAAACCCCAGGTCGATGCGGCCGCCTTGCAGCCAATACGCAAACATCTCCGGCACCGAAACCACGGTTTCGGCTGTCTCCGCCAGTTCGCCGTCACCGATTGAAAGCGGCAGCACGGCCGGCTTGGTGCCGATCGTGCCTGATTCGTAAATCAACACCGTATCCGGCGCATGCGTCAGGCGCGCCAGGTTCGCGGCAGCGCTGGGCAGCCCGATACCGACAAAAAGCGTCGCGCCGTTGCGGATCATCCGCGCTGCCGCGATCGTCATCATCTCGTCGGCAGTGTAAGGGGTCTCAGACATATTGCGCCGCCTCTTCCAGGCTCTGCCTGAAGCCCTCGAAATCCCTGGTGCCCATGATGTGGCGGTCGATCCACTTCTGAAAGGTCTCGCGCTCCCGCGAGATACCGTCCCACTTCTTGTAAAAAGCGTTGTTGCGCGGATAATATCCCTGCGCGTACGAAGGGAACGCGCCGCCTTTGACAGGACAAACCGCGCCGATAACCCAGGAGGGAAGCACGACAGAATTTGCCGGCGCATTGAGGTCGTCGACGATCTCTTCCACCGTCACGATGGATCGCTTCGCCGCCAGCACCGCTTCTTTCTGCACTCCCACGACGCCCCACATGAGGACGTTGCCTTTACGATCGGCCTTCTGCGCATGGATGACCGCAACATCCGGCCGGTGTGCCGGGACCGCGGCGAGTTTCTCGCCGGTGAACGGGCATTCGATGAACTTAATGTTTTGGTTGAACTTCGGTTGATCCGTGCCGATATAGCCGCGGAGCACCCCGAACGGCAGCCCCGACGCTCCCGCCGCATAGGCCGCGGCCATGCCCGCGTGGGCGTGCTCTTCGATGGCGAGCGGCGCCGGCCAGTGGTTCTCCACCGCGTCGCGCAGCCGGTGCAGCGAACCCACGCCGGGATTGCCGCCCCAGGAAAACACCAGCTTCGAGGCACAACCGACGCCGATCAACTGGTCGTAGATCAGGTCGGGCGTCATCCGGATGAGCGTGAGATCGCGCCGCTGCTGGCGGATGATCTCATGTCCGGCCGCAAACGGAATTAAGTGGGTAAACCCTTCCAACGCAAGAGTATCCCCATCGCGAACCAGTTCCTGGATCGCCTCTTTCAATTGCAGAATCGTAGCCAAGGTTTTCGACCATTATGACACGCACGGCTTTGCCGCCTCAGCCGGAACGCCCGGCCGGGACGGTTATATAATGACTGGTATGCGTATTGCTTTGATCGCCGCATTGTCGATGGGTCTGGGTTTGAATGCTGTCGCGCTGGAAGTGGGCAAGCCGTCCCCGGCTTTCACGGTCCAACGCCTCACTGGTCCCGCCGTTCCCTTGAGCCAGTATCAAGGCAAAGTCGTGGTCCTCGCATTCATCGACACGGAATGCCCGCACTGCCAGCATCTGACAGGCGTGCTGAATACCATCGCCAAGGAATACGCGGGGAAGCCCGTGCAATTCGTGGAATGCGCCTTCAATGACGGTGCGGTCCAACTGCTGCCGGGCTTCATCCAGAAATTTCAACCAGCAGCCACGATGGGCTACAGCCCCAGGGACCCGGTTATGACCTACCTGGCCCATTCGATCCTGAAGCCTCTGTATGTTCCGCACCTGGTTTTTCTCGATCGCAAGGGCATTGTACGCGGCGACTTCCCGGGTGAAAGCGACTTCATGACCAACCCGGAAAAGAACGTTCGCACCGAACTGGATGAATTGCTGAAACCCGCCGCCTCGACATCCGCGCATCCGGCGTCGAAAGGCAAAACGGCGGCCGTAAAGTCTACTGCTTCGGCAGCACCTTCACATCCGTAGCGTACCAGCTCAGATCATTCACGACGACGGTGGCCTGGATCTGGTCGCCGACGTGTAGTTTCGCGAATTCGGCGTCCGGCTTGATGCGGTAATCCATGGTCATCGCTTCCATCCAACCTTCGATCTTACCGGCCTTGATATTCGCGCTTTTGGATAGCGGATCGAGCGACAGGATCTCGCCGCGCATCGGGTAGCGCTTCGCGGCTTCTTCCGTCTGCTGCCTGGCGCACCCGGCCAGTGCCAGCGCCGCCGCTGCGATCAGAATGGCCCGTCTCGTCATATGTTTCCATGATCGCAAGAACCTGCCGGTTATAGTGGAAAGGCAGGTCCGCATGCAGAGAGAATTTCAGCAAGGCTATCTCGAGCGCGACTTCCCCGCCCCGCCGTTCGATTCGCCATCGAAGCTGCTGCGCCGCTCGGCGCAACTTTATTTCTCCCATTTCGGCTTCCTCGCAGCGCTTACATTGCTGGTGTTTCTGCCCGCGAAACTGGCGCTGCAGCTGGTCAGCTACTGGCTGGATGTTCCCAAGGGCGGCCTGGCGGCATATTTGACTATGGACCTGAGCGATCTCGTGCTCAGCTCGCTGGCCGTGCCGGCCGCGATTTACGGTTTGCTTGAGGGCTTCCGCGCCGGCAAGGCCGCGCCGGCCGGCCGCGCTCTCCGTTGGGGACTCCGGCAATGGGGCAAGACGCTCTGGAACCAATTCAAAGTGGAAATTACGATCACGCTCTGGGGCGCGCTGTTCATTATTCCCGGGATCGTCGCAATGGTGCGTCTGATCTTCACCGCTACCATCGTCGCCATCGAAGGAGACGGCGAGACTGCCGTACTGGAGCGTAGCCGCGATATCGCCCGTGGACAGGGCTGGCGGATTTTTGCGGTATTAGTTCCGGTGATGATCGTCGAATTCGCCGGGCCCTTTCTGGCCCTGAACGCCATCGGCGGCGCGAATGCGCCCCGGCCGGTGATTGCGTTGGTTGACGCTCTGCTTTCCGTGGGCGGCCAATGGTCCACCGTAATCGTTCTGCTGATGTACCTGGGGCTGGTCCCCGCCGGGAAGCAGGCCGCAACCGGCCGGGCGCAAATCGGGCCGTCGAAATAGTTGACAGAGTCAACTTTCTGATTCCATAATGCCTGTCATGCCGGAGAATCCAGTGGAGGCCATCCGCCGATTCAACCGCTTTTATACCCGCAAAATCGGCCTGCTCGGGGAAGGCCATCTCGACAGCCCGTTCTCGCTCACGGAAGTGCGCGTTTTGTATGAACTGGCGCATCGCGACGGGGCGGTTGCCGCGGAAATCGGCAAGGATCTCGGGCTCGATCCCGGTTATCTCAGCCGTATCCTGCAGCGTTTCCGCAAACGGGGCCTCGTCGCGCGCACTCGTTCCAAGAAGGATGCCCGGCAAAGCCGCCTGGCTCTGACTGCGAAAGGCAAGGCTGTCTTCCGGCCGCTCGACCGCGCCGCCAACCGGGAAATCGGCGCCCTGTGGAAGCAAGTTCCGCCGGCGGAACGGCCGCGTGTCGTCGAGGCCATGCGGGTCATGGCGCAGGCGCTACGGGGCGAGGGAGAGCCTGCGGCTGCCGTCATGCTACGACCGCATCGGCCGGGCGATATCGGCTGGGTGGTGCACCGTCACGGGATCCTATACGCCCAGGAGCAGGGGTGGGACGAGCGCTTCGAAGCCGTGGTGGCGGAAATTGCCGCCCGTTTTGTCCACAATTTCGATCCCCAGCGGGAACGGTGTTGGATCGCCGAACGCGCCGGCGAAATTCTCGGCTCGGTCTTCCTCGTGCGCGAGTCGGACACGGTCGCGCGGCTGCGCCTGTTGCTCGTTGAGCCCTCGGCCCGAGGCTTAGGGCTCGGCAAGCGGCTGGTGGACGAATGCATTGGTTTCGCACGCCGCGCCCGCTACCGCCAAATGGTGCTCCTCACTGAAAGCACTCTCAAACCGGCCCAGCACATTTATGAAAAGGCCGGCTTCCGCCTGGTAGAGGAGAAGGAGCACTGGGAATTCGGAATCCCGGTGATCGGCCAGACATGGCAGCTGGAGCTGTAGTTCACCGCTGCAGAAACTCATCGGTGTGAGTCATGAACTCGGGATACGCGCCGGCACCCAATTCGTACAGATCCAGCCCCTGCCGCTCTCCTTCGGGCGCGACGCGGTGCGGCACGAAGCGGCCCGCTAGCCATTGCACACCGTAACTTACGGGTAGGACCAAACCCAACAGGGTCGCGATTCCGATCAACTGCGCGATCCATTGGCCGCTGCTCGAGGGCGCCGCAAAGAATTCGGCGGTGTTCGCAAGCGGCGCTGTAAATCGTCCGAAGATCCCCACCGCGATGATGCCCCACAGCCCTCCGACGGCGTGAACCGAAATCGCGCCAGCGGGGTCATCCATTCCCAAACGCAACTCCAGGTTTTCGATGGCGACCGGGACGAGAAGCCCGGCCACCAATCCGATCAAAACCGCCGAGGCGGGCGGTACAAAGGCGCAGGCGCCGCTTCCCGCCGCAAGGCCGGCCACCCAGCCGTTGGCGCTGAGCGAAGCATCGGGCCGGCCAAATCGCACCCGCGTGACTACCACCGTGGCCAAGGCCGCCGCCCCAGCTCCCAGCGTGGTGTTTACGGCAATCAGAGCGGCGCGGCGCGGATCTACACCGCTGAACAGAATTGCTCCGGCCACGTTCAGCCCCAGCCAGCCGACCCACAACAGCAGACAGCCGAACAATACAAACACGGCGTTATGCCCGGGAATGGCCATCGGCATGCCGTCGCTGGTGTATTTGCCGCGCCGGGGCCCGACGAGCCAGAGCATGACCAGCGCCGTCAGCCCGCCCATCGTCTGGATTGTCGACGAGCCGCCGGCATCCACGAAGCCATGGCCGAGCCCGTAATTCACGCCGAGCGCGGCTAGCCAGCCGCCGCTCCATACCCAATGAGCGAAGACGGGATACAGGAAGCCGGCGAAAAGCGCTGATGACGCGCACATCGCGCCGAGACGCCAGCGCTCGCCGGCCGCGCCTACCGGGATCATCGCCGCCAACGCGACCGACAACATCTGCATCCACGCGACCAGCGAGGTGGGCGAGCCATTCCAGTCCACTCCGCGCAAAAACAGCGGTTGCGCCGCGATCCATTCCCACGGTTTGCCCCCCAAGCGCAGAGCATAGCCGGGAGCGCCAGTGACGCCCTGCCACGAGAAGCCGCAGACGAAGTACGCCAGCGCCGCCACGCCGATCACGCACAGCGAAGACATCATTATGTGTGTCGCGTTGCGAGACCGCACCAGGCCCACGTTGAGCAGAGCAAGCCCTGCCAGCGCAAAGGGAATCAGGAAAACCGCAGCGAGCGCCAGCGCGCCGGGGTCGACGATCACGGACGGCCTCCCCGCGCCAGCGGGTGCGCGCGGAAGAGCAGCACGAGTCCGAGCACCTCGACTCCCATGGCAACCAGCACGAACAGCGCCCGCGACGTCTCGGTGTGCAGCAGCATCACTGCCATGACTACCAGCAGCCATCCGGCCAGCAATAGGAAAAGACCCACTATCTTCATGAAAACGATGCCCGCTGGGGCTCAACATAACACACTCGGGCGGCTGCTCCCGGAATCGCCGATTAATTCTTTTGATCGCCGCCATAAGGCAAAACGCATACAAAACGCTTATTTCCGTAATAAGAATTTTCCGTTTCACTTCTGACACGGTTGCTTGCACTATGGATTAAAGCCGGACCCCGTTAGTCCCGCCTGATCTACCTACAAGGAGACAACTCAATGGCAGAGCCTAATGCGCCGGAAATGAAACCCACACTGGGGCTCACCGGCTTGACGATGAACGCGATGGCGCTGATTGCACCGGGCGCCTTCCTTTGGCTGACATTCGTGGCGCAGGGCGGCGCGGGGAACACGGCGCCGTCAATGTGGATCGGCATCCTGTTCGCGGTGCTCCTGTGCCTGGCGACAGCCGTTTGTTATGCCGAACTTTCGAAGCTGTACCCCGGCACGGGCAGCTCTTATTATTTCGCCGAACAATCGTTCCTCAATCACCAGAGCGCATGGCCATACGCGCGCCTGGCGAAATTTATCGTCGGATGGGGCTCGCACCTCTATTACTGGATCTATCCGGGCATCATGTGCGGCGTGATGGGCATCTTGTGCGGCTACCTGGTGGGTACCCTGTGGCCGAGCGCCATGAGCGCGTCGAACCCGGGTCCGATGTTTATGATGCTGTGCGCGATTCTGACTTCCGTCGTTGTCGGCTACATCGCATATCGGGGTGTCAATGGCTCAACCTCAATCAACATCGCGATCAATGTCATTCAAATCAGCGCGCTGCTGGTTTTCTCGGTGATGGCTCTCAGCTATCGCATCAATCATGCGCCGGGGAGCATCGCGTATAACTTCGATTCTCAAACGGGCGCCGCCTACACATACGACTTCGCCACCGAAAAACAGACGGTGAATGGACAGCAGACCGACGTGGTTTCGCGCGACGCGATGGGCGTTCCGAAGCCGAAGCTCGATGCCGCCGGCAAACCGGTTCCGTTCAAAATCGACTACCCGGAACGCGACGAGAAGGGCAACTTCCTGTCCCACCCCAGCGCGTCCTCGGTTGTAGGAGTTCACAACTTCGGCTGGATGTTCGTGCAGGCGACAATCGCGATCCTGATTCTGGTCGGCTTCGAATCGGTCACCTCGATGGGCGGTGAGGCGATCAATCCCAAGAAGCACATACCGATCGCGGTTGTTCTTTCGCTGCTGATCCAGGGAGTGTTCTGTTACCTGATCGAGTATTTCGCGGCGAATTATTTTCTCAATAGCGGATACCCGATGACGACGGCGACGGGGTCCGCGGCGCCGATCGGCGACATGATGATCATCGTGGGCGACGCGATCTTCGGCGCCGGCAACGGACGCACATTCATGCTGATCGAGGCCTTCACCGTGTTCCTCGCGATCATCGGCACCACGCTTTCCTGCATGAACACGGGCGCTCGTGTCAGCTACGCCATGGGCAAGGATCGGGAGCTGCCCGATTCGATCGGCCTGCTCCACAAAGAGAACCTGACTCCGCACCGCGCCATCTGGATGCTGGTCGTGATATCGGCAATCGTCGGCTGCCTGACAGTCTGCAACCTGTTCGGCGATTCCACCGCGCTCAGCGATGCGACTCTGAAAGGCCTGCCACAGGGCTTCTGGTCGAGCACGGGCTACCTTTCGCACGACGCGATGGCGGCCCTGCCGAACTCGTTCATCGCCATTTCCCTTGCCTCCAACTTCGGCACGTTCCTGCTCTATATGCTGAGCTGTGTCACGTGCATTGTAGGCTTCCGAAATCACCCGAGTTACAACCCTCTCAAGCATCTCTTCATTCCGATGTTCGGCCTGCTGGCCAACTTGGCGTGCATGGGGGCCTACATCGTGCTGCCGTTCATGGGCATCGGCACGAAGATGGAACCCTTCACGGCCCTTGGAGTCGCCGCGGTCTGGGCGATCTACGGCGGCATCTATTTCGTCCGCTCGAGCAAGGCATCCGGGCGGACCACGCTGGTCAGCAGCCGCGCCAAGGCGGCTCTCGGCTAGGAGGTTCCAGCAGACGCGAAGGGCAGGCCGGAGGAAGTCCAATCGGCCTGCCCGCTCTTTTATGCGAGACTCGATGAAGATCCATCGAGGGGCACCCGTTAATCACGTGGGGAGTGGCTCTGACAGCGCGAATCCTTCGGCGAATTCCGGGCTGGAGGTGGAGTTCGCGCAACTCTCGGATCCCGGACGCGTGCGCGGGCACAACGAAGATTTTCTCGGGCATGAAGCGGCCGGCGACGCCGCAAGAGCGCGTTCTCATGGATGGCTTTTCGCCGTGGCGGATGGAGTCGGGGGACAGGACCACGGCGAAATGGCCTCGCGCCTGGCCGTCGAAACCATAACCGCCGGCTTTCGCGAGGCGATCGCGGGCGAGCCGCACGTCGCCTTGCTGCAGCGCCTGGTACAAGCCGCCAATCTACAGGTCTACGAAGCCGGCCGGGCGGCCAGCCCGGGCGGCAGCGCCATGGCCACGACAATTGTCGCCTGCGCCTTGCGTTACGATCGCGCCGCCATCGCGCATGTCGGCGATTCGCGCTGTTATCTGGTGCGCCACGGCCATACCACGCTGTTGACGCGCGACCACACCCTGGTGAACGACCAGATGCGGATGGGTATTCTTAGCGCCAAGGAGGCGGCTGAATCCGAACGGCGGCACCTGCTGAGCCGTTCACTGGGCACGGACATGTTTGTGGGCGTGGAAACCAGCGACCACCAGGTGGTGCCGGGAGACCTGCTGGTGCTCTGCTCCGACGGATTGCACGGCACGCTGGAGAACGGCGAGATCGGCTCGCTGGTAGGGCGCGCCTCCGATCTCAAAGCCGCAGCGGAACGCTTGATCGCACTTGCCAATGAGCGTGACGGCAGCGACAATATAAGCGTCCAGTTGATCCGCGTGCGCAGCGTCGAGCGCGTGGGTATGTATCGCGGTCGGCCGTACAAACTTCGCTGAAGCCGCTGGAGCGCTCCGCTCATGAATTCGTTTCACCCCGGCGACCTGCTGGACCACTACCGGATTGAAAACCTGGTAGCGCGCAGTGGCATGGCGTCCATTTTTCGCGCCACCGACACGCGCGACGGCCGCACCGTCGCTCTGAAGATTCCGCATCCCGAAATGGAAGCCGACATCGTTCTGTTCGACCGCTTCAAACGCGAACAGGAAATCGGCCAGAAGCTGGACCATCCATATGTCATGAAGGTCCTCCCCAACGAGGGCGCCAGCCAGATCTACATGGTGATGGAGTGGGTGGAAGGCCGCCTGCTGCGCCAGATCCTGCAGCAGGAAAGAAAGCTTCCGGTCGAGCGCGCCATCGACCTGACCCGCAAGATTTGCGATGCACTCGACTACATTCACCGCCACGGTGTGGTTCATCGCGATCTGAAACCCGAAAACATCATGGTGGACGATCAAGGGGACATCAAGCTGATCGACTTCGGTATCGCCGGCCACGAGGGCTCGCGGCGGTTGACGTTCGCCAAGCTCTCGCAGTTGATGGGCACGCCCGACTACATTTCTCCCGAGCAGGTGAAAGGCAAGCGCGGCGACGGCCGCAGCGACATTTACGCCCTCGGCGTGATGTTTTACGAGATGCTGACCGGCAAAGTGCCCTTTCAGGGTCCGAACCCGTTCGCGATCATGAACGACCGGCTGCTCAACAATCCCATTCCGCCGCGGGAAATCGATCCGTCGATCTCTCCGGAACTGCAGGAAATCATTTATCGCGCCCTGGAGCGCGACCCGAAAAACCGGTACGCCACGGCCCGTGAATTCCTACAAGACCTCGAGCGTCCCGACGAGGTGGGAGTTGCGGATCGTCCGGAATTGCGGGACTGGAAAGACCGCCGGGCCGGATGGCCCCGGCGGGTGGCGTTTTATGCAATGCTCGCGTTAATTCCGGTGGCGATTTTCGGGCTGCTGCTTTGGGTGGCGAAGCATAGCTGAGAAAAGGCAAAGGCAAAAGCCGAAAATGAGCAGGTAAACCTCGCCTACGGGGTTCGGCGCTTCTTATTGCGGCGTTTTATCCAACTGCTCCTTCGCCCACACCCGCTTCGGATTCAGCTCCACAGCTTTCGAAAACGCGGCGCGCGCGTCCGCATTCTTATTCTGCTTACGGAGCGCAATCCCGAGCCACAGCCAGGCGTCCGCATCCTTGGGATCGAGCGCCACGGACTTCTGGAAATCCGCGATCGCCAGGTCCAAGCCACCGCCGAGCGCGGCCGGCAAATAATAATTTCCCACTCCGCGGGCCATGTAGGCCGCGGGCGATTTCGGATCCAGCGCCACCGCCTTATCAATCGCATCCTTGGCGCGCTTGCCGTAGCTCAAGCCGGTGATCAAATTCGCCGGCACGACCTGACCGCACAACGTGCCCAGAACCCGATAGTATTCCGCCATCTCAGGCTTCAGCGCGATTGCCTGCTCAGCCGCTTTTACACCCCGCACCGCGGCCTGCTCCGCCAGTTTTTTGTCGCGCAGTTCGAGCGCCACTTCGGCCAGATACGATGAGGCCAGAGCTGCCCGGTATTGCGCATCCGCGTCCTTGGGCGCCCGCTGGGCGGCGGCAAGGGATTCGTCCACCAGTTTTTGCAGGGCCGCCCGGTCCTGCTGATCGCGCGCGGTCTGCAGGGCCGGCGCGGCGGCCAGAAATGCCGCCAATACGATAGTCCCCATGAGCTTCCTCTACAGCGCCGCGACTTTCCGTTCCACGATCAGGAAATACATTCCGAGCAGAACCAGCAGCAGGCCGTTCACCGCCAGCACTACCGGCGCCGTGAACATTGGGACGAGCCAGCCCGTCACCAGGTTTCCCATGGGCATGCCGCCGCGGAAAGCCGTATTGTAGACGCTCACGACCCGTCCGCGCATTTCGTTGGCCGTGATCAGCTGCACCAAAGAGAAGATGTTCGTGAAAACCGTCATCAGCGCGACCCCGCTCACGAACAACACCAGACAGCTCAGAGGCAGGGACTTGGATAAAGCGAAAGCGGAGATGCAGGCGCCGGACAAGGCCAGCATCGCCAGGGCAAGCCGCCCCTTGTTACGGATATTGCCTAGAAATGCGACCGCGAGGCCGCCAACCACCGCCCCGCCGCCCGAGGCGCACAAGAACATCGTGAATGTCCCCGGGCCGCCATGGAAAATCTCCTTGGCGAACACCGGCAGGAAAGTTGTCATCGGAATCCCGAGGGCGGTGACCAGAAAGCCCAGCACTACCAGACCTTCCATCGCGCCTTGGTGCCGGATGAACTTGAATCCCTGTTTCATGCTGGTCAGCATCGATTCGGTGGTCTTCTCGGGAAGAAAACGCGTGTTCAAGATGGTCAACGAGACGATGGGCGCCAGGAAGGAAAGCCCGTTCAGTCCGAAGCACCACGCGGCGCCGAGATTGTCCAGGGCCAGGCCGCCGATCGCCGGTCCCAGCACGCGCGCCACATTGAACTGAATGGAATTCATGGCAATCGCGTTAGGGATATCTTCTTTGTTCACCAGGGTCGGAAGCAACGCCGAGTACGCGGGACCGCCGAACGACTGCGCCAGTCCCACGACGAATGAAAGGAACAGGATTTCCCAGATGTGTACCGCATTCAGCAGGATCAGCAGAGTCAGGATAAATGCCGAGGCCATCTGAATGTACTGCGACATCAGCAGTACTTTCCGGCGCTCCACGCGGTCCGCCACCACTCCGCCGATGAGCGAGAAGAGAAAGATCGGGATTCCCGCCAGAAACGCGTCCAAACCGAGAAAGAACGGGGATTTGGAAATTTCCAGAACCAGCCACGCCTGCGCCAGGTTCTGCATCCAGGTGCCTATGCTGGAGATGCAGGCGCCGGTAAACATCAACCGGAAGTCGCGGTAGTGAAGCGCTTTAAAGACACGCTGCAGGACGTTCGGGGCGGCAATACTGTGTGCGGGTGTTCCCATCGAACCGAAGCGAGAGCGTCAGTTGGATTGTAGCAGCTTTCGCTGAAAATTTCGGCAGACCGTCGGGTATCACTCGCTCACAATTGGCTGCACCGCACTCTCGATGGGAGCCGCAGCCAGGTCGCCGACCGGCAGCTTAATCTCGAAACGGGTCCCCTGACCCGGCGTGCTTTCGACGTCGATGACGCCGTCGTGCGCCTTGACGATCCACGACACGAAGCTCAGCCCGAGCCCGAGCCCCTGATCCGGCCCGGGCGCCGTGCCTGTACCCGGAACCCGGTAAAAACGGTCGAAGATGTGCGGAAGGTATTGCGAGGGAATGCCGCGGCCGGTATCGGCTACAACCAGTTCGACAGAATCCTCATCCTTCCGCAACTGCAGACGCACCTCTCCCTTTTCGGGTGTAAACTTCACCGCATTGGATAGCAGGTTTGTGATCATGCGCTCAATTTGCACGCGGTCCGCCATCACGGGGCAGCGTGAAGGCGTCTGCGCCACGAGCCGGACGCCGGCCGATTCGGCCGGAATCTGGAACTGCTCCACAAAATCCCGCACCACGGCGGCCAAATCGACCTCGGTCTTCTGCAGGACGAGTTGACCGGATTCCGCTTGCGACAACAGCAGCAGCGCTCGGACCATCTGCGAGAGACGATCAATATCCTGCAGCGCATTCACAATAGCGTCGTGATATTGCTCCGTCGTCTTTGCGGTAAACAGCGCGACTTCCAACTGCCCGCGGATCGCCGTGATGGGTGTGCGCAGCTCATGCGAGACGTCGGTGGAAAACTGGCGCATCTGCTGGAACGAGGCTTCTAACCGGTCGATCATCCGGTTGAACGTGAGGATCAGATAGTCGAGCTCGTCATTGGCCTCGCGCGAGGGAATGCGCAAACTCAGATTGGAGCCGGAGATGCGCTGTGCCGCCTGAGCGACCGCCAGGACGGGCGTAAGCGCGCGCCCGGACATGTACCAGCCCAGCCACGAACCGAGGATCAGCGCTGCGGGAATGAACCCAAGGAAAAAGAGTGTGTAGGCGCGAAGCACCTTCAGGCTATTGGTCAGCGGAGTGCCAATCGCGGCGTAGAACGGCGCCTTGTGCAACTCATCAAAGATCACGCCGGCACGGACCAGATACGGCTCCCCATCGGCATACCGCGTGTCCAGAAAGAACTTGCCGGGACTGGCCAGCATCATGCGGACGCGCTGCTGGATTTGCGCCGGGGTCTCTCGCGCCATGTTCTCGTACGTGGTAGAAATGAAAAGCTCGTTGGTGCCGGAGGCATCGGTGAGCAAGAGCGCGCGCCGCAAGCGCTCCACGATAAATCTCTCATCGAGGTCTTCCTGATCGTAATACCAGCTCAATTCCGGGGGCTTATTGCCGTAGAACCCGATGCGGACGTACCCACCCTTCAGGGCGGCCCATTCCTGTTCGAGGATGTCCTGCGCCTGGTTTGTTAGTACGGTCGACAGCCGCGCGCGAAAGACGGCCGCGGTTCCGATCAGCAGAATCGCAAAAAACAGGGCATAGCTGACCATTAATCGAACGCGCAGGCTGCGCGTGATGTGCCTGGGTTTGCGTTTGCGGGCCATGCCTAGAGTTGTCGTTCCACGGCGGGCTCAGTCTGCCGCTCCGGCGGTTTTTCCGGCCCTTCGATCATATAGCCGATGCCGCGAACCGTTTGAATCAGCTTGAGGGGAAACCGATCGTCAATTTTGCTGCGCAGATGGCGGATGTAGACGTCAACGATGTTGGTGAGGCCGTCGTAATCCATATCCCAGACGTGCTCGACGATCATAGTCCGGCTGAGCGGACGCCCCTTGTTGCGCATCATGTATTCGAGAATCCCGAATTCCTTGGGCGCCAGTTCAATACTATCGCCCGCGCGGGCCACTTTGCGGCGGATGCAATCCAGCGTAAGGTCCGCGACCTGCAACTTCTCCGGCGCCGGTTGGCCGCGCCGCAGGAGAGCTCGCACGCGGGCCAGCAGTTCCACAAACGCGAACGGTTTCACCAGGTAGTCGTCCGCTCCCTGCTCGAGCCCTTTGACGCGGTCGTCCAGGCCGCCGCGCGCGCTCAAAATCAACGTCGGCGGCCCGGGCTGGCGGCTCCGCACCTTTTGCAAGACTTGCAACCCATCCATGTCCGGCAGCATGAGATCGAGAACGACCAAATCGTAATCGGTCGAATGGATGCACTCCAACGCCTGGCCGCCGGTAGGGGCAATGTCGACGGCATATCCCGCGCCCTGCAGGCCGCGTGAGAGGAAGTCGGCGATACGTTTTTCGTCCTCGACGATCAAAATCCTCATTCTCTTCAGCTTAACCCAGCCCGGAAGCCGATGAATGAAGGCCGTCCCGTACCGGCCGATGGGGGTTCCGGCTTGGCAATAGCGCCTTCCGGGCCGAAATGGTAGCCTACGCCCATGCGCTCGGCTGCGATGAGAGACACCCCGGCAGGCAGAGGATGAAAGCCTCCAAGCCTGCCCCCATCCGCCGCCGCGCCACCGGCCGCGCCCGGATGCTGCTTTCCGCCCAGGAGGAGCAAAACCAGAACCTCGCGCGTGAACTGCACGACGTGGTGAGCCAGAAACTGGCGGCATTGGCCATGGAGATCGATACCCTGCGGCTGAACCCGCCTCGATCAAGACGGGAACTCGGGCGCCGCCTCGAGCGACTCTCGGCCAATGTCGCGCACCTGGGAAACACAATGCACGAGATCTCGCGGCAACTCCATCCCGCGATTCTGGACGACCTCGGGTTGCGAGAAGCGCTGCATGGCGAGTGCCTCGCCTTTTCCGACCTCTACGGCAATCCGGTCACTTTCGTAGCAGAGCAAGTTCCGGAGAGTCTCCCTCCAGCCATAGCGCTGCACGTATTTCGTATCGCTCAAGAGAGCCTGCGCAACGCCGGCAAGCATGCGCGAAGCTCTCCTGTATCGATTCGCCTCAGCGGCGCGAATGGAACTATCATGCTTAACATTCAGGATCAGGGACCCGGCTTCGACGCGCGAAAGGGCCGGGGACGCGGCTTGGGTCTTCTCAGCATCAAAGAGCGCGCGAAGCTGCTGCATGGGACTCTGCGCCTCCACTCTCAACCGGGCAAAGGCACCACCGTGACGCTTCGCGTTCCGCTCAAGGGCGACCGCGGCCGCTGAACGCAGGCTCACCGGGAATACAGCTCGCGGACGGCGCCATCGACAATCTGTTCCCAGGTCCCGTCCAGATAATCCTGCATTGTAATGCGGACTTCTTTCACTGGAGCATCCGGCCGGAGGCGAAGCCGAACGGTATTGAAATCCGGCCCCTCCTGGCATTCGATCAGAATCAGCGGATAGCGATTCAAAATCGATTGTTCAATCGGCTCGCAATCCCCGCTCACCTGTGCTGTCTCCACATGAACATGCTGTCGCCGCGCAAACCGGTGCAGAGTGAATATTGTTGAATACTTTTTGCGTTTTGGAGGAGGATTCCGTCAAAAACCAGTAGTTTCACTAGGGGAACATGCCAGTTGATCTTGCGTTAAGATTGATTGCAAACCTCAATCGGGCCGTTTTGTCGACCTAACCCGGGCATGCCGCCGGTGTGAAGGATGGAAATCCATGCGGAGAGGTTTCGGAATTTCTCTGATAATTGGGCCGCGATTCTGATCGAAACATGTTGCGCTCCGAGACGCTTGCTCCTCGCCGGCCGGTTCCGGATATTATGAAGCCGCTGCGCCTCCTGGTGGCGGACGATCACGCGCTGGTGGTGGAGGGCTTGCGCCGGATCCTGCCGCCGGCGGTAACCATCGTGGGCGAGATGGCGGACGGGCGCGCGCTGGTTTCCGCTGTCGGCATCCTTCGTCCCGACATCGTGGTGGTCGACATTTCCATGCCTCTGCTCAACGGCATCGAGGCCGCCCGGCAGATCCGGAAGCTCGATTCCAAAGTGAAAATCATTTTCTTAAGCATGCACCCCGACGTGAGCTACGCGGTGGCCGCGCTCCGCGCCGGCGGATCAGCTTATGTTTTGAAGAGCTCCGCGGCCACCGAAATCCTGACCGCGATTCGCGAAGTGATGGACGGCAAGACTTACCTCACTCCCTCGATCGATAAAGCGGTCACGCGCGCCCGGGCCAAGGAGACGAGCGGTCGCCGGAACGGCTTATTCAAACTGACTGCCCGGCAGCGTGAAGTGCTTCAGTTGATTGGTGAGGGACGCACCACGAAAGAGATTGCGGAACTCTTGCACGTGTCGCCGCGCACGATAGAATTTCACCGCCGTCGCATCATCGAGGAACTGCGGCTTCGGACCGCTGCCGAGTTGATCCGCTACGCAGTGCGCGGGGGGGTTCCTCCCGCGTAAGAATTGCCCGATCTTCTCAGATTTTGTAGAGTTCGCGAACCGCCACATCCACCTTGTTTTCCCAATCGCCCTCTACAAAATCGCCGGGTGTAATGTGGACCGTTTTCACGGATGAATCGGGTTTTAACCGGAGGCGTATGAGGTTGGAGTCGATCTGCCGTTCGCATTCGACCAGAATCAGCGGGTAACGATTCAGGATCAATTGTTCGATTAGAGTGCAATCTATACTCGATTCAAGATTCTCCATTGCGATGAATGGGTTGCAGGTATCCCTCCAAAAACCTGTAATGGGAATTCCCTACAGACGAGAGTGGAATGTTGCGGCACAATCAGACATTTGTCAGGGAAAATTCCGGACCAAAAACTCGTAGTTTTCCCAGGGGAATACGCGCGCCAGCCCTGTTTATTATTGATGCAAGTCGTTTTCTATGTCAGCCGCACCGACGCCCGAAAAAAACCGGCGCGAACAAGAGCAGGCACTCCTGCGAGATGTGCAGCAGGCGCAGGAAGAATTTCACACCAGCGCACCGGAAAACCGCCCGGCCGCACTTGAAAAATATCTCCGCGCGGTGAATCGCTTCAGCGAATTTGTGCTTAGCCGGAAGCCTCCCCACAACGCCGCGTGACCGGGACGGCGGCAACTCTCCCTGCCGTTCCCGTTTGTTGACACATTCGGTTCCGGTTCTATACACTCGGTCCGGTACAGGGGGGTAAATGAAGCTCGCTTCTCTCATTCTGAGTGTCGTCGTGTGTTGCGGGGGTCTGTGGGCTCAGGGAACTGCCCAGATCCAAGGAACGGTGCTCGACGCCTCGGGGTCTGCCATAGCCGGCGCCGATATCAAGGCGGTCCAGACCGACACCGGACTGGCGCGCACCACCGTCAGCGGCACGGATGGCGTTTACGTGCTGGCGAACCTTCCGGTGGGTCCGTACCGTCTTGAAGTCAGCAAGCAAGGTTTCAACGAGTTTGTGCAAACCGGCATCGTGCTGCAGGTAAACACGAGCCCTAGTGTCGACGTCACGCTCAAGGTCGGCGCGGTCACCGAGCAGGTACAGGTGGAGGCCAACGCGGCGCTGGTCGACACGCAGGGCACCAGCGTCGGCTCGGTGATCGAGAATCAGCGCATCCTGGAATTGCCGCTCAACGGAAGAAATGCCGTCGAATTGATCCAACTGGCGGGCGCCGCGGTGCCGGGAGGACGGAACGGGACCGCCGGCTATCCGGGCGGCCTCAACATCTCGGTGGCTGGCGGCCTGCTCTCCGGCGTTACTTACTTTTTGGACGGCACGCTCTACAACAATCCGTTCGACGCCGTGAACATGCCCTTCCCCTTCCCTGATGCTTTGCAGGAATTCAAGGTGGAAACGAACTCGCTGACCGCGCAAAACGGCTTGCATTCGGGCGCGGCTGTGAGCGCCATCGTCAAATCGGGGACTAACGACATTCATGGCGATGCGTTCGAGTTCCTGCGCAACGGAGACATGAACGCGCGGAATTTTTTCGCGCCCAAGCGCGACACTTTAAAACGCAATCAGTTTGGCGGCACGGTGGGCGGGCCGATCCGCAAAAACAAGCTATTCTTCTTCGCGGGCTACCAGGGCACGAAGCTGCGTTCTGATCCGGCGAACCTAACCGGCTTCGTTCCGACCGCAGCGATGCTGGCCGGGGACTTCAGCGCCTGCCCGACCTTCCCCGCTACTATTCGCGATCCGAATGGCGGCACGTTCTCCAACAAGCAGATCCCCACCGGCCGATTCAGCGCTCCCGCGCTGGCGATCGTGAAACTGCTGCCGAAATCGAATGATCCGTGCGGCCGCGTGCCCTATGGCCCGATCCAGCAGCAAAACGAAAATCAGGTGCTGGGACGCGTTGATTACCAGATCAGCAGCCGCCAGATGCTGTTCGGCCGGTATATGGCCAGCAAATATCTGCAGCCGCCGTCGTATAGCCTGTCGAAAAATATCCTCGATACCGTCGGCGGCGGTCTCGACGACCTGGCCCAGACAGTCGCCATCGGGCACACGTTCCTGGCCTCTTCGACGGTGGTGAATACCTTCCGCATGGCGGCAAACCGCATCGGAGTCCATCGATTCAATGACGACTATTTCTCCGGCTGCGACATTGGCGTAAATATGTCGTGCTTCGTGCCGCATCAGACGGTGGTCAACGTGACCGGCGGTCCTACGATTGGGATTGGAACCGCGATCCAGGCTTCATTCATTCCGTCCTACTACACGTTGTCTGATGACGTCAGCGTCGTGCGTGGCAGCCACCAGTTGGGCTTCGGGTTCTCGGGATTCAAATATCAGCACAGCCAGAAGGCCAACGTGTTTTCCGCGGCCACTTTCAATTTCAACGGGCAGACTACCGGACTCGGCATGGCGGACTTTCTGCTCGGCCAGATGAGCACCATGACGCAAGGCTCGCCCAACACCACATTCACCACCAAGTGGTATTACGGGCTGTACGCACAGGATGCCTGGAAGGCCACGCGCCGCTTGACGCTCAACCTCGGCGTCCGCTGGGAGCCGTTCCTGCCGCAGCGCATCAACAACGGCGCAGTCTACAACTTCAGCACGGACCGCTATATCCGCGGGGTGCACAGCACCGTATTCAAAAATGCGCCGGCGGGCCTGCTCTACGCCGGGGATCCCGGTTTCACGGATATGACCGGCATCGGGCGCCGCTACGACCAGTTCGCTCCGCGCCTGGGCCTGGCATTCGACCCCAAAGGCGACGGCAAGACGGTGATTCGGGCCGCCTTCGGGATGTCTTACGATTTCCCGAACCTCATGATCATGTCGACGCCCACCACCGCGCCGCCCTTCGGCAATACAGTCACTCCCACCGGGCCGCTGAATTTCGCCGACCCCTGGTCGAGTTATCCGGGCGGCAATCCTTTCCCCGGCTCCTTCGGGCCCAACGCGCCATTTATCAACTTCGGATCCTACATGGCGATGCAACCCTACGCCAAAGCCACCACCGTCTATTCCTGGAACTTCGGCGTGCAGCGCCAGATCGGCAGCAGCTGGCTGGTTTCCGCAACTTACCTGGGCACAGAGACCGCTCACCTGTGGGTGAGTTACCAGGCGAACCCGGCAACCATCATCCCCGGCCCGCTGGGCGGATCATGCAACACACCGACCAACTGCAACAGCACCGCCAATACAAACTTCCGCCGCATTGCCTATCAGCTCAACCCGGCCGACGGCATCAAGCTTGGCCCGGTGGACGTCTTCGATTCCAGCGGGACCGTCAGCTACAACGGTTTGATGTTGCTGATGCAGAAGCGGCTCAGCCAAGGAGTCAGTCTCAACGCGAATTACACCTGGTCGCATTGTATCGGCGACATTACGCAGGCTTCCTCGGTCGGCGGCGTAGGCTCGGGCTTGCTCGATCCCAACAACCGCCGCTTCGACCGCGGCAACTGCCAGACGCCGACGCTGGATGGAACGCAATCTCTCGATCGGCGCCACGTGGCCAATTTTACGGCGGTGCTCCAAGCGCCGCGCTTTCATGAGAGGTGGGCGCGGATCGCTGCTTCCGATTGGATCCTCTCTTCGAGCCTGCGCATCTTGTCCGGCGCTTTCCAGACCGTAACCACCGGCATTGACCAGCAGCTCAGCGGCAATGGCGCCGCCATCCAGCGCGCCAACCAGGTTCTGGCCGATCCACTCTGCCCGCAGATCAGTTACGGTGCGAGTGTCGCCTGCGGCTGGCTCAACCCGGCAGCATTTCAGCAGCCCGCGCTCGGAAGCCTGGGTAATTCAGGCCGCTCCAGTGTGCCGGGTCCTGGTTTCTGGGAACTGGACACGGCGTTGTCCCGCCTGTTCCATCTCCGCGAGAAAATGACGCTGGAAGCGCGCGGGGAAGCCTTCAACCTGACCAATAGCTTTCGGGCGGGATCGCCCGGCCAGCCGGCTGTCATTACGGCGCGCAACAGCTCCAACTTCGGCCAGATCATCACCGCGCAAGACCCACGCATCCTGCAAGTGGCCATGAAATTCGTGTTTTGATGAGTAGCGCCGGCGGCCGGATCCGCGGCGGTCGCCGGCATCACTTCTTTGTAACTTCGACGGTTCCCCGGTCCCCGTCCACTTTCACCCAATCGCCGGTTTCTATCACGGTGAGCGGGTCGTGATCGAGCTCCGTCACGGCAGGCACACGCAACACCACGGAGCCGAGCGCGATCTTCGTGTTCATGATGTTGAACACCATCGCTTTGGGCGCGGAATTGGTCAGTCTCGTCATGTGAAACGCGTTTGACCAGCCCGAGGAGCCTTTTGCCCCGGGAAACACCAGCACCTTGTTCTGGAAGCTTACACCGCGCAACTCGTGGTGCGATTCGATGACGGTGCCGGTCATCGGGTCGATGCCGCCCCAGCCGCTGATGGTCTGGCGGGTGACCAATGCCTCGCCCTCCGCGCAGCCTCGAACCACGCCGCGTCCGCGCAGGATTATGGTCGGGGCCGTCATCGCAACTCTCCGTTCCACCGGCCCGTGAGCGCCGCGTGCACGCAATCTTGCGTCGTCCCGAACCAGGCTTCAATCCCGACCATCGCCGGCAGGTAGTGCGCCTGTTTGGCGGAATCCAGCGCCACCACCCTCGTACCCTTTGGAACCGCCTTGCTGATAGCCGAACAGGTGTCGGTCATCACCAGGCCGCCGGCATCCTGTATCGTCTTCGTATAACCGTTTAGGTCCGCCACGCTTTTCACACTGCGCGAGGTGAACACCCACAATCGGCAGCCGCTCCGGATCTTCCGCCCCTCGAGCAAACGCGCGATCTCCCAAATCTGTTCGATCGAGGCGTGGGGACAGCCCAGCATCACGTAATCGACCTCGGGATTGCTGCCAATCGAGTTCAAGCGCTCGTACATGTCCCGGCGTTCTTTCGGGCCATACCAAATCGTGTCAATCGCCTTCTTTCCGCCGAACGCCATCTCGAGTGTTGCCGCTTCCGGGGTAATGCCCACCATGTGATACATTTCGACGCCGCCCGAAGAAGCCGCGGCCGCACCGAAATGTTTGTGGCGGATCAGATTCGTGTTTGCAATCGGCCCGGTAATCACCGGGATCTTCTCTTCCACAGCGTACCCGATGAAATAGCCAAGCAGGCCCCAGTCCATCACGCTCTCCACCCGCACTTCGACGTTGATACGGTGGCTCCCATAACGGAACTCGTCGCGATGAAAACCCCAATCCGGAATCTTGCCGGTAAGCGCAGCAGCACTGGTGCTTTCGCGGCCTTCGGTATTGGTGCGTGCGCCGAGTACTGAATTGCAGAACACCACCGCCGACGATTCCATCCACGCGCAGTGTTCGCCTTTCACCGGAACGTTTCCGGCCAGGTATGGCGTACACGTCTTGAGAACCTGAATCCCGCGCGCCGCCACTTCCGCTTCGTCCTCCCGGAAATGTTCAAACGCTTCGCGGCTCATTCCCAACTCTGTCCAGTTTTCCGGATCCATGCCGCCCTGCAGGTGGCAGCAATAGGATTCCACTTGGGGAACCGGCACGATTTCTTCGCTATCCAAATCGTACAGCGAGTAGATCGCCTGATAACTGGAGTCGCCGTGTTGCTGCTGATAGTAGTTCCGCAAAAAGAGACTCGAGGAGCCGGGGACACCCGCCACGTTATTGGTATCGACGAAGCGCTCCGCCCCGAGGACCTCGCCGTAGCGCACCAGCAGTTCCATCGCCTTCTGTCTGGCGGCTCCGGCCTTGCCGTCGAGCATGGCTTGTTCACCGTCGGTCAGTCGCATCCGTTCACTCCTCGATGTTCGCCCGGATGCGCTCGCGCAGCGCCGCCAGGTTGATCTGATGCACGCTCCCGCGCCCCGCCAGATCCAGCGCATGCGCGGCTGCCGCGCCCATAGCGATACACGGGCCCATTACGCGCACGCTCGACAGCGCCGCAGCGTCGCCGTCGATGCACCTTCCCGCCGCCACGATATTATCCGCGCCCGGTGGCGTGAGACTGCGCAGTGGCACATAGTGTACGTGATCTTCCGCGAACGGCTCCCATACATACCCTTCCGCGTGATGATGCTGCTCCAGAGGCCACGCCGTTCGCGCAATGCTGTCTTCGAACTTGACGCCCCGCCGCACCTCTTCGACGGTCAGATGATGGCATCCGACGATCCACCTCGTCTGGCGCATGCCAGGCAATCCGTAGGCGCGAACGCGCGCGCGGCCGAATGCTTCGGGAAATTCGGCTTTCAAAAAGCTCAACGCGCGATCTGCCTGCTCTTTGCCCTCAATCCCCTTCCACGCCGCTTCGAACGGATCAAGCGGGTTTTCTATGTGCGTCATGTTCACGACCGCAGTGCGTCCGCCCGGCAGGTTCATGGCAAAACCGTCGCGGCGCGTGAGGCCGTACTGTTCCGCGCGATCGCGAAGGCGGGCGGCAACTTCGTCCCGGCTGGGCCGATGCTCGTCCTCGAAGTTCTCGATGACCATCATCTGGGAACCGTAAATGATGCCCTCGGCAGGCTCCCGGCATTCCAGCCCGGCCAGCCAAACCAGAGCGGCGTCGCCCGTCGCATCGATAAACCAGTCCGCCTGCACAACAACGTCGCCGTAGCGCGTCGCGATTTGCAACTCCGCTACACGGCGGTCGTCCATAGTAACCCGGCGCAAGACCGCGCCCAACAGCGGCGTGATCTTCAACTCCAGAATCTTGCGTTCCACCCAGCGCCCGAGCGCTACCTCGTTGTAAAAGGCGTTGGGCGAGACCCCACCCATGCGCACTTCCAGATCGCCGGATGCTCCCAGATCGCGCAGAATGTCATCGGCCATGCCGTGCGTCAGTTGTTTGCCGTTCGGCCCGTTTCCGAACAGGCCGACGATCATGCCAATGATGGAATTGACCGCCTGCCCGCCGAGGGAAGGCAGCCCATCAATCAGAACGACCCTCTTTCCCAGGCGCGCCGCTTCGATGGCAGCGGACACGCCGGAAATCCCCGCGCCCGCCACGCAAACATCGGCGCGGAATTCGCGCACGGCGGGCGCGCCGCTACGGCGAACGGTGCGCGTTTCGGGGCGGAAGGGTTTGTGTTCCATGTCCAGCGCCGACCTTGATTATCGCCCATTGTGATATGGTGCTTCCCATGAACAGAAGGCTGGCTGCGTCTATTTTCCTTTCGGCGGGTTTCGTTATCGGCCAAACTCCCGAGGCTCGGCAACTCGCGCCCACTGGCACGTTGCGCGCTACCTTTCTAGGGGGCAATCCGGTGCAGGGCCGCGTCGATTCGAAAACCGGCGAAGTCACCGGACCGGTCGCCGATATCACTCGTGAGCTGGCACACCGGCTTGGCGTCCCCTTTCAGATCAAGCCTGCAGCCGGCGTGCGCGGCGTGTTGGACGCCATC
>DATGII010000108.1:0-17458 GCA_035295805.1 Bryobacteraceae bacterium | reverse complement strand
GCGCGCGCTTACCGGAAGAACTCCAAGGCAGGAGCTGCCTGCCCCAACAATCTGGATAGGTCCCGATCCGACGTATACCCCCGCCCGTACTGAAACACCGACGCCAGGAAACAGCGGTCCCCCAGCGAGATGTCTTTCCGGACATACCGTCCCGGAAGCGCCGCCAGATCCGAGTCGAAATGTGCAACCTCGGCGTGCAGCGCGTCAAAAGCCGCCTGAGCCTCGGCCGCCGGCATTCCGTGGTTCACCAGCTTCGCTACCACTTCCGCCTCGTTCACCGCACTGACCAGCGCCTCCGGCAGCAGTTTTCTCAGTTTTTCGCTTCCGGGCTCGCCCGAAACCTGACCCGGCCCGCAAAACGTTTATCAATATCTCCGCATCTCTCCATCAGTCCAACGGATAACCCAATTATCCCGGACGCGGTAGCATAATTCTTCGGGGACCATGTTCAGATTTCTCCAAAATTCGCCCCATGCGCTCGAGCTCTTTTACGCCGGAACGGCCAAGGCGCTCTCCCCCTTCCGGAAAGCTCTGACCAAGGGCGGGCGCATGGAACGGCTCTTCGTCCATTTCGAGAAGTGGACCAAGGGCTCCATGTTCGATTGCCGCATGTGCGGACAATGCGTGCTTCATAGCACCGGCATGACCTGCCCCATGACTTGTCCCAAGGAGTTGCGCAATGGACCTTGCGGCGGCGTCCGGCCCGACGGCTATTGCGAAGTGCTGCCCGACAAGCCCTGTGTCTGGACCCAGGCCTGGCACCGCTCGCAGCAGATGCCGCTCTACGGCCAGGAAATTCTCCATTTGCTCGCTCCCGTCAACCGCCGCCTCAAAGATAGCTCCGCGTGGATCAACTCGCTGCATCCCGAGACTCTCCATCCCCCGGCCGGGTGGCAGCAATGAGGTCCGGTTCGCGGCTCGAACAGGCGCTGCGCGCCGGAAGATTCGCCGTCACCGCCGAATTGAGTCCGCCGGATAGCGCCGATCCCGAAGCGGTCTACGAGCGCGCCAAGGTCATCGCCTCCGCCTGCGACGCCATGAACGCCACCGATGCTTCCGGCGCTCACGTCCACATGTCGAGCGTCGGCATGTGCGCGCTGCTGACCCGCGCCGGGTACGAAACCGTCATGCAGGTTTCCTGCCGCGATCGCAACCGGATCGCCATCCAGGGCGACCTGTTGGGCGCCTCGGCCATGGGGGTGCGCAACGTGCTTTGCCTCACCGGCGATGGCGTGCAGGCCGGCGATCAGCCCGAAGCCAAGCCGGTCTTCGATCTCGATTCGATGACTCTGCTGCGCACCGCCTGCATCCTGCGCGACAAATCGATGTTCTTGAGCGGCCGTAAGATCGATGTGGCCCCCAAGCTGTTTCTCGGCGCGGCCGAGAATCCGTTCGCGCCGCCGTACGATTTCCGCCCCTACCGTCTCCAGAAAAAGTGGGAGGCCGGCGCCGATTTCATCCAGACGCAGTATTGTTTCGACATCCCGCGCCTGCGCCAGTTCATGGCCAAAGTGCGCGAGCTCGGCGTCCACGAAAAGGTCTTTATCCTGGTGGGCGTGGGTCCCGTGCGCACGGCCAAATCCGCGGAATGGATGCGTGCCAATGTTCCCGGCGTCTGGATCCCCGACGAAATTATCGACCGGCTGAAGAAAGGCGGCAAAGGGGAAGGCAAGCGCCTGTGCGTCGAAATCATACAGCAGATTCGCGAAATCAAAGGCGTTGCAGGCATCCACATCATGGCCTATAAGCAGGAAGAGATGGTTCCCGAGATCGTAGCCGAAGCCGGCTTGCCGCTGCGCCATGCTGGCGACGGAACTTTGGACGTGCCATGCCAGCTTCACTCTGGCGATTGAGCCTCGAAGAATTTCGCGAAAAGGTCGCCAGCGATGATTCGACGGTCGCGGCCGTCTCCACCGCCGCTGTCTCCGCGGCGTGCGCGCTCAATCTCATCGTGATGGTTCTCGATGTGATCGGCAAGCGCAAGGATTTCCAAGGCGACCGGCAGCGGCTGCAGGCGCTGGCCGAGGCCGCCCGCGAGGAGTCCGGCCGCTTGGCGCGCTACGCCGATGAGGATCCCGCCGCCTATGCCGGCTATCTGCGCTGCCTCCGCATGCCCAAGACCACCGAGGCCGAGCGCCGGGAGCGGCGCCTCGCCCTGACCCAGGCCTTGCGCCGCGCCACCGAAGTGCCTTTGGCAGCGGCGCGCACTGCTGTTGCCGGGATCAACATCTGCGCGGAAGCCGCGGCCCTCGCGCACGGCTCGGTCGCCACCGATCTCGGCGGCGCCGCTTCCCTGCTGGCGGGCGCGGCCCGCGCCATGCTACTCAGTGTCGACGCCAACTTAGTCGCCCTGGGTGAATCCGAGTTTCATGATCAAGTTAGTGGAGAACGGCGTGAACTGGAAGACGCCGCCGCAAAAAAAGAACAAGCCTTGCGCAAGAAACTCGCTACTCTATAGGAGTGCTGCGAAGAAGCTTCTTCCTGACGGCCGCGGGCGCCCTGCTGCGCGCCGCGGAGGTTCCCGGGCGCGATATGCTGGTGCGCTCCACTCGTCCCGAAGACCTGGAGATGCCCCTCTCCGCCTTCGCCGATTACATAACTCCCATAGAGCATTTCTTCGTGCGCACGCATGTCTACGTGCCCACCGTCAATGTGAGTGACTGGCGCCTGAAGATCGAAGGCGAAGTCGGGGCGCCGCAGACGCTCACGCTCGACGATCTGAAGAAATTGCCGGCCGTGGAATTGATCAGCGTGGTCGAGTGCGCGGGCAATGGCCGCAGCTTCTTTCAGCCGCATGTCGCCGGGGCCCAATGGTCGACCGGCGGCGTGGGCAACGGCCGCTTTCGGGGCGTCCGGCTGGCGGACGTGTTGAAGCACGCCGGCATCAAAGACTCCGCGCGCGAAATTCTGTTCGATGGCGCCGATGTTCCGCTCGGCACGATGCCCGATTTTCAGCGGTCGATTCCCGTGAAGAAGGCGCTCGACCCTCATACCCTCCTCGCTTACGAGATGAACGGCGAGACGCTGCCGGTCAAACATGGCTTCCCGTTGCGCGTTGTCGCGCCGGGCTGGGCCAGTGATTCCTGGGTCAAATGGGTGACTGGAATTCGCGTGCTCGACAAAGAGCACGACGGCTTCTGGATGAAGGCAGCGTACCGCCGCCCACCGCATCCGGTCGCCCCCGGCGCCGCGGTGCCGAACGACCAGATGGTGCCCGTGACCAGCCTGCGCATCAAAAGTGTCATCGCCGAACCCCTCAATGCGACGCAGGTAGCCGTCGGGAAGCCGGTGAGCATCCGCGGCGTGGCTTGGAGCGGCGATGCAGGTCCGGTAACCGCGGTCGATGTGAGTGTCGATGGCGGCCGTTCCTGGAAGCCCGCGGGGCTCCGTTCCGATCAGAAGACGCAATTTGGATGGCGCCAGTGGGAGTTTTCGTGGACGCCGCCGGCAGAAGCCTACTACACGATCCTGGCGCGGGCGCGCGACGCCGCCGGCAACACGCAGCCCTTCGATCAGGAGTGGAACCCCGCCGGCTACGGCTGGAACGTAGTGCCGCGCATTGGCGTCGATGCGGTCAACGAGCCTGCGCCGAAAGCGCCGGGCCAGCCATCTGCGGCATCCGCCGCCGGCCTTCCCGCGGGATTCCGCGGCGCTTGCGGTGTCTGCCATGACGACGATGTCATTCGCCAGCAGCACCTCACGCGCGCCCAATGGGACCGCGAGATTTCGAAAATGACCGGCTGGGGCGCCAAGATCAGCGAACAGGATCGCCCCGCGCTGCTCGACTACCTCTTCTCCCACTTCGGCCAGTAACGTCCCCGGTGTACACTAACCGAGGAGTTTCCATGCGTCGACTTCTCTCGTTCTTATTTCCGGCCTGCGTGGTGGTGGCTCAATCCTCCGTCGCGCCCAAGCCTCCCTTCACTGCCGCCGAAGCTGAGCGCGGCAAGGCGATCGCCGCGAAATCGGCGGAGATCCGCCGCGATATCAAAAATATGCGCGATCCCGCCGAGCCCTTCAAAATCATGGGCAATCTCTACTTCGTCGGCGTGGCCAATGGCGAAGTGTACCTGCTCACTTCGCCGCAGGGCCACATCCTGTTCGGCGCCGGCTTTCCGGATACTGTCGACCAGGTGCAAAAAAACATCGAGACGGCCGGCTTCAAGCTCAGCGACGTGAAAGTCATCATGGTCAATCACAACCATCAGGACCAATCGGGCGGCACGGCCGCGCTCAAGCAGCGCAGCGGAGCCCAGGTGATGGCCGGTTTCGCCGAAATTCCCTACCTGGAACACGGCGGCGTACTGCCGCAAACCGGAAACGTAGCGCCGGGCGGCGGCGGAGGTGGTTACCCGCCCGTGCACGTTGACCGCGCACTGTTTGACGGCGATGTCGTGAAAGTCGGCCCGTTGACCGTCACCACCTATCTGGCACCCGGCCATAGTCCTTCACCTACCAGCTTTTTCTACACAGTGAAAGAGGCAGGCAAGAGCTACCGTGTTTTCGAATTCTGCTGCTGGGAATATCCCGACGATCTCAGCCGCAACTTCTATATCAATGAAGCTACGGTGCGCCATAACCTGGCGCTGTTTCGCAAAGTTCTTCCGGTCGACATCTATCTCGAGACCGGCGCCTATGGCTGGTCGGGCGCCTTGAATCAACCATCGGGGACCATGCAGGAGCGTATGGCGCGCTTGAAGGGGAATCACATGCTGTTTGTGAATCCCGATATCTTCAAGAGCTGGTCGGCCGCGCGCGAAGTGGAATTCGAAGAGAAGCTTGCGCGCCTGAAGGACTCGGGCAATCCCTTATATAAGTAGCAATCACACCGGTTGACTTCCAGTCATATCCGACGATATGGTACGGTCCCATCTTGGTACGAGCCGTACTTTGTCGAGTATTCTACAGATGTGACAATGCTTACACGCTCTGAAAGCGGCAGATCTGTTAAGCCGTACCAAGTGAGCGTTGGAAGAGTCAGGTCACGAATGAATCCGGACTTATCGAGCAAAAGCGGCCTAGCGGGGAATGGCATACCGATGCCCCCGGCGAGCCCGCAGAAGGCGCCGGTCCCCGGGTCCGCGAAAGCCGATTTTCACTCCGATCTGGTGGCGGTGCCGGCGAAACTCTGCAGCCTGCCGCCTCTGAATTCCATCGCAAATCGCGTGCTCGCGCTTTCCGATGACCCCGATAGCGACAGCCGGACCATGGCCTCGGTGGTGGAAGGCGACCCCGCTTTCGCCGCCGAAGTTCTGTTTCTTGCGAACTCACCGCTGTTCGGGTTTCCCTCCAAACTACAAGCGCTGCCCCACGCCGTTTCGGTTCTCGGCGACGATCGGATTAAGGCATTGGCCACTACCGTGGCGATGCGTGCGTTTGTCGGCGGCGGCGGGCCGCTGATCCGCCAGTGCTGGCGACACAGCGCCGCCTGCGCCGCAATTGCCGAACAAATTTCCCCGGCGTTCGCCGCTCCCGCTGATCAGGCGTACTCCACGGCCCTCATGCATGACATCGGGCGGCTCGGTCTGGTGAAGTGTTACCCGCAACAGATCGGCCCCGTGCTCGGGGGTGAACACGCCGAAGCGCGCGAAGCTCTCTTCGCGGAACGCGCGGTCATGAAAATCGATCATCAACAGGCGGGAGCGTGGCTTGTGAAACACTGGGCGCTGCCGGACCCGTTTCAAGAGATCTGCCAGCATCATCACGACCGGTTGCAGCCCGATGACGCTCCGTTGCTGCAGGTTGTGAAGACGGCTTGCCGCTTATCGGACGCGTTGGGTTTTTCGGCTGTCGCTTGCCGGTCCACGCCCACGTACAGCGAGTTGATGTCGGCGCTGCCGGCAGGCGTTCGGAAGGGCCGCATTCCGGCCGAGGAGCATCTCCGCGAGCAGGTTGAAGAACGATTGGCTTCGTTTGAGCCGTAAAGGATGACCTGGTGAACCAATTACCGCAGACCAACAACCCGGCTCTCGAATTGTACGAACTGCTCATGCAGAACCCGTCCATCTTTGGACGCCTCCTTCACGTGTCGAGTCTGTGGAATCCCCAGACCAAAACTTATGAGAGCGGGCTCCCCGAGAGTTTTCGCAATGCCGGCCTGGATAAATCGATATCCCGGTGGCACCAGGCTTTTTTTATGGAATGGGTTGCGCTCTCGCTCGAGCAGCAGCAGAATGACGTGCTGGTTTACTGGAATCACCTGGGCCGCAACCCTGAGCAGATCAAACGAATCCGCGAGCAGGGAGAGGCGGCGATTCCGCCGCTGGTGGAATGGGCCGAGCGCCAGTCGTTCGTGCAAAACCTGGGCTTCATCCAGACTGTGCTGTCGCACCAGGCGAAGGCCAGCAGTACGGCCGCTTGAGCCGTCCCGCTCAAGCGGCTACGCGCACCACCACCTTACCCATCGGCCCCTTGCCCAACCGCGCGAATGCCTGCTTGACTTCCTCGAAACCGAATACGTGATCAACCACCGGCCGCTTGCCCATGGCATCGAGCCGCGAAACGATCTCCTTCCACACGATCTGCGCCGATTCTGCCGTGTAGTCGCTTACCGCGACTCCGCCGATCCGGTTGCGGCGGAAGAATAAAGACGCGGTATTGAATTCCGGCACCGGCCCCGCGCTCCGTCCCACCACGCTGATCCGGCCGCCGTATCCGAGCATGGCAATGAGCTGATTGAAAAGAGGCCCGCCGATATTGTCCACCACCAGGTCGACTTTTTTCGGCGCAATCGCCTTGCCCACCTCCGCGCGCATGTCCGGCGATGCCGGATCGAAAATGAAATCGGCGCCCAGTTGCTTCAGCTTGGCGCTCTTCTCGGCGCTCCGCGAAAGACCCACCACCGTGAGATTCATCGACTTCGCGAGATAGATGGTCGCAATCCCAACACCGCCCGAGGCGCCCGTCACCAGCACCACCGAACCGGCGGGCGGCGGCGCCGGCGGATCGCTCCATTGCGTCAATGCCTGATATGCCGTCAGCAGCGCCAGAGGCCCGCCCGCCATCTCTTCCGGCTTCCACCCCTTCGGCACGGGCGCGACACTCGCGGCAGGCGCAATCGTTTTCTCCGCGAGTGTTCCCCACGTTGCAACGCCCACCTCGCAGCGCAGAATGCCCGCGATCTCGCCCACGCGCACGTTGGTTACATCGGGGCCGACCGCCACCACCTCCCCCACTCCGTCGCGCCCAAGAATATGCGGCAGCGGCGGATTGGCGGGGTACATCGCGCGCGCCAGAAACGCATCCGCGGGATTCAGCGCCGCGAAATGCATCCGCAGCAGCACCTGTCCCGGACCCGGCTTCGGGTCCGCGACTTCCCGCAATTGCATCTTCTCTACGCCTTCGAACGAGTCCATCAACCATGCGCGCATGGTGACATTCTCGCACGAGCGCCGCAGGGCTCAGTGAGCGGCCGTCGCGGCGCCCGGCAACGTGTAGAACTCATACGCCATGCGCCACGTGCGTTCCTGTCCCGGTTCGATCTTCAGGCTGATGTACGCTTCGGGTGAAAGCACTTTCGGCGCCGACCAGAACACCACCCGGGTCAATGGTTGATCTCCGGTTACCTTCACGCCGGCACCGGTCTTGCGGTTCTCGATCGCGATGTTGTAGTCGCTGGCACTGCTGCTGTACCCGGTAATCGGAGTGAGTACGGTTTCGTTCTTCTCGAGCTTGCGCCGGTACTTCACCTCTTTGTCACGCACTTCGAGGATGTCCTTCAAGTCACCGGTGGCTTTGGGCTCGAAGGCAAACCTGACGGCGAAATCGGGCCCGGACGGCTGTTCATCGATCACGAAAAAATTATGGTCGTAGAGACTGGTTTCGATAGCGCGCCGGCCGGTATTGTTCAGGCTGTGCTCAAGCACCATTTCGGGCTTGCCTTTCGTGAGCCGGACCGTCTTCCGGTACACGTAGGCATAGCCATCGGTGGCCGGCATCTCGTGGGTGAACGAAATCCAATCCGGCCCGCGCTGCACCGTCCACCGCCCGGGATTCACGATGTCATAAGTGAAAAACCGGGAGGAAGGCGCTTGCGCGGGCTTTCGCACGGCCCCCACGCCAATTCGCAGGAACGCGTCTCCGGGCTTGGCTTCGTTGTATCCGAAGCCGGCGCTATCCGCCGTAAATTCCTCCACCGGCCCCATGATCGCGTCATGGATTTTCGGATCATACTTCTCGAACCACTGTCCAAAATACGAATGGCCTTTATACTCCAGGCTCGAGATCACACCCGACCAGTCAAAGCGTGTCGCACGATAATAGCCCGACTCGGGATCGGGCAGATAAAATCGCGCGTCTACGATGCCGTTGGAAATCTCGGCCTGCGGCGGATCGGCCGCGAACGCGGTAACGAGCAACCCGGCGCACAAGCCGATCCGCATCCCGGCCTTCAGCATTCGGTTCATGATGGCCGGATTTTATCACGGCCACTGCGCGAATTAATGCCCGCCGCCGGCGTGGGTGCCCTTGCCGTGTCCGAGTTCCTCCAGCGCCGCTTTGAATCCGGCGGCCAGTTTGTCCGCCGGTCCGGTTCCCCAGTAATGCAGGAAATAGATCGTCGGCTGCGTGCCGACCATGTGCTGGTGAATCGCCACTACGTCGAGCCCATGGCCGCGCAGCGCCTTCAGCACCGGAGTGACTTCGGATCCGAGCATCGCCACATCGCCTGCCACCTCGGCGTTGGAGCCGCTGCCGTAAAACGCGGCCCAGGTGTTCAGTCCCATTCGGGAATTAATCCGAGCACCCATTTCAGTCAGTTTCAGATCGTCGCGGCCCACAGTGATCTTGTAGACCTGCCCGCTTTTCTCTCCTTCATGGCCTACGATTTGCGCCAGCTTCGCGGTATTCAAGTCTCCCCCAGACACATTCGCATCGCCGCCGCTCTCGGAGCTCTGATGCTGCGCTCTGCCGTGGCCGATCAAATCCACCGCCGGTTTCACCCGTCTGGCTAAATCCGCCGGCTTTCCGTGACCGTGCACGTGCATGAAGAACATGCGCGGGCTGTCAAAAAGGAAGTGGTTGTGCAGCGCGGTCACATCGAAGCCGTTGTCGAGCAATGCCGACATGACGGGGTTCACTTCGTCTTCCAGCAGGACCAGATCGCCCATCATGACGTCTTCACCGCCGCTGCCCTTCGTCATGGCGAGCCACCCTCCGAAGCCGAACGGAGTCGGAGTGGCAATCCCGTCAATCGTGACCTTGACATCGTTGCGCGGTATGTTGACTTTGAGAACTTCGTCTTTGAAGTCGCCCTGTTTACCCAAGCTCGTCAGAACACTCTCGTAGTCCGCCGGCACGCTCTGTGCGAGAGCGGCCGCGCCCGTCAACAACAGCACAATCCAAGGGTTGCGCATAATTCCCTCCTCTGCCATCGAGTCTAGCCGCTGAACCTGAAGATTCGATGAGAGCGCACCGTTCGCATTCAGACATTCTTCAGGAAACGGACGGATACTGGAGACGAAAGATGCGTGTTCTCATCGTCGAAGACGACCGTAAGCTCGCTTACCAGCTCAAAAAAGGGCTGGACGAGGAGGGTCACCCGGCCAGCATCGCCTTTGACGGAAAAGAAGGGCTCGACACCGC
This sequence comes from Bryobacteraceae bacterium, assembly GCA_035295805.1. GTDB lineage: Bacteria > Acidobacteriota > Terriglobia > Bryobacterales > Bryobacteraceae > PSRJ01. The sequence continues at coordinate 7,876 of DATGII010000108.1, read as the reverse complement.
GGCCAGCACCGAATTCGAAGTCATTGTTCTGGACGTGATGCTTCCGAAGCTGGATGGTTTCTCGCTGCTGCGGCGCCTGCGCCACGCGGGGGTCACGACTCCTATCCTGATGCTGACGGCGCGGGATTCCACCGAGGATATCGTCACCGGCCTGGATGCCGGCGCCGATGATTATCTTACGAAACCGTTCTCGTTCCGCGTGCTGCTGGCTCGTCTGCGCGCCCTGGATCGCCGCAAACAGGTGGATCCTCGCACCCGGCTGCAAGTCGGCGATCTGATGCTCGATCCCGCCACCCACCGCGTGGAGCGCGCCGGCGCCGCTGTTTCCCTGACGCGAACGGAGTTCGCGATTCTCGATCTGCTCATGAAGAACACCGGCAAGGTGATTGCGCGCGACCGCCTCATCCAGGGCGTGTGGGGCTACGATTGCGAAATCGAGAGCAACACCTTGGATGTGTTCATCCGCCAATTGCGCCTGAAGGTCGAGCCGCCGGGCGCGCGCAAGCTTATCCATACGGTTCGGGGCGTCGGGTATACGCTACATGAAGAGGAGACCGCGTGAACCCGAGGTCGATCGGTTTTCGCCTGGCCGCATGGTACTTTCTGGTTTTTGCGGCCGGTATCCTGGCCTTCAGCATTCTCTCGTGGTTTGCGATGCGCGCCAGCTTATATGGCGCGATCGATGACACGCTACGCGCGCGCGCCGACAGCCTCGCTGTCTTCTTGCGCGTGATCTCTCAATTGCCCGGTGAAGGAATGGAAGAAGAGCTTCAGGAGCACGCGCTGCCCGGCCCGGGCGGCAACCTGTTTCAAGTTCGGGATGAGTCCGGTAAATGGCGCTTCCGCTCGCCGGCTCTCCAGCAGGGCGGGATCGCACTCGATCCGCCGGCCGCTTTCTCGGCGCCGCGCTTCGAGAATGCGGTTGCGGACGGACGCCCGGTCCGACTCTATTCGGAAAAGATTCAGGTTGGCGACGCTCCGTATGCCATCCAGGTGGCCGCGGTCACTTCCGAAGAGATGACCGCTTTGAAGTCATTTCGCTTGATGCTGCTCCTCGCGGCCCCGTTGCTGCTGATCGGCGCTACGGCCGGCGGGTACTGGTTAAGCCGCCGCGCGCTGGCTCCCGTCGATCAAATGACTACCGCGGCCCAGCGCATCAGCGCCGCAAACCTCGCAGATCGTCTGCGCGTTCCACAGACTCGCGATGAGCTGCAGCGCCTTTCCCAAACCCTCAACGAGATGCTCGCGCGACTGGAAGGCTCGGTCCGCCGCATGAGCCAATTCACTGCCGATGCTTCGCACGAGCTCCGCACGCCCATCGCGCTCATCCGCGCCACCGCGGAGATTGCCGTCCGGCGCGACCGCACGGCCGGCGAGTACCGCCAGGCGCTCGATGACATTCTCCACGAAGCCGAGCAGACCTCTCGCGTTGTCGATAGCCTCATGCTGCTGGCGCGGGCAGACTCCGGAACCATCCAACTCGAGTTCGCCCGCGCAGACCTGTCGGACATAGTCCGCGGCGCTGCCGAAGCCGGCGAAACCCTGGCACGCGCCAACGGCATCGCCCTCTCTACCAGCCTGCCTGCCCTGCCTCTCACCGTTCAGGCCGATGCCCATGCACTCCGCCGCGTTCTGCTCATCCTGATGGATAACGCCGCCAAGTACACTCCTTCGGGGGGCTGGATAAAGATTACCGCCGATCGCCGCGACGGATCGGCAATCGTATCGGTCGCCGATAACGGAATTGGAATCGCCCCCGAAGATCTGCCTCACATCTTTGATCGCTTCTGGCGCGCCGACAAGGCTCGTTCGCGCGATCAGCGCGGCGCCGGCCTCGGCCTGTCCATTGCCCGCTGGATCGCCGCCGGACACGGCGGCGCCATCGACGTGGAGAGCCAGCCCGGGAAGGGATCCACATTCCGTTTGAGCCTGCCGATCGAGCCGGCCGGCGGCGCTTAGTGCGCGCCGCGTGAGCTAAAGAAGAGGAAGAAATTCGATCCCACCTCCACTGTCCGTCCGGCCGCTTCTGCGTCGTCCATGATTTTCGATGGCGTGATGGCGCTGCTCGCGTCAGGCGCCGGCCAGTCGCTTTGGAACATTACCAGAATTGGCCGCACCTCCCACCAGATCGGTTGTGTGTTCACGCGCGAGTTGTCTACGACATGGCTGTGATTCGGAGGGCGCATTGCGCGCTTCGGCGTTGTATGCTGAGGCCATGCATTCGCTCTTCAACCGTCGCGAGTCGCTGGCTGCATTCGGCGCCGGCGCTATAGTTACTGCTCTCGGCCTGAAGTTGGGGCGCGCCCAAGCCGAATCAGCTGCAATCCCAAAGGCCTTGGTTTTCGATACCTTCGGCACCGTTGTGGACTGGCGCGGCTCCATCATCGCCGAGGGGAATGCCTGGAATAAGGCCAAAGGCGCCGCGGTGGACTGGGGCCGCTTCGCAGATCGCTGGCGCGCCGGTTATGCGCCCGCTATGGACAAAGTCCGCAAAGGCGAACTGCCCTGGACAAAGCTCGACACGCTGCACCGTATGATCTTGGATTCCCTACTACCTGAATTCGGATTAAGCGGCCTCAGCGAGGAAGAGAAGGATCACTGGAATCGCGTTTGGCATCGGTTGAATCCGTGGCCCGATTCGGTCGCCGGCCTCACGCGGCTGAAAAAGAAGTTCACGATCGCGCCGCTCTCTAACGGAAATGTCGCGCTGTTGAATGATATGGCCCGGCATGGGGGCCTGCCCTGGGATCTGATCCTCGGCGCCGAGGTCGCTCACCACTATAAGCCCGATCGCGAAGCGTATCTCACCGCCGTCGATCTGCTGGGCCTCACGCCCGCCGAAGTCATCATGTGCGCGGCCCATCGCGGCGATTTACAGGCCGCTCGCAGCTTTGGCCTGGGCACGGCGTTCATCCACCGGCCCAAGGAATACGGCCCAACGCGCCAAGCCGACCAGGCTCATCCGGGCGAGTTCGATTTCGTCACCCGCGATATCCTCGATCTCGCAGCGCAACTCGGCGCCTGATCGCCGTTCCTATGCGCCTGGGCGGAGGGACATAATTCCCTCATACATCTCCCAGAGCCGCCGGTAATTGCGGTTGCGTTGGTGGATCCGGTCGAACAGGATCACGATCGGGATCATGAAGACGATCGATAGCAGCGCGAAGTACTGTGTCATGGCACCCCTCCCCAACTCTGCTAGTGCGCGCGATGTCCGCATAATGACTGATACCGGGCGCACGTGGCAGTACCTCGAGTACTAAGGTGGTACTGCATTTTTGTCGGTTATTTGCCCCACCTCTTCAATCACTTACGCGGCCCGCCGCTGGGAATTCCTCGATATCTTCGGCCAATAGCCGCCAGTTAACAAGTACGAGTAGGACTTTTGCCGCGAGCCCAGGGGCTTCAAAATACCTACATGAGCATCGTGATCGCAGTCTCGATAGTGGTCTGCGTCGCTGTGGCGGCCGGCTTAGTCCTGGCGGTTCGCCGGCTGGCGTGTCCGCGCGTCGCCTTGCCTGCCACCCTGGATTGGATCGACGAACTCTCCACTGACCGGTATCAGCCGATGCTACGCCTGCTGGACGAGGACGAATTACGCTTCCTCAGCCGCCAGCCGGGCTTTACACCGAAACTCGCGGCGCAGTTCCGGCGCCAGCGGTGTGAAGTCTTTCGCGGTTATCTCCGTTCTCTGAGTCGCGATTTCACGCGCGTCTCCATCGCCTTGAAGCTCCTGATGGTCCAGGCCAGCTCCGACCGGCCCGACCTGGCCGCCGCGCTGATCCGCACCCGCGTGGCGTTCACTTTCGCTCTGGTGGCTGTCCACCTGCACGTCATCCTGTATTCGCTCGGCCTGGGCAGCGTAAACGCCTCCAACTTGCTCCGCCTCTTCGATGGCATTCGTCTGGAACTGCGGACGCTGGTGCCGTGCGACGCCTCGTCCGCGGCCTGAGCCCGAGATTTCCTCCCGCACGCACCGGGCTTCCCCGCTGAGCTAACATGGGAAGCCCATGGAGACTGCGCTTACCCCGCTTGATTTTGCGCGGCGCGCCCGCCGGTTATACGCGGATTGCCCGGCCGTTATAGACCAAGACCTTCGATTCACCTACGCCGAGTTCCTCGAAAGATGCGACCGTTGGTCCGCCGGCCTGCAATCGCTCGGTATCCGCCCTGGCGACCGGGTGGCTTATGTTGCGCCCAATACTCATGCGCAGCTCGAATCCTTTTATGCCGTCCCGCAGATCGGAGCGGTGCTGGTGCCGATCAATTACCGGCTGACTGCCGCGGATTTCGCCTATCTGATCCGGCACAGCGGCGCTCGCGTGGTTTGCGCGCATTCCGATTACCTGGACTCCATCGATTCCATACGCGCCGAAATCCCCGGCGTCGAACACTTCGTCGCACTCGAAGCCGCGCGCGACGGTTGGCTCGATTACGAGAAAATCCTCGCCGCCACTCCGCCGGTTTTCGACCAGCCGCAAATCGGCGAAAACGATCTCCTCACCATCAACTACACCAGCGGCACGACGTCCCGCCCCAAGGGTGTCATGATCACGCATCGGAATGCGTATCTCAACGTGGTCGGCAGCCTGATCCACGTTCCGATGACCTCGGCTGACCGCTACCTTTGGACACTTCCCATGTTTCACGCCAATGGCTGGACCTTTGTGTGGACGGTAACGGCCGTCGGCGGCGCGCATATCTGTCTCCGCCGAGTGGATCCCAAAAACGTCTTTTCCTTGATGAAGCGGGAGTCGGCCAATATTCTGTGCGCTGCCCCCACCGTTCTGATCGGGCTGGCACATGCGGCCGAGGAAATCCGCCGCGGGGCGCCGAGAGGAGTCCGAATCCTCACAGCGGGCGCACCGCCGGCCCCCGCCACCATCGAACGCGTCGAAGGCGAATTCGGCTGGGAAGTCACTCATCTCTACGGCATGACCGAAACCGCGCCGTTCATTCTGGTGTGCGAGCAGCGTCCGCATCACGGTAATCTGTCCGCCGCCGAGCGCGCCGCCATCAAGGCGCGGCAGGGCGTCGAACTGGTCACGTCCGGCGAACTGCTCGTCGTGGACCCCGAAGGCCGCGAAGTGCCTCACGACGGGCAGACTCTCGGTGAGATCGTAGCCCGCGGCAACGTCATCATGAAGGGCTACTTTGAAGATCCCGCCGCTACTGCCGATGCGCTGCGCGGCGGCTGGATGCACACCGGGGACGCCGCTGTCGTCCACCCCGATGGCTACGTCGAAATCCGCGACCGGCTCAAGGATGTGATCATCAGTGGCGGCGAGAATATTTCGTCCGTGGAAGTCGAAGGAGTTCTGCTCCAACATCCGGCGGTCCAGGAGGTCGCGGTGGTCGGAATTCCGCACGAAAAATGGGGTGAAGCGCCGCACGCGTTTGTCGTTATCAAGGCGGGCGCCGCCGCCACGGAAGCGGAACTGCGCGAGTTTGCCCGCGCCCGGCTCGCCCACTTCAAAGTCCCGGATGCCTTCCATCTCGTTCCGGAGCTTCCTAAGACGGCCACCGGCAAGATTCAAAAATACGTGCTGCGGCGGGGCCGCGCCGCGATTACCCGCCAGTAGCGCTAGTCCGCCCGCGTTTTGTCCGCCCGCTCCGCCAGTTCTGCGAGCGTCTCCGCCAGCCCTCGCGCCGCCCCGGGCTCCAGATCCAGCCGGATTACGAACTCGCCTTTGAGCTTGCCCGTTTCCTTCACCACCACCTTGAGATTCACGCGCGGCCCGAGCAGCCGCGAATTCGTGGCGTCTCCATTAATAGCGTCGACCTTCAACACCCGCCCGACGCAGGTCGGCAGATCCGGTATGGCCTCCCGCAGTTCACGCGGAAACCCCATCGTGTTCCCCAGCGCCAGGTAGCGCCGCCGCGCCGGCAGATTCTTCCGGCTCACTTCCTTGCTCATGATGCTAGTGTAGACCAGCGCCTATTTCGCCAGTCCCGCCTGCGTCAGCATCCAAGCGTATTCGAATGCCTGATCGCGCAGCCGGTCATAGCGCCCCGAAGCGCCGCCGTGGCCGGCCGGGTTCATTTTGGTTTTTAGCAGCAGCGGGTTCCGATCGGTCTTGAGCGTGCGCAGCCGCGCCACGTATTTAGCCGGCTCCCAGTACATCACCTGGCTGTCGTTGAAGCTGGTGGTGACCAGCATCGCCGGATAGTCCCGCCGCTCGAGGTTGTCGTACGGGCTGTAACTCTTCATGTAGTCGTAAGCGGTCTTCTCATTCGGATCGCCCCATTCCAGGTACTCGCCCACCGTCAGCGGCAGCGTCGCGTCCAGCATCGTATTCATCACATCCACAAACGGCACAGCCAGATGGACGGCCCGGAACAGGTCGGGCCGCTGGTTCACCACTGCTCCCATCAGCAGGCCGCCCGCGCTGCCGCCTTCAATCACCAGCCGTTCCTTCGACGTCCACTTCTGCGCGATCAGATACTCCGCGCAATCGATGAAATCGAAGAACGTATTCTTCTTCTTCATGAGCATGCCGTCCTCGCGCCATTGCTCGCCCATTTCGTCGCCGCCCCGAATGTGCGCGATGGCGTACGCCATGCCGCGGTCCAGCAGGCTGAGCCGAGTGCTCGAAAAAGCCGCCGACAGGCCCAAACCGTAGGAGCCGTACCCGTACAAAAACAGCGCGCCCTGCCCGTCGCGCCGGAAGCCTTTCTTGTACACAATCGAGATCGGCACCGAGGCGCCGTCGCGCGCGTGAGCCCACAGCCGCTCGGAGGCGTATTTCGCCGGATCGTACCCGCCCAGCACCTCCTGTTGTTTGAGCAGCGTCGACTGGCCGGTGCGCATGTTGTAGTCGTAAACGCTGGGCGGCGTGATCATGCTCTGGTAGTTGTAGCGGTACGTCTCCGACTCGTATTCCGGCGTGCTGCCCGGCGACGCCGTATACACCGATTCGGGGAAGCGCATCTCACTCCACGCCCCGGACGCGAAATCGTAGATTCGCAAATGATCCAGCGCACGCGATTTCTCCAGCACAACGGCGAAATCGCGGAACAGATCGATGTTCTGGATCCGCGTGTCGTCGCGGTGCGGCACGAAAGACCGCCAGTTCGCGACCGTCGGATCGTTCTCCGGCGCCGTTACGACCTCAAAATTCCGCCCGCCTTTGTTGGTGCGGATATAAAAGAGATCTTCGCGGTGATCCACATAATACCGATGCTTTTTTTCGCGCGGCAGAAAAACCTGCCAGCTGTTTTGCGGATGATCGGCCCGCAGATACCGCGTTTCGTTTGTATCCTTGGCTTCGATCTCGAGGACAATAAACTTCTTATCGCGCGTCTTCCGGACGTCGACGTCGTACAATTCGTCGGTCTCCTGATACAGCAGTTCCGTGGCCGGCGCGCCCAGCAGGTGGCGCCAGAGGCGGTCGGAGCGCTTCGTCACGTCATCCTCGGTCGTAAAGAAGAGCGTCCGGTTGTCTGCCGCCCAAGCGATCGAAGTTACCCGCTCGGCGGTGTCCGCCAGCATCTGCCCGTCGAGCAGATTCTTCACATGCAGCGTGTATTGCCGGAAGCCGCTGAAATCCACCGAGTACGCCAACAGGTTGTCGTCGTCGCTGACCGTGAAACTTCCGATCCCGACGAATTCATGCGTTTTCGCCAGTTCATTCGGGTCGAGCAGAATCTCCTCCCGCGCTTCCATACTTTCTTGGCGTCGGCATTGAATCGGATACTGCAGTCCTTCCACCGTCCGCGAGTAGTATAGGTACGCGCCGCGCCGCACCGGCACGCTGAGATCGGTCTGCTTGATGCGCCCCAGCATCTCTTTGTAGAGTGCGTCGGAGAAGGGCTCGAGCGCGCGCGTCATCGCCGCGGTGTACGCGTTCTCGGCCTCGAGATACTTCACCACTTC
>DATGII010000107.1:0-6716 GCA_035295805.1 Bryobacteraceae bacterium | reverse complement strand
TTCCCGGCCCGGATAGCCGCTTCTCGCTCGAGCCCGCTGAGTTCCGCGCCATGGCCGATGCCGTCCGGTGCGCGCAGCGCAGCCTGGGTAGCGTACATTACGGACCGTCACCGGAAGAGGCAAAGAGCCGCCGCTTCCGACGCTCACTGTTCGCCGTGGAAGACATCCCGCGTGGGGAGCCGTTATCGCCCGCCAATGTGCGCTCCATCCGGCCGGCGGACGGCATGCACCCGCGCCACTGGCACGAAGTGATGGGCCGCCGCGCCGCCTGCCACATTACGCGCGGCACGCCGCTCGCCTGGGATCTGATCGGTCCGCGCACTTGAGGTGCTTTCGCGCCTTACTTGCGCACCGTGATCAGCCAGTCTGCATGAACCCGCTGCCGGTCGTGCGACGTAGTCTCGGTGCTTTCAAAGTGCACTTCCGCGAACGCGCTGAATATTTCCGGTATTTCCGCGGCATCGAGAAAACGCTGCACCGTGCCGAGTTCATTGGTATCTTCGATGGTCAGCCGGAACGTGTTCCGCCCCAGCACGTCGCCTTTTCCGAAGCGGTAGTCATTCACACTGCGCACCAGGATCATGGCGGCACCCTCCTGCCGCAGCACGCGGTGCAGCTCGGCGACTGCCCCTGCCATGACTGCCGAATCCGCGTAGCAATAGACGCCGATCGCGAGCGCCACTGCGAAACTTCCATCCGCGAAAGGCAACGAGCTCATAGAGGCGCTCTGCAACTCCGCGCGCAAATCAAGTGAATGGAGACGCGCCCGGCAATGCCGCAGCCCTTCATCGGAAACATCGACACCGTACGTCTCGAATCCTATTTCGCACAGCAGTTTCGTATGTCGGCCGCCGCCCACCCCAATATCGAGTGCGCGCGGCCTCTGGCGTGCATCGAAAGCGCACTGGTTCATCAGGAAGCGCACGACATTCTCGTTCGGATACTCGGGGCGGAAACGACGCTGGCTATGCAGCCTGTTCCAGTGTTCGCGGGCCGCCAGATCGTTCGCCGCCGCCGCGTTCACCGGACCTCCCTCTTTTCCAGAAGGAACCAGGTTGCGTCGTCCATGGGGAACACCGGATCCCGGTGGTATCGAAAGCCATAGCCGCGCAGCTGCAGATCCGGATAAAGGTCCATCATTTCGCCTGCGAAATCGCGCTTGAACAGCCGTTCACGTTCTCCGCGATATGGAACCTCAACCGGCGTCGGGTTGTAATATTCGACGATGCATACGTAGCGGCGGCTCGCCCCGTAGAGTGCCCGGTACGCCTCACCCAGCTTCTGCGGCTGAATGTGGATCAGCAGCCCTGAGCTGAGCACCAGGTCCGCCGGCGCCTCCGTTTCGAAATCGAAGATCGAGGTTTCGTGCGCGGTCAGCCAGCCGTAGCTCTTCAATTCCGCAGCGGCTTTATGGTTAATTTCCACTGCCGTGAAGGAAGCTTCCGGGACGAGCGTGCGCAGCGCCACCAGGTTCATGCCGATGTTGGCGCCAAACTCGAGCACGGAATTCACCGCGCCCGCCGAGGCCAGCACCCTGGCCAGAAGCGCCGTCTTGGCCGCCAGCACACCTGGCATACGGTTACGGTCGATATACGCGTCGCCGAACTCGCCTGCCCAGAACCGTTCCTGCTCGGTTGTAAATTGACCCCGCTCCATCTTGATGCGTCTCCCTGGCGCTCCCGTTTCCTGTTTCAGGCCGCCACCGCCGTGCGCGACAATGCTTCTTTCATGGCCGCAAGCAGTCGCGCGACGTCGCCCGCCTCCAATGCCGGATAGAGCGGAATCGAAATCAGCCGTTCGACACAATGCGCCGCCCCGGGAAATGACGCCGCGTCAAGCCCCAGCAGCACGTGCAGCGGCGGATACACTCCGCGCCCGAGTTCAATCCCCTGGCTGGCCGACCGCTCGATCAGTTCCGTTACGCGGCCCGGCACGGCAATCAAGTAACGGTAGAAAACATTGCTGCCATCCACGGGAACCGTGGGGCATTCCACGCCGGCCTGGCTGAAAAAATACGTGTACTGCGCCGCCAGTTCGATGCGCCGCGCAATGAAACTGGAGAGCTGCCGCCACTGGCTTCGGGCCAGCGCTGCCGCGAGCCCGCTCATCTGGTAGTTTGCCGCCGGCGCGTAGGAGCCGTGAAGATCGCTCGCCGGTGCGCGGCGCCAGCCGACCACGCGGTTCTCAAACGACGCGAATTCCCGCACGCGATCCAGCAGCCGGAGATCACGCGAGGCCACAATCCCGCCCTGGCCCGCGCTGATCATCTTGGCGGCGTGCAGCGAACACACGCCAATCATTCCCAGTGTGCCCGCCGCGCGCCCGCCCGTCTTCGCGCCCAGCGAAAGCGTGAAGTCTTCAATCACCGGAACATCCAGGCCGCCGCCCCATGCAACTTCCGCCACGCTTCCAAATGCGTGCGAAACAACGATGGCTTTCGTGCGGCGAGTCAGACACTGGTGTATCTGTTCCGTCGATGGCGAGAAGCGGTAGCCCTCCAGGCTACACTGATTGTCCGCCAGCACCGGCGTCGCGCCGCTCAGATGCACCGCATGAGCAAGCGCCACGCAGGTATAGCTCGGAATGACGACTTCGTCTCCCGGCCCTACACCCAGCGCCGCGAGCGCGGCGTGCAGTGCCGCCGTGCCGCTCGACACCGCGGCCACGCCCGCCACCCCCAGACCGCTTGCCGCCTCCTGTTCAAAGCTGGCGATTTCCTCTTCGCAAGCCTCTTCAAGATCACGAGCGACGAATTCTCGCAGATATGCGCGGTCCGCTTCCGTGATCGTAGGCCGCACCAGGGGTATCGGCTTCGTTGCGGGGTGCATCAGCCTTCCTCGATCGCTTTTTGCCGGACTTTGGCATTCAACGCTGCGAGCTCCGGTTCGCGCTCCACAAGGTCGAGCACCGCGCGCCAGTCGAACAGGCCGTCGCGGTTCAGGCGTGTGTAAACGGCGCGCGCGAATTCCAGGTCTTCCCGCGTGTCTACCGTCCATCGCATGCGGCTGTAGTCCCCCGGAGCCGCCACGTTCAGCAGCTGAAACCGCTCCGGATGCCGGTAGATGAACGGCGCAACGTGCTGGCGCTCGTAGGGCAGCACGGCCTCCCGCCACGCGGTCTCGAGCGCTCGCGCGCTGATCACTTCTGTTCCCAGCCCCACCGGGTAGCTCGGCTCCAGGTCGTTCGCAGCCAAATCCGGCTGCTGCGCGACGAAGGCATCCACCACTCGTGTGGATTCGCCCGCGTCGATCAGCGGGCAATCCGAGCAGATCCGCACCACCGCATCCGCCTTCCATCGGCGGCACGCCTGCCAGTAGCGGTCGAGAACGTCCTCTTCACTGCCGCGGAACACGGCCGTGTCCAGCCGCCGGCACTCTTTCACGATGCGTTCATCGTTGGCCGATACGGCGGTCGCCACCACCACCTCGCGCAGTCCGGCAATCCGCCGTGTGCGCTCTACCACGCGTTCCAGCATCGGCTTGCCTGCAATGTCCGCCAGCGCTTTGCCGGGCAGCCTCGTACTGCTCATGCGCGCTTGAATGATGGCGATCAGGTTCGTACAGACTCCTCACAACCGGCATCTGCCATTACGCCGGAAATGCGGCGTTCATCCCGCATTCGTGCCAGTTCCGCCGCCAGAACCTCGATCGTGGGTTCCCACGGCGCCGATGGCGCGCACAAGAAAGGTCGCACCGTGGGATTCCACGGGCAGTAATCCGTCCCCAGCGCCCACCAGTCGCCAATGCTGCGCGCCAGGACCCACGTCGCGCAGCCCAGTGCACCGGCGAGAGAGTCCACCGCCGTGCCTGCCGAGATCACCAGGTCGAGCCCCGACATCAGCGCCGCCAGACCCTCCTGATCGTTTTTCAAGTCGAGATCGTCCCAGGTATGGAGGTGTGCGCCGAACCGGTGCTCGGCCTCCTGAAGTTCCTCCCGGCATTCGCCGTATTGAAGATTCACGAACGCAATCCCCGGTACCGTCAGAATGGACCGCCATTGGTTGATCTGAGAATAGTAGAAGGACCGTCCCCGTCCCGTCATGCCGCTGCGCCAGCAGATCCCGACCTTGAGTCCCTCGCCCACCCTGGCCAGTCGTTCTCTCCAATGGGCGGCCTTCTCCGGATCCGGCGTCAGGTAACCGCGCTTCGTAGGAAAGCTTGCGATGGTTGGCCGGAACCAGCGCGCGAGGCTCGCCACCGGCGTCTGAAAATCGATATCCGGCTGCCGCATGCGCGGGTGCAAAGGCTCGCACATGGGAACAATTTCGGCTCCTGCCAGCGAGCGCTCCAGCAATTTCACCAACCGCCAATCGCATTCCACAATGCAGTGCGCCCCGGCGCGGAGCAGGTCGGGCACCATGCTGAAGAACAGGATCTGATCGCCCAATCCTTGCTCGGCCCACAACAGGATGGTTTTTCCCGCGGGATCGCTGCCCTCCCACTGGGGTCGCTCGAAAATCGGGACTCTTGGGACCGCGCCCGACTTCAGGCGCCAGTCGAGTTCCTTCCAGCCCTCTTCCAGCCGGCCAAGCCCCAGCAGGCACAGGGCCCGGTTCCACAGAGCCTTTGCATCACCCGGCGCCAGGGCTAGCGCGCGATCGCAGCAGTCGAGAGCGGTCTTCACGTCGCCAAAGTTCTTCGCGGCCACCCCCAGGTTTCCCCAGGCTCCCGCGTGATTCGGGTTCAGTTCGACCATTTTGCACAGCAACGCCAAGGCGGATTCGTGCCGGCCCGTATCTGCCAGGCACGCACCCAGGTTGTTCGCGGCATCCGCGTCCCCCGGATCGAGTTCGAGCGACTTGAGGTAAAACGGTACTGCTTGCTCTCGCTGCTGCTGGCGCGAATGCCAGTCTCCTATCCAGCGGTAAACGTCGGCATTGTCCGGCTCCGCCGACAGCCACTCGCGAAGGTACGCCCCTGCTTCCGGCCATCGGCCCTGGTCCGCCAAGATGACCGCACAATTTCGAAGAGTGTGGCCGGATCGCGGCTCCAGTTTGTAGGCACGGTGCAAGTGATCCAATGCTTCGCAATCTCTGCCCAGCGCATGCAACGCGACCGCCAGATTCGTGTGCGCCATGTGGTCCTCCGGCTGGATCGCTAGCGCTTCACGTATCAATTGCGCCCCTCGCTCGTTCTGCCCGGTTTGAGCCGTGATCACGCCCAGAAGGTGCAGTCCTTCGGCGCTGTGCGAATCGTATGCGAGCGCTTCCTCGCATCGCTGCTCCGCAAGCAAGAGGTTCAGGTTCTGGATTTCCCGGCGCGCCTCGGCTAGAAGCTCGGCCGTCCGGTGCGCTTTCGCCTGTGCTTCGCGCGGCTTAAACGCGCGCCTGCTGGAGCGGCGATCGATCCGGCCAGTTTTCATCCTATGTGGAGACAGTGGGAATAGGGCGGGGACGCTCTCCGTCCTGGCGAATAAAAAACCGCGGCCGCCGGCCCGCTGGGGACCGGAAGCCGCGGCGTAGTCACGACTGCTTACTTCTGCTGCGATTAACCCTTCAGCAGAGCGAGGACGGCTTGCGGAGCCGAGTTGGCCTGCGCCAGAGCGGCGGTACCGGCTTGCACCAGGATCTGCGCCTTGGTCAGGCTGGCGGCTTCAGCGGCCATATCGGCGTCGCGAATTTGGGCTTCCGACGCAGCCAGGTTGGTGTTCTGGGACTGCGCGAGGTTGATGGCGTATCCCAACTGGTTCTCCGCGCGGCCTACCGTACCTTGGATCTGTCCGAGGTTGCCAACTGCATTTTTAAGGGCGGTTACGGCGGAGGTGGCGTCGCTCGAGTTGCTGATGTCCAGGGCAGTGGTACCTGCCAGGGAGTTCGAGCTGCCCAATATGCCAGTGGCGATGCCAGTGGCACCCGCTTCAACCGAGCTCAACTGGAAGGCTCCGCCGTCCGCTTTCATAAAAGTGATATAACCGGCAGTCGCGTTGGCAACAGCATAGATGCCGCCCATGTTCGAGGTCTGGTTAATCTGAGATACCGCGGTCGCCAGGGCCAAGCCGGACGCAAGGCTAGCGGTGGCGCTTTGCATCGTGCCGGACGAGTCACGATAGGTGAAAGTCAGGGTATCGCCGGCTGTCAATGTGCTGTATGCCACGTTCGCGACCGAAGAGGCCGCTGAAAAATGCACGTTCGTATCACCCATTAGCGTCTGCGCGGCCGCACCGCCCTCTTGCACCGCGAACGCCTGGGTGGAAGAGAAGGTGAGTTTGCCTGAGCTTGGATCGATGCTGGCGTGCACGTTGGCCGCGGCAAATGCAGAGTTCTGCGAAGCTGCCGTGGCAATGGCGGTGTTTAGCTGAGCGACCAGCGCATTCTGGTCGGTAATGGTCGTTGTGTTCCAGTTGGCGGTGGGAACCGTTACCGCCACACCCGAGAACCCGTTTCCGGAGAAGTTGAAGATCGGGTTCGCCTGGCCCAACGCTGTAGACAAGGCCGCCTGGCTGGAGAGCACATTCACGCCTTGCACGCCATTCGAAGAAAGACCCAGACTGTTGGTATCGAGAAGGCTGCTGCTCAAATCAACCGACACCGATCCGTTCAGGATGGCGGAAGCGGCTGTGGTGTTGGTGGCGTCGTTTCTGCCGCCGCCGATGAACACCTGCATCTTCTGCGCAAATTGCCCGCCCTGCGTCATGCCGATGGACTGCGCCTGGCGATTAATTTCCGAGAGCACATTCTGGAACTCGTTGTTCAGCACGCTGCGGTCGCCCTGGAACGT
>DATGII010000106.1:0-30564 GCA_035295805.1 Bryobacteraceae bacterium | reverse complement strand
CCCGGAAAACGTACCCTAACGAATGTTGCGGCGCGATGCTCGGCTCGGCCGATGACGGCGCTAAGCTGGTGCGCGTGGCGCTGCCTTTGCAAAACGCGTTCGCCGGCGCGCAGGCCGCGCGTTACGAACTGCGGCCGGAAGACCTGCTGGCCGCCGACAAGGCCGCCCGCGAGCGCAACCTGGATCTGATCGGCATCTATCATTCGCATCCCGATTGCGATGCTTATTTCTCGAAGACCGATTTACAGAATTCCTGTCCGTGGTATTCGTTCGTCGTGCTCTCCATTCAGAAAGGCGAATTTCACCACGCCAACAGCTGGCTGCCCAACTTCGAACAAACCGAGGCCGCCAAAGAGGAGTTGATTTACTAACATGGCCAAAGTCTTAATTCCAACCCCGCTGCGCCAATTTACGGGCAAGCAGGATGCAGTGACCGCGCCGGGCGGCACCGTGGGCGAAGTTCTCAAGGCGCTGACTACGCAGTACCCCGACCTCCGCAAGCAGATTTTCAACGACGAAGGCCGGCTGCGCAGCTTTGTCAATGTCTATCTCAATGACGAAGACATCCGCTACCTGAGCAAGGATGCAACCGCCGCCAAGGATGCCGATACCATCTCTCTGGTCCCTTCCATCGCCGGGGGTTCCACGCTGGCGGCCCAGCCCGAGACCGCCGAGCTGACCAAAGATGAAATCCTCCGCTACAGCCGCCACTTGATCATCCCCGAAGTGGGAATGGAGGGACAGCAAAAGCTGAAAGCGGCCAAGGTGCTGCTGGTGGGCGCCGGCGGGCTCGGCGCGCCCCTGGGCCTTTACCTGGCCGCGGCCGGCATCGGCAAAATCGGCATTGTCGATTTCGACGTCGTCGATTTCACGAACCTGCAGCGGCAGGTCATCCACTCCACCAACGACGTCGGGCGCAAGAAGCTCGATTCCGCCGCCGAGAAGATGCAGGGCATCAACCCGCACCTCAAGATCGTCAAGCACGAAACCGCGCTCTCGAGCGAAAACGCGCTCGAAGTCCTGAAGGACTACGATCTGGTCGTCGACGGCACGGACAACTTTCCCACTCGCTACCTGGTGAACGACGCCTGCGTGCTGCTCGGCAAACCGAATGTCTATGGCTCAATTTTCCGGTTCGAGGGGCAGGCTACCGTGTTCGCCTATGAAGGCGGCCCGTGCTACCGCTGCCTGTATCCCGAGCCCCCGCCTCCGGGCCTGGTCCCAAGCTGCGCCGAAGGCGGCGTGCTCGGAATTTTGCCTGGGACGATCGGGCTGATCCAGGCCACCGAGACCGTGAAGCTGATTCTCGGCATCGGCGAGCCGCTGGTCGGCCGGCTGCTGCTCTACGACGCGCTCGGCATGCGCTTCCGCGAGCTAAAGCTGCGCAAGAATCCCGAGTGCCCCGTCTGCGGCACGCACCGGACAATTACCAAGCTGATCGACTATCATCAGTTCTGCGGTGTACCCAGCCCGAACGCCGCGCCCGCTCAGGAGACCAAAGTGAACGAAGGCGAAATCGACGTAACCGAAGTGAAGGCGATGCTCGACCGGGGCGACAAGTTTCTGCTGATCGACGTGCGCGAGCCCCACGAGTACAAGATCTGCAACATCCCGGGCGCGCAGCTGATCCCGCTCGGCGAGGTGCCTCAGCGCTTGCACGAGCTCGACAAGAACGCCGATATCGTCATCCACTGCAAGAGCGGTATGCGCAGCGCCAAAGCCTGCGGCATCCTGCGCCAGGCCGGTTTCCCGCATGTCCGCAACATGAAAGGCGGCATTCTGGCCTGGAGCGACAAGGTCGATCCCAGCGTCCCGAAATATTAACCCAACCTGGGGCGGGCCTCCGATCCGCCCCGTTTTGTTGAAAAGCGGCTGTCAGCCCTTCGTCATTCGCCGGTTGAAGTTGCGCCTGAAGTGAGGCTGCCCGCTAGAACGCGGGCAACTCCAATACAGCGCCTTTCAAATATCCGGCGCCGGGAACCGGCCCCGTCACGGTGACCCAGATCTTGGTGCCGTCCGAGGAACCGGCGATGCCGTTCAACCGAAGCGCGCCGAGCGGATGTCCGCCCGCCAGTTGCACGCGGCGCACGGCCGCGACTGTGCCATCCTGCCGCATCCGGACGATCGTGTTATTGCCCCGGTTTGCCACATAAAAATCGGCCTGCACATCCAGCGTGGTATTGGCGGCCCAGTTGGGGTCGCCGGTTTCGATCGCCGCCGGCGCCAGGTCAATCGGTTCATCGAGTACGTCGGCATGAATCCGATTCACCGCCGCCACGCGGAACACAACACCGTCATCGGTCAAGTGGAGAACGGCAATCGAATTTTCGAACGGCTCGCTGACGTAGAGGATGCGCGTGGGCGAATAATTGAGCAGCACTCCCAGGCGCGGCGTCGCGCCGCGATTGTCCTCATCGCCCTCATCCCAGTGCCGTCCCAACAGCGGACTGATGGTGCCGGCCGGCGCCAGGCCGTCCAGAGCTTTTAAGGTGTGCTCCTGCACGATGCTGCCGTCGGCGCAGACCACCGCGAACACGGCTTTTCCGCTGCCGTCCGGCGAGTGTCCCAGCAGCGCCGTGCCGACCGCGCCCGTGTTCAATGCGCCCGGAATCACTTGGCTTGGCCGGCGCGGCGTGAGGTTGCCCGCATACACTCCGCCCAGCGCCGGGTCGGGTGCCCCGGCCAGAGGTTCGCCGGTCGGATCAAGAATCGTGGACGTGCCGATGCCTTCCAAGCCGTATGGCGCATTGGCGGGCCAGAGCCGGCCGAACGCGTTATTGATCGAGATCGCTAACGGGTTGCTCACGCCGGTATAACTCGCCGTGGCCGCGCTCGCGTTGTGAATCGAATTGAGGAACGCGGAATTTTGTGCGCTGTAGATCTGCACGAACCCGCCGAGCGCCGACGCCTGTCCGCCGCCCGCTGCAAACTGCGGCGGGATCACGAGCGCGCCCGATCCGCTGCGGTCGATCGAGAGGAACGCTCCCGGCAGTTGTCCCGGATCCGCCGGCGGCTCTCCGAAATTTGACGTGCTCCCGACCAGTATCCGCGCCGGGTCGAGCACCTGGCCCGGTTGCGTGTGCGCCGCGAAGGCCGGTTTGTCGTGGATGGGGCCGCCGGGCAGAAACGTTCCAACCTGGCTGATCGCCGAGATCCCAGGGATGCCGGCCGCCACAATCCGGCCCTCCAGAGTGGGTACATGGCTCTCCTCATCCGCCCGGATGAGGGAAACACCCCCTGCGAGTACAAGGAACGCTGCGCTTAGCCCAATGCTCCAAATGGCGTCATGTCTTTTCATGGGGAAACTCCTTCAATTACCTAGCGCATTTCGGACGTCTCCGGGAAGACATTTTTTTCGTGATTCCCGCCCGTTTTGTGCGGTGCCGCACGTTGAGGATTGCCTCGCCTGAAAGCTGGGCCCTTCGGCAAGATGAGTCGCCTCAAGCGTTCAGCAGAGCCGAAAACAGATTGCGGTGCAGGATGGCGGAGGCAGCTAAAATACCGCCGGTGGAGGCGCCCATCACACCACAGGTGGCCGCATCCCCGCCGGTCAGGTACAGATTCGGAACGGGAGTGCGCGGGCCCAGGCAACGCAGCTTAAAGCGGCGTGGCGTATGGGCCAGACCATAGATTTCACCGTGCGGGTGGTTCACGCAGTCTCGGGTCGATAGCGGAGTGGAGAGTTCGGCGTGCCGGACATGGCCGCGCGCAGCCGGTACATACCGGTAGAACGCATCGAGCAGCCGCTCGGTAAGGAGCGCCTTGTAAGCTTCGTAGTCGGGTCCGCGCTTCCGCCAATGCGTGTGCTCCCAGTTTCGGAACCACTCGTAAGGCACCAGGCTGGCGATCTCGGCCGTGGAGTGGCCGGGATGGCGGCGCTCGAAGTCGGGATCTTTGGCGGAAGCCGACGAGATCATCACCGATAGCGGCGCATCGGGATCAGAGAAGAGGCGCTGCAAATTGCCGTCATGATCCTGGTCAGGGTAGACCCAGAGGTGGGTTCCGCTCAGACCCAGTTCGGGGCTGCTGCCTTCGAGTCCGAGGTAGAGGCACACGTGCGCGATCGAGGGCGGGATCGAGCCGATTTCGCCAAGCACGGCGTCTACCCCGGGAAGGTGCTCCGGCAGCAGGCGGCGGAAAGTATTCGCGGCTCCGGCATCGCTGATCACGCGGCCGGCGAAAATCTCGCGCCCGTCGGCCATGCGTACTCCAATGGCGCGCTTACGGGCTTCGACGAGGATGCGGTCCACCTCCGCGCACAGTGCCACGGTGCCGCCCTTGGCTTCGATGGCCGGAGCGAGTGCTTCGGCGATACGGGCCGCGCCGCCGCGCGGATAGCTTCCGCCATCGAAGTAGTGCTGCGCGACGATCGCATGAATTCCGAAACTGCTCTGGCTCGGAGGCAAGCCGTAGCATCCCCACTGGCCGGTCAGGACGGCAGCCAGTTGCCGGTTGTCCGTGAGTTCGCCTAATACCTCCGCGGTAGTCCGGCTGGCGAAGCGCAGAAACGGCCGCCGCATCAGGCCGCCGAACAATCGCGACAAGATCGGCGGCAGGGCGCGCTCGGCGAAGTACCGCTGCATGGCTGCGGCGCATTCGTTGACGCGCGTCAGGTACTGATCAATGGCGCCGCCTTCTTCGGGAAAATACTCCTTCATCTTGCGCCGGAAGCGCTCTTCGCCGCTCCAGAATTCGTAGCAGCGCTCGCCAATGAGGATGCGGTCGTAGACCTCGGGCAGGGGGCTCCACTCCAGGCGCCCGTCGGTCAGCCGGTCGAACAGCAGTTGCAGGGGGAACCGGGGATCATGCAGTTGGCCGATGTAGTGCAAGCCGACGTCCCAGTCGAAGCCGGGCCGCCGGAACGATTGTGTGAAACCGCCGGGCGCGTAGTGGCGTTCGAGCACCAGGACGCGCTGGCCTCCATATTTGGCAAGAAGCACGGCAGCCGTGAGCCCGCCCGCGCCCGAGCCGACCACGATGGCATCGTAACGGTTCGCAATGTTTTGTTGCCGATAGCCAATCACGACTCCAGTATAGGCTTCTATTGAAGATATAAATCACTTAAAATATTAAATGGACGGGGGAAAGCATGAAACGAATCCCCAGGAGGAGTATTCCGGGTCCTCGCCGACCCAAACTTGGGCCGCAAAGAGTCGCTGGATATTCGGGTGGAAGCCCTCAGATGGAAGAGATTCTGGCAGTAGATGAGACCCTGCGAGCGCTGGCCTCGACGTGGCTGCCCGGCGAATCACGCCGGAAGGCGCGCGTATGAACCCGGCGCGTTGGGCGCACGTCAAAGAAGTTTTCCACTCGGCTCACGAGCGCCCGAACGCGGAACGCGACGCATTTATTGCTGCGGCTTGCGCGGAAGATGCCGCCGTCCGCGCCGAAGTGCATCGTCTGTTGGCGGAGGAGGCCGCGGGCAGCTTAGAGAGTCCTGTGGAGAATATTCTTACGGCGGAAGGCCCGCTCGCGGAAGGCTGCACCATCGGCCGCTATCGCGTGGAGCATGAGCTCGGGCGCGGCGGTATGGGCGCCGTCTATCGCGCTTTCGATACACAGTTGCGGCGGCCCGTGGCCCTCAAGCTCTTGCCTGCCGCGCATACCGAAGACCCGGTGTGGCGCCGGCGGCTGCTGAACGAAGCCCGGGCTGCTTCGGCGTTGAATCATCCCAATGTCATTGCGGTGTACGAGGTGGGATCCGACCGCGGGCTGGACTTCATCGCCATGGAGTTTGTCGATGGCCTCCCTTTGAGCCAGGTCATTCCTCCCGACGGCTTGCCGCTCAAACTGGCGCTGGATTACGCGGTGCAGATCTCGGACGGGCTGGCCAAGGCGCATGCCGGCGGCGTGGTCCATCGTGATTTGAAGCCCGGCAACATCATGGTGACGCCGGACGGGTTGGTCAAACTGCTCGATTTCGGCCTGGCGCACCGTGTGTTGCGCGCGGATGCCGAGACGACCCTGACGATGGCCGCACAAGTAGCGGGCACCCCGTCGTACATGGCGCCGGAACAGGCCCAAGGCCGCGAAGCAGACGCTCGCGCCGACGTTTTTTCCTTTGGGGCGGTCCTCTATGAGATGCTCTCCGGGCGGCGCGCGTTTCGAGGAAACACCGCGCTCGCTCAGTTGGATGCCGTGTTGCACGACGAACCGCCGTCGCTCTCGGGCGTGCCTGCGGAGCTGGCGCAGCTGGTCAGCCGCTGCTTGCGGAAAGATCCGGCGCGGCGTGTGCAGCACATGGACGACGTCAAGCTGGTCCTGCGGGAACTGAAGGAGGGAGCGGAATCGCGAGCAGCCTCTCCCAGGGCGCGCCGAAGCTGGCGGAGGCCTGCGCTGGCGGCCCTGGTGCTTGCTGCCATTGTCGCAGCCGCTGCCTGGTGGCTCGCGCATCGCGCGACGCCCTTTTCCGCGTCGGCCCTGACCCGCATCACCTTCGACCCGGCACTGGCCTGGCAACCGAGCGTGTCGCTCGACGGCAAGCTGGTTGCTTATGCGTCCGATCGCAGCGGGCCCTTCCAAATCTACGTCCAGCAGTTGCGCGGTACCCAGTCAGTCCAGTTGACTCACAACCAGGCGAGTAACTGGTTTCCGTCGTTTTCGCCCGACGGCTCGAAAATCGCGTTCCGGTCCGAACGGGATGGCGGCGGCATCTACCTGGTGGACGCGCTCGGGGGGCCGGAGCGCAAGATTGCCAGCCAGGGAATGCATCCGCGTTTCGCGCCGGACGGCTCGACCATTGTTTATCTCGTTCCCATTTCTCCCGTCAATCGAACTGGCAAGCTGTACCTGATCAGTTCCGACGGCGGGACTCCAAAGCCGTTCCAGCCGGGCTTTGTGATTCCCACGATGGGCCCCGGGTATTCCGGCCCGATCTGGTCTTCCGATGGACGGTTCGTTCTCTTCGATGGCGCGCCCGAACGCAACCGGGCGAGTCGTGACTGGTGGATCGCGCCGGTGGCCGGCGCCCCGCCCGTTCGGGTGAAGCAGCCGCCGTACGCGCCGCGTTCCCTGCTTCGCACCTTGGAGGCATGGAGCGGCCGTTATGTGTACTACTCCGAGGGTACGGCGGTTGGGGGCATGAGCCTATATCGCGTGCCGGTAAGCTCCGAGCGGTGGAAAATCACCGGGCAGCCGGAAAGACTGACGTCCGCCGGCGGCATGCAGACGGGTGCTTCATTATCGGCCGATGGTCATCTGGTCTTTGCTTCGATGACGGCCGCCGGGCGGCTGTGGCAGGTCCCTCTCCAGGCGAACGAGGGCGCGGCCGAGCAACGCATCGAGCCGATCGCTTCCGACAGCACGGTCAAACTCGAATTAACGGTCGCGGCGAACGGCTCGCGCCTGGCGTACCTGGCCAACCTGTTCGGCGATCGCACCGCCGAAATCCGGATTCGCGATCCGGCCAGCGGTCACGAAGACGTGATCGCGTTTTCCGGCGGCCGGCTGCCGGTGAATCTGCGGCTCAGTCCGGACGGAACGCGTCTCGCCTATGAGCGCATTCAGGAGGGCAAAGACCTGACTTACGTTACAGATTCGGAAACCACGACGGCTCGCGTGATTTGCCAGTCTTGCCGGCCGCTCGGGTTTTTCTCGAATGGGGCCGAAGGGCTGGTCGTGTACGGCTCTGAGCTCGTACGGCAAAACCTTGAGACCGGCGCCCGTCAACCGCTGCTGAAGGCGCCTGGCGGGCAGCTCGTACAGGCCAGCGTCTCGCCGGGCGACAATTGGGTCGCGTTCGCCTTGGGCCGCGCGGATGGCAGCGTCGGATTGTACGTAACCCCGGTTGGCATGGAGCCGGTCGCGCTGCAGACGTTGACTCCGATCGCGGTAGACCGGATGCTCCTGAGCGTGGTGGGCTGGTCGCCCGACGGCAAACTGCTCTATTACACCCGGAACCGCGATGGCTTCCCCCATCTCTGGGCTCAACCTCTTGCAGGCGGCAAGACCACCGGGCCTCCCCGCCCCGTTTTTGATCCTTACCGGTCGGGCGGGTTTCGCCTCCCCGTCGGCCTGCAGTTCGCGATAACGCCGGAGCGCCTCTATCTCTCCAGCTTCGATGTCAAGGGCGACATCTGGAGCATTTTCGTGGGTGCTCCGTAGTTAAGATCACGGACGCGCTTTCGACCCTCCCCCATGCTCGTAAGTTCCGCTACACTGCGCCCCCAGTTGCAGCCCCGCGGGTCCGGAGGCGCCGTCATGAAATTGCTCCTGATCCCCATGCTCGCCCTGGCGATGTTTGCATGCCGCACCAACGAGTCTCCCGAAGGCCAAGCCAGCGATCTGCAGATTACGACACAGGTGAAGTCCAAATTGGCCTCGGACATCGGCTTGTCCACCGTGACGAATATCTCCGTGAACTCCACAAACGGCATAGTGACGCTCGCCGGGCAAGTCGATTCCGCGGACCTGAAGGCGCGGGCCGAGAACGTCGCGGCCGCCGTGCCGAAGGTCGTGCGCGTTGTGAACAATATCCAGGTGGCGGCGAAGCCGTCCTGAGCGGGCCGGCGGGGCCTCCAAAACCGTAACTGTCGGCACCTTCACCCTGGCTCTTCACGTGCGCTGCAACCCTCAGGAGGCGCACCTATTCTTATGAAACCGGCAATTTTCTTATTCCTGTGCGCCGGTGTGCTGGCCGCGCAACTTCAGCCGCAGCCGGCGCCGGTATTCCGGGTGACGGTAGTTTCGAGAACCATTAAGGCAATCAATTACCACCACCGTTCGGGCACAACCCACGTCGATTTCCGAGGCACCGAACTCATGCCCAAAGCCCATGGCGAGGCGAGCGTGCAGAGCCAGCTCGGCTCCACCAAGGTCCAAACCCATCTCGATCATCTGTCTCCTGCGACCCAGTTCGGCCCCGAGTATCTGACCTATGTGCTCTGGGCGATCACGCCGGAAGGGCGGGCGGCCAACTTGGGCGAGCTGGCCTTGCAGGGAGACAATGCCAATCTGCTTTCGACCACCGACCTGCAGAGCTTCGGCCTGATCGTGACGGCCGAGCCGTACTTCGCGGTCACGCAGCCGAGCGACGTCGTCGTGGCCGAGAACTTTGTGCGCAACGACACCACCGGGAACATCCAGGAAGTCGATGCCAAGTATCAACTGCTCCAGCGTGGGCAATATGTGTTTGACCGCGGCAAGTATCACGCAGTGAAGATCGATCCCAAAGGGCCGCTGCAGCTGGCCGAGGCCGAAAACGCCGTCGAGATCGCGACTCTTGCGGGCGCGGATCATTACGCGGCTGATACCATGGAGAAAGCGCGGACCGATCTTCAGAACGCGCAGGACTTTCTCGACAAGAGCCATGACCGCAAGCGATCGGAGACGAATGCGCGCGAAGCGGCTCAGATGGCCGAAGATGCGCGGCTGATCTCGGTGCGCCAGACTCAAGCGGACCAGGCCGCGGCCGAACGCGCCGCATCGGCGCAGCGCGAAGCCGAAGCGCAGGCTCAGGCTCAGCAGGCCGCCCAGCAGGCGCGCCTGGAACAACAGCAGCGCGCTCAGGCCGAAGCCGATTTGCAGGCCGCTCAACAGGCCCGCCAGCAGGCCGAACAGGCCCGGCGGGAAGCGGAAGCCGCTCGTGCGGCCGCCATCCAGCAGCAGAACGCGCTGAAAAATGAGGCCGAACTGGCGCGCTCCAAAGCCCAGCAGGCGGAAGCCGACCGGCTGAAAGCGGAATCAGAGCGGCAGCAGGCCGAGAACCAGCAGGCCCAACTGCGGGAGCGCCTGCGCCAGCAGTTAAACCGCATTCTCGAAACGCGCGACACGGCGCGCGGCCTGATCGTGAATATCAATGACGTGCAGTTCGGCTTCAATCAGTCGACGCTCACCCCGGAAGCGCGCGAGAAGATGGCCAAAGTGGCCGGCATCCTGCTCGCCTATCCCGGGCTCACGGTCAAACTCGAAGGTCATACCGACAACATCGGAAGCGATGAATACAATATGAAACTCTCGGCCCGCCGCGCCGAAGCCGTTCGCGACTACCTCATCCAACAATCCGTGCCAGCGGCTTCGGTCACCGCAGTGGGGCTTGGCAAGGCCGATCCGGTGGCATCCAATGACACGGCGGCCGGGCGCCGTCAAAATCGGCGGGTGGATATGGTCGTATCGGGTGCGCCGATCGGCGTCGAACCGACCGAGCCCGACAGCCCCAGCCCCGATAGTACGCCGCGCCGCTGATTGCGAGGCGGGGACAACAGGTCGCGGCTCATCATCGACGCTTTTGCCGAGCCGCGGCCCGCGGCGAGCAGACTTCCGCCGCGGCCGCTGACGGAAGCGGAATCATCCGCGCATCGCGCGCTCGTGCAATGAAGTCAAAGCCTGCCAGGCGGCGGCAACAGCACCCTCCTGCCAGTCGGGTTCGGAATACGGCGTGGTTGCCGCGGACCCGAGCAGTAGCCGGTTCTCGACCTTCGATAGCTGGGCCCGCCGCTTCAAGGGTGTCATCGCATAGCCACCTCGGCTGTACTCGACTTGCTGCCACCAAACGCTGTACGCGCTCTCGAACTCCTGGCGAATCTGCGCGTGGACCTTGCTCGAATGCGTCAGCACGTGCTCCACCCGCTCGGCCACCGGCCTCTCATTCAGATCACCCAACCGGCGGTTCGAGTACAGGCCGAGCAGCACGCCTTTCCGGGAAAAGTAGCCGGTCGAGGGATAGGAAAATTCGCCGATCGGCAGATCGGAGTACAGGTGCCCGCCAAAGATCTGGTCGTCCTCTTCCCAAAACCGGCGCTTCATCGCCAGCCCCATCTTGGCGCTGTCGCTGTGAGTCGTCTCCCGCACCGCTGCCATCGTTTCCGAGGACAGCTGGCAGTCGAGGTTGGCAAGAATCGACAGCGGCAGGCAGATCACGGCGTAATCGGCGGTCCGCACTTGCGTCCGCCCCGTCTTCGTGTCCCGATAGGTGACCGTGACCGCGCGCTCGTCCTGCCGCACCGATTGCACCTCGGCATGCAACTTGATGCGGTCCGGCCCGATCGCGCGCGCGAAGGCTTTCGGGATCTGGTCCATGCCGCCGACGGCATGGAACATCGGCGCCGCCGTGATGCCATCGCGCTGCGGAATGGACCGCATCCGGTTGCCGAAACCAGCCTCCAACAACGCACTCAGCCGGTAGGGATCGCCCGGACCGCGATCGTCAAAAGCCTTGTACCCCCGGTCTTTCGCATCCAGGTAACCTTGCGTCACGAGGAAACTCACGAGTCGCGCCTGGTCCTCGGCGGTCAAGGGGAGATCCAGGGCATGCTGATCGATCGCCTTCACGACCAGTTCATTCACCTGACCGACGATGTCGGCCTTCACCTCGCGCAGGCGCACACGCTTCTTCGCGAGCAAACTTGCGGCGGCGCCCTCATAGTAGAAGTACGAACCATCCGCTTCGTTGACGAATAGTTCCAGCGGGACATCCAATTCCTTGCAATAGTTCAGTATGCCGGTATGCGTATAGGGAATGCGCCAGGCCCCGGCGTTGAGCCACTGCCCTTCGTCCCACGTGCACTGCTGGCGCTCGCCGCCAATCTCGGTGTGCGCCGTGCCTCGTCGCACCGTCCATACTAGCCCGCCCACCCGGTCTCGCGCCTCAAGGATATGGAAATCGTACCCTAGCCGGGAGAGCTCGTATCCGAGCGTCAGCCCCGACAGTCCGGCGCCGAGCACCAGCACTTTCGCGTTTTTCGGCCGGCCGGAAAGCGCCGGACGTTTGCCCGCGTCCCCGGCCATCAAATCCCAGGATGAGAGCGCCGTCATCACCAGTGATGAGCCGCCCACGGCGCCCAGGTGGCCGAGGAAGCGGCGTCGCGTGAGTGCGAAGGCACAACTGGAAGACAGGGTGGCGTTCATGCTGGAATCCAAATCCGCCGGCGGAGATGAAATCGCGTCTATCTTATCGCAAAGCCGCCGCGGCCAGGCGCCGTAATTTGTTCAGTTACGCCCGGCGGTTAGCTTTTCGTAGGCTCCGCGTAGACCTTCCGCGCATGCCACGCCTTCAATCCCGCGAGAAAGAGAATCTGTAGCCCCGTCAGCCCGTTCGCCGCCACGATCGGCACGGAGTGGCGCAGTAACCCGTACAGGAACCAGAGCCATACGCCCACCCCCAGCATCGTGAGCATCAGCCACGAAAGCCCCGCTCCGCCCGTGCGCCACGTACGGATGAGCTGCGGTGTAAACGCCGCCGTCGTCAGCACCGCCGCGCACGATCCGATCGCTTCGCTGTACATCCGCAGCCCGTCCAGACCCGAAACCAGGGGATTCATGCCTCTATCATCGCAGCCGCGTTCACCACGTTTCCGGCCACGCAAACTACTGGCTGACCGCGCCTTCCGCATCCCAAATTTCGGACTCCATCCCCCGTTTGTGCTACCCCAGAGTCGAAAGGTATTTCGATTGTCCGACCCGCATACACCCATTTCCGAAAAGCAGTTCGCGGCTAACCGGGCCAACGCGCGGCATTCCACCGGCCCGCGCTCGCCTCAAGGTAAGGCCCGCTCCGCCTGCAATGCCCGCAAACACGGCTTCACTGCCTCCACGTTCGCCGTCGTCCGCCTCGAGGATCTCGATGAGATCGCTCGCCTCGAGGAAGATCTCGTCCTCGACTACCGGCCCGTCAATTCCCAGGAGTTGTTCGCCATCGAGCGCATCGCTCTCGCTCAGCAAACATTGCTCCGGGTCGCGCGCCTCGAGGCCGGCCTGTTCACCAACGCCCTGGATGAAGCGCTTACCTCTAATGACCAGCAGATGGTCTTCCTCACCGAGGAACTCACCCGAAACGTCGAGGTCACCCGTCAGCAAAACCGAAATTACGTCCTTGCCTTCGGGTTTCACCGGATTGCTCAAAAAGCCAACACTTGGTCCCTCTACCTCCGCTATGCGGCCCAGGCTGAGCGGCAATACCGGCGCGCGATTGAAGAATTCGAGCGTCTCAAGCGCCTCCGCCCCGATTTACCAAACGAACCCATTTGCGAGGTGGAAGCGGAACCGGCGTCAATCGGCTCAGATGGTTGCACGGAACCCGTCTCCGACTCGACCAACAACGCAAATGAGATCAGTGAACTCCTCTCCAACCGCAGTTCGGACGCCGAATCCACCCGCGAACCTCGGGATACCCCTGCATGTATCTCCCCCGTATCCGAATCCCCGCCGTTGAATATTTCATCGCGTTGATGCATTTAAGATAATAGAGTATGATTATCTTTTATACGTTGTCGCGAAATGCTGTCTGTTTCCGCGACGCCGTCTTCTTCCGCGCCTGCGGCCTCATCAGGCTTCGTCTGATCCCTGAATTGATAAATAAGGAGTACATGATGAAATCGAGCACCCCGATCCTCAAAATCCCTTGGCTTTTGCTGGTCGTGCTGGTCGTGCTGGTCGCGCCCCTGGTAGCGCAAGTCGCTTCCGATTTAAATCGCAACTACACCCGGCACAATCGCGCTTTCTACATGGAGCCGAATCTGGTGAACTATATCCGGCCTGGAATCCAGGTGAAGGTCGTTTCGGCCGCCATCGCTCAAGACGGCACCATCACCGCCCGCGTCACCATCACCGATCCCAAAGGCATCCCGCTCGATAAGGACGGCATCGCCACTCCGGGCCCCGTGACGCTTCGTTTCATCGCCGCCTATATTCCGGCTGGTCAGACCAAGTACACCGCCTATACCACGACTCTGTTGAAGGCGACCCTCAACAATAATCCCGCGCAGACCCAGGCGGCCACCGATTCCGGCGGCGTCTTCACCACCAATGCTGTCGGCGACTATACCTATACGTTCAAGACCAAGGCCCCCGCCGGCTTCGATCCCGGCGTGACCCATTCCATCGGGGTGTCCGCGCAACGCGATCTATCCGAGTTCATGACGGAAGACGAGTGGGCCGAGACCTCCAATGATGTCTTCAACTTCGTCCCCAATGGATCCAAGGTGACCGCAATTCGCTCCGTCGTCAGCACTTCCGCTTGCAACCAGTGTCATGATCCCTTGTTCGGCCACGGCGGCTCGCGCCTTACCGTCGAGATGTGCATCCTCTGCCACACGCCTCAGACCGTCAACCCGGATACCGGCCTCACTCAGGATATGACGGTGCTGATCCATAAGATTCACATGGGTAAAAACCTGCCCAGCGTTCAAGCCGGCACCCCGTATCGCATCTGGCACCGCGGTGCCTGGTCCGACTTCTCCGGCGTTGGCTTTCCCTCCGGCACCGATGAGGTGAAGACCTGCACCGTTTGCCACCAGAATGCTCCTCAAGCCAACAACTATCTGACAGCCCCGTCCCGCGACGCCTGTGGCTCCTGCCATGACAATGTCAATTTCGCCACCGGCAAGAACCACAGCGCCAACAACCTGCCCGAGATCTCCGACAGGCAGTGCGCCAACTGCCATCAGCCGGTTGGTGAATTGGAATATGACGCGTCCATCACCGGGGCGCACAAAGTCGCCACCACTTCTTCACAGCTTCCGGGCCTCGTGTTCGCCATCATCAGCGTCGATAACGCCCAACCCGGCCAGGCGCCCGCCGTCACCTTCACCGTCAATGACAAGGCCGGCAATCCGGTCGACATCAGCAAGATGAATTTCCTGAACCTGGTCATGACCGGCCCCACCTCCGATTACAACGGCTATACCTCCGAAGATGCCCGCAAAGCTTCGCTCGTCGGCGGCCGTTACGTCTATACCTTCAAGACCGCTCTGCCCGCGAATGCATCCGGCAGTTACGCCGTCGGCATCGAAGGCTTTAACAACGTTACGATCAATGCCACCACCATGGCCGCCACGACTGTCCGCGACGTCGGTTTCAACCAGGTGTTCTACTTCGCCGTGGGCCCGGGAACTGCCGCTCCCCGGCGCAAGATCGTCAGCCAGGCCAAGTGCGAAGGCTGCCATAACAAGCTCAGCCTGCATGGCGGGATCCGCCAGAACGTGGAATACTGCGTCGTCTGCCACAACCCGACCGTCACCGACTCGTCAGTGCGGCCGGCCGCCAACAATCCGCCCGAATCCATCAACTTCAAAACCATGATTCACAAGATCCATACCGGATCGAACCTGACCAACGATTTCACCATCTACGGCCACGGAGGCAGCGTCAACAATTACAATGAGGTCGGCTATCCCGGCGACCGCCGCGATTGCGAGCAGTGCCACCTCCCGGGTACCTACGACCTGCCCTTGCCCGCCGGTGTCACCAGCCAGGTCGCGCCGCGCGATTATCTGACCACGCTGGCGCCGGTTTCCGGCGCGTGCCTGTCGTGCCACACCACGCAGTCGGCCGCTGCTCACGCGTGGATCATGACTTCGCCCACTCTGGGCGAATCGTGCGACGCCTGCCACGGCAACGCTTCGTCCTCCTCGGTCGCGCGCGTGCACGCCCGATAGCTTCTGCGCCATCAGGGGCCGGCGCCCTCTCGGCCGCCGGCCCCTTTCCCGCCATCGTGTTAAACTTCAAGTAAGCAATGCATCCTGACTTGAAGCTGGTGATCCGCCTTCAAGAAATTGACAATCGCCTGGTGGATCTTACGCGCGAAATTACCGCGCTCCCGAAACACATCGCTGAAATTGAAAAGAAACTGGTCTCGCACGAGCGCAAGCTCGAAGCCGACCGCGCTGCTCTTGCCGCTAACCAGAAGGAGCGCAAGAAGTGCGAGAGCGATATCCAGATCCAGGAGCAGAAGATCTCCAAGCTGAAAGATCAGATGCTCCAGGCTAAAACCAACGAGCAATATCGGGCCTTTCAGCACGAAATTGAGTTCTGCGAAACCGAGATCCGCAAGTCCGAGGACCGCATCCTCGAATTGATGGGAGAATCCGATCCGCTGGACAAGAACGTGAGGGCGGCCGAAGCGGCGCTCAAAGCCGAACGAACCCAGGTCGAAGCCGAAAAGCAGCAGGCGCGCGAACGCACGGCGGTCGACGAGAAGGCCGCCAGTGAGCTCAAACAGGAGCGCGCCCAGATCGTGGCTCAGGTCCAAAACTCGACTTACCAGCTCTATGAGCGCGTGCGCAAAGCGCGCCGCAACATCGGGGTCGCCGAAGCCGTCGATGGCCGCTGCAGCGCCTGCCAGATGGCGCTGCGCCCGCAGTTCGCTCAGGAATTGAAGCGCGGCGATACGATCATGTCCTGCGAAAGCTGCCAGCGCATTCTCTACTACAATCCGCCCGCCAGCTTCGAAGACCTGACCGGTGAAGCCGCCCCGGCCGTTCGCCAATAAAGCCCGCCCCTCACTCGTTTCCGAGCATC
This sequence comes from Bryobacteraceae bacterium, assembly GCA_035295805.1. Lineage (GTDB taxonomy): Bacteria > Acidobacteriota > Terriglobia > Bryobacterales > Bryobacteraceae > PSRJ01. Next base: position 14,331 of record DATGII010000106.1, on the reverse strand, counting down.
GAAACGATTTCCGCGCCAATCGCCAGCGAAGCGGTAGCCGCCGGGCTTGGCGCGTTCAGCACGTGCAGCGCATTGGGCCGCCGCACCAGGCAGAACTCCTGCACCAGTTCGCCGGCCGGTGAGATCGCCTGCGCGCGCACGCCGGAGCCGCCGGTATCCAGATCGTCCGGCTGAATTTCCGGGACCAGCCGCTGCAGCGACCGGCAGAACAGGTCGCGGCTCAGCGACCGCCGCAGCTCGAACCATGCGGTCGACGGATACCGCCCCAGGAAGCGCCAGAAGCCGCCGTACGAAAGCGCGTCGAACAAGTCCCCAAGGTTGAGATCGGTTTTGCGGTAGCCTTCCCGCGAGCCGGCCAGCACGGCGTTTGGCCCGGCTTCAATGCCGCCGCGGATCAGCCGCGTGAAATGCACGCCCAGGAACGGAAAGCGCGGATCGGGCACCGGGTAGATGAGGTTGCGAACCAAATGTTGGCGCGCCGGCTTCAGCTTGTAATATTCACCGCGGAACGGCAGAATGCGCATCTCGCGATGCTCTCCCGCGAGCTCGGCGACGCGATCGCATTGGAGGCCGGCGCAGTTGATCAGGAAATCCGCTTCGAATTCACCCTTCGGCGTGTGTGCGCGCCAGCCGCTTTCGGCCGGCCGCAACCGCTCGACCTTGGCGCCGGTAACAACTGCGGCTCCGCGCTCGGCAAGGCACGCCGACAACACTTCGCAAACTCTCGGATAGTCGACGATGCCCTCCTGCGGTACGCGCAGCGCCGCCACGCCGCCCACGTGCGGCTCAATATCGCGCATCTCCTCGCGCGTGAGCCAGCACAGGCCCTCCAGCCCGTTAACCCGCCCGCGCTCGTGCAGCGCTCGCAGGCGCGGCACTTCGCTGTCGTCGGCGGCCACCACCAGCTTGCCGCAAACCTCGTGGGGGATGTTGTGCTCCCGGCAAAATGCCGTCATCTGCCGGATGCCGGAAACCGCCAGCCGCGCTTTGATGGAGCCCGGCTGATAATACAGCCCGCAATGCAGGACGCCGCTGTTATGGCCGGTCTGATGCTGCCCGACTCCCGGCTCTTTTTCGAGAACCGTAATGCGCGCCCCCGGAAATTTTTCGTTCAGCCGGTAGGCGGCGGCCAGCCCGACAATGCCGCCGCCCACGATGATGACCCTGCGAGAATTCACGCCAGGTTAGCGGGTCGCATAATCGAGCGGTGGCTTGCCATCGGCCGGTATGCGCGTGGCCCACTTTCGGCCCGCCAGCCGTTTTTCGAAAGCCTCGTGCGCGGACATCAGTTCGGCCGGATTCTCAAAGAGCTCGACAGCGCCCAGCGCCAACGTGCGTGCCGCCACCGCCATGCCCTTGCGCCCGATGCTGGTCCCGGCGCAGGCGGCTGCCTGCCACGTGTGCGCGCTCACGCCGGGTACGAACGTGGCTGCGCTGAATTGCGCGGTGGGCACGACCCAGCTCACATCGCCCACGTCGGTCGAGGCTGAACCTCCGATTTCCGATTGGTCTGCCGTCACCTTATCGGGATCGGGCGACCGGATAGGCCCGCCGAGCGTCTTCTGAATCTGCCCGGCGAAATTCCGTTCGTCCGAGGAAAACTGGTAGCCACCCGCCTTCTGCAGGGCGCGCCCGAGAACGCCGGCCAGCACATCGTTCGGCAGGACGTTGGCATAGTTTGTGCCCTGGACGAATTCCATTCGGGTCCCGGAAGCCAGCGCGCCGGCGCGCGCGCAATCGAGCACGCGTTCCCAGATGCCGTTCAACACTTCCGCAGCGGGATGCCGCGCGAACAGGCTGACCTCGGCAAACGCCGGAACTACGTTGGCGGCGCTTCCGCCGTTCGTGATCACGTAATGAATGCGCGTCTCCTGCGGCACATGCTCGCGTAGAAATTCGATGGCATTTAGCATAATCATCGCCCCATCGAGCGCCGAACGGCCGCGATCCGGCGCCGCGGCCGCGTGCGACGCCACGCCGTAGAACCGGAACCAACCGCCGTTAATCGCGGTCGAAGAGCCGAGGTTCACGCGGTTGGAATCCCCCGGGTGCCAGGCCAGCACGGCATCCACATCGCGGAATAGCCCGGCGTGCAGCATATAGATTTTCCCGCCGCCCCCTTCTTCCGCCGGCGTGCCGTAATAGCGGACGGTCCCCTTCAGGCCGCGCGCCTGCATCTCTTCTTTGATGGCCACGGCTGCCAAGGCCGACGCGGATCCAAGCAGATTATGCCCGCAGCCATGGCCGGGCGCGCCTGCCTGCAGCGGGTCTGATTCCGGAATATCTTTCTGGGAAAGCCCCGGCAGTGCGTCAAACTCGCCTAGAATTCCGATCACCGGCTTTCCGCCGCCAAAGCTTGCGATGAAGGCGGTCGGCATGCCGGCCACGCCGCTTTGTACCTCGAATCCATTGGCGCGCAGTTCCTGCTGCAGCAGGGCGGAGCTTTTGTTTTCGTGGAACCCGAGCTCGGGCGTTTCCCAAATCTGGCGCGAGATCGCGCCGAAACGGTCGGCGTGAGCCGCCACTCGCGAGAGCACATCATCGGCCGCCGCCAGAGTCCCGGCGGCAATCAGCACGGCCAGTGTTTGAGCCAGCATTTAACGAAACTCCTTTCCGTTTGTGATGCGGGCACGGACAATTTTCAGGATCTCATTTTCCACCTCTTCGATGTTCAAATTGGTGGAATCCAGATACACCGCGTCGGGCGCCTGCGACAGCGGCGAGTCGGCGCGCGAGCTGTCGCGCCGGTCCCGTTCCTGCATCTGCTCGGTGAGCGCGCTCTCGGTGATTTGGTCGCCTTTGGCGCGCACCTCGAGCAAACGCCGCCGCACGCGCTCCTTCGGCTGCGCATCCAGGAAGATCTTCACATCCGCGTCCGGAAACACCACCGTGCCGATGTCGCGCCCTTCCATGACGATGCTGGCGCGCTCGCCGACAGCGCGCTGCTTAGCCACCATGGCGCGCCGGACCCCCGGAACCACCGCTACCTTGGAGGCGGCCGTCGAAACCTCCGGCGCGCGAATGGCATCGGTGACGTCCTCCCGGTTGAGGCGGATCCGGCCGGGCAACAATTCGATTTCGGCCGCCAGCGCCAGTTGTTCGACGCGATGCATATCCGACGGATCGACATTTTGCCGCAGCGCCCAGAGCGCAATGGCGCGGTACATCGCGCCCAAATCGATATAGATAAAACCCAGGCGGTCGGCCACGCGCTGCGCGATCGTGCTTTTGCCGGCGCCGGCGGGGCCGTCGATTGCCACCACTACTCGTCTCTGACTCATTGTTGATCTGTGAAACGTAGAATAGCAGCAGGCATGCATCCGGATGAATTCGACCGTCTGGTGGCGGCGGCATATGCGCGCATTCCGGCGCGGTTTCGAAAGCGCCTGAAGAATATCGCGGTGGTGGTCGAAGCCGAGCCGACGGCGGCGCAACTGGCCCGTGCCGGATTTCCGAAATCGCCGAACGGCCCGCGCGGCACGCTGCTGGGCCTCTACGAAGGGCGGCCGCTGACCAGCCGGAGCGTGTTCGAACCCTTCGCCATGCCCGACCGCATCACCATCTTCCAGGGCCCGCACGAGCGGATGGCGCGCACGCCGGAACATCTGAAGCAGCTCGTGGAAGAGACGGTCTGGCACGAAGTGGCCCACTATTTCGGGATGAATGAGCCGCAGGTGCGCGCCGCCGAACGCGCCCGCCGCGCCAAAAACCGGCGCTGATCAGGGCCGGCCGGGCCGTAACCCGGGGGGGAGCTTTGGTGTGCCCGCCGTCTGGCCGGCCCCGGCCTGGCCTGGCGCGGTTTGACCCGGAGTTGCCTGTCCCGCAGTGGTCTGGCCGGGTGGACTTGCCGCCGCGCCCGCGCCGGGATTCAATCCAAGACCGGCCGTCGCGCTCGGCGTAGCCAGCGGACTGCCACTGCCCGGAACACTGCCGGGCAGGCTTCCCAGGCTCGCCGCCGGGGTGCCAATCGTTCCGCCGTTCGGATTCGGCAGCGGCTGCTGCTTGGTGTAGTCGAAAATGAACTCCCACTCGTTGTAGTTGCTGTGGTCGTTATAAACCATGATGGCCGGATCGTCGGATTTGCTGGCTACGCCCGCAATCCCTCCGCCTATCTGCTGGCCGCCCGCCAGTGTACCGGTTTGACCCGGTCGCGGGTTTCGCAGGATGTTGTTGATCATGTCGGCCGCCGGATTCTGCCCCGGGACACCGGGAGTGGCGGTCTGCGGCGTTCCGGGCATTTGGGGTGCTCCCGGAGTCTGAGGAACTCCGAAATTTTGCGGCACCCCCGGGTTCTGAGGAATCGCCGGGATTCCCGGGAAATTCGGCTGCGCCGGCACGGGCTGCGGATTGACCTGGCCGGGATTGAACGGAGGGGGCGGACTTGCCGGCGTGGTCCCGCTCGGCTGCGATCCGATGTACTGCCCTCCACCCACGTATGGCCCTGAACTTCCGACATAGGTTTGCGCGCCGCCAACGTACGGCTGCCCCGGCGAATTGGGATTATTCGGCGCAGCTCCGGGAATAAATCCGGGTAAGCGCCCGGGTATGGGCTGGCCGGTGGGATTTGCCCCCGTAGGATTCAGCCCGCCGGGATTAAAGGCGCCGGGCTGGTTCGCCATCTCGGGCGGAATCGGCGTTCCCGGGTTCGGATTCAGCGGTTGCCCCGGAAGCGCGCCGGGAAATGGCTGCGCCTGCACCTGGTTTGGGTTCATCTGCGCGGGCTGGCCCGGCACCTGGCCGGGAAAAGTCTGCGCCGCTTGGAACGGCTGCGGCGGCCCGCCAGGAGCCGGCATTGGCTGGCCCGGAATCACCCCCGGTACGGCCCCGCCTGGAAATTGCTGGGACGGGAACTGACCGGTGAGCGGCTGAGCTCCCGGCTGAGCCGGGAACACCTGCCCAGGCAACATCTGGCCGGGGAGCGGTTGGCCGTCGGGGCCCGCGGCGGGAGCGGCACCGCCATCGCTCGCGCGACGGCGCGTCAAGGCAGGGTTGACCGTCTGCTGGCCTTGCGGCAGCGCTACCCCAAGGCCCGCCTGCTCCCCCACATACTGGCCGGCTGTCGAAGCGGGTTGCTGATTCGCATCGCCAGGCTTCTGCTTATTGAGCACCGAATCGGTCAGCACGCCGTTGTTGATGTGGACGAGGCGCCAGTCGTCTTTTCCGGTCATCGGATCGATGAATTTGTGCCGCAGAAAACGCCTGTTATTGAAGCTTTCGAGATCCTTCAGATCACCCGGATAGCGGCCGTTCGTGCGCACAAACAGCTGGATGGCGCGTTTGTATTGTTCGCCGCGCTCGATCAGCAACTGCTCTTTCTGACGCTGCGATTGGAACGCCACGCGCGGGATTTCCATATATAACGTGAGGGCAATCGTAGCCGCCATCAGGAAGACCAGCAGCATGGCGAAACCGGAATCGCCGCGGCGCTTCTTCATCCGGCTGCTTCCTCCGCGAGCGGAATAGTCTGTTCGTGTTTGGACTGGGTATCTTCCATTACCACCGAGGTCGCGCCGATGCGCACCACGCGGTAGCGGCGCTTGAGGGTCTCACCTTCTTTACCGACCAGGATCTCGTCGCCATCCAAGAAGAACGCGGTTTTCGTATTGCTCCCGGGAACGGACGTGAAGCCGTAGTACCGCAGGGTGATGGGCGGCGCTGGCGGGCTGGAAGGCGCCGGCGACGGCGTATTGACGGCTACAGACACGGCCGGCTGGGGAGGCGCCTTGGGAACCACCTTGGGCTCGGGCGGCAGCGGCGCCTGCCCGAATTGGAAGACATTGCGGCCCGGAGCGGCGGGGCCGGCCTCCTGCACCTTGGCGAGCAGATCGAGACGCAAGGTCGGATCCACCTTGCCGGGATCGATTCGATCTTCGGCACGCTTGGAGTGCAGCACCGGGTGAAACTCATCGCTCTGCACGCGCGAGCGGTTGTAGCGGCTGATGGAGGGCGCGGATCGCGGCGCTTCGGCCGGAACCGGAGCCTGCGGGGCCGGCGCCTGTGTTACCGACGCAGACGGGCTGGACGATGGACCGGACAGCAGGTTGGAATACGCCAGGTACCCGCCGAGAGCGGCGAGCGCAACCAGCAGCGTGACTTTTTTGGGATCGTCGACGCCGAGGTTCATGAGGACGCCTCCGGCGCTTCTTTGACGAACGTATCCAGCTTCAGGTTGACGGTAAGCGTCTGGCCGCCCTGCTGCGGCGAAGCCACGAGACTCTCGATGATCAGAAAGCGCGGCGAGCGGTCGAGCAGGTTCACGAACTTTTCCAGGCTTTCGTACGTGCCTTCGTAGCCCGCCGTGATCGACATCATTTCCAGAGTATCGCTTCCTTCGATGGCGTTGAGCTCGACATTGCGGTCGCGGGGCTTGATGCCGGCTTCCTGTGCGGTTTTGTCCAACTCCTCGAAAACGGTGGAAAACGTGGTGCGGCGGTCGGTAACGTAGCGTTCGAGGAACTTCTCGCCCTCAGTGCGCGCCATATCGACCTTGCCGGCAAGGCGCTTGGTGTCGGCGAGGCGCATCTGGAGCTGCTGCAACTGGCCCTGCAGCTCGGAGCGGCGCTGACGCAGGTCGTCGGCGGAGCCCCCGAAGGGCTTGAAAGCGAAGACGGCGGCAACCAGGTTGGCGGCCAGCAACACGCCCAGGACGGCGCGCACCACGATGCGCGGCTGGCGCCAGGATCTAGAGTTTTTGGGCATAGTTCACCGTCAAGCGCGCGCGATACAGCGGCTCAGCCTGCGAAGGCGCGATGGTGGTAGTCGCGGAAACCGATTCGAACAGCGGAGAGGATTCGAGCGCTTTCAGCAGTTCAATCACGGCGCCCGGGTTCATCGCCCCGACTGTCATATCGAGCGTAACCCGGTTGTCCTTGTTGACGAACGGGCGGATCGTCATAACCCGCACGTTGGGAGGCATGGCTTTGCCAAGATCGGAGAAGATCTTCGTCCAGCTGATTCCCTTGCGATAGAGCAGCTCGTTGAGGAAGACGCTGCGCTCGAGAACCTGCGCGTTCTCGGGCTTGCGCAGCACCGCTTCGAGAGCGGTCTGCTGCGCGGTGGTCTGCCGGATCGCCTGCTCCAGCCGCGCCAGATCGAGCCGTACGTCGGCCGACTGCGCGCGGTCGACCGTGATCAGGAAGATCAGCACGCCGAGCGTGGCAGCCAGCAGGAGCGCGACGAGCGCGGAACCGACCAGGATGGGGCGGTCGCGCCGGAACGGCTGGCTGGCGAGATTGATCTGAATCTTCATATCAGTTGTAGCGAGCGATGGACCGCAAATATCCGAGCAGGCCGGCGTTGTTCTCGCCAGGCAGGCCGAACGGCGATCGCAGAGGCTCGGCGGGGACTTCGAGCTCGACCTGGAATCGCCGCACCGCGGTGTCGATTTCCGCACCGAAGCCGCACAAGATCAGCCGGTCCACGCGCGCCCCCAGGTTATCTTCGGCAAACACGAAAGTGGGCTGCAGCACGGCCGCGATGTCTTCCCAGGCCGGAGAGGGAATCTCCAGGCAGCGCACCAGTTTCACCACGCCATTGGAGCGGACAACCACGGTCAGGACGTGACCTGAAATTTTGGCCAGGACGTTGACGCCGCCATCGGCGGCAAGCTCGAGGGCCGCCAGCACCGACGGGGTGACGAAGCCGGGATTCATGCCGGCGGCGCGAAACGGCGCTTCGTAGCGCGCGACGATTTCGAGCGGCGCCATCGCGACCACCACATCGCATTTTTTGCCGGTGACATGCTGCGCCCAGTATCCGATCGCCGCCGCTTCCACATCGAACGGTACGCTGCGTTTGAGCCGGAAGCGGACGAGCGAAAGCTGCTCTTTCGGGTCGGAAGGAAACTCGTCGAAATCGAGAACCGCGATACGGGTGGAGAAATCGGGGAGGATCAGCGTCACGTCGCGGCGCTTGCGCGCGGACTGGCCGCCCAAGAGGCCGCGCACGGTTCGCGACAGCTCGTCGGGATCGATGACGTTTTCCTTCAAGGGAGAAACCGTAAGCACGCCCGGCGGGAGCGCGCGGAAATCGATTTCGGCGCGCGAGCCGATGCGGGCAGCGGCGATGCCGGCCTCGGAGATTTCGAAGGCCATCGCCGGCGGCGGGTCCTGGAGGATGCGCTTGAAGCTTTCTAACACGTCTGGCGGCTCCCGTTATCCTTCAATGAACGTCACCTTGTTGATCTCACGCAGGGTGGTGACGCCGTCGCGCATCTTTGCGACGGCTGATTCGCGCAGGAAGGTCATCCCTTCTTCGCGCGCGAGGCGCTTAATCTCCGACGTCGGACGCCGGTCCAGAATCATTTCGCGGATGCGGTCGGTCAAGTCGAGCAACTCGTGAATGGCGGAGCGGCCGCGGAAGCCGGTGCCGCCGCACTCAAAGCAGCCGGCGCCTTCATACATCGGCACGTCGCGCCACTGCTCCGGGTTCAGGCCGCTCTCCACCAGCGCCGAATCGGGATACCGGACGCGCCTCTTGCAGTGATCGCAGATCACGCGCACCAGCCGCTGCGCCAGGATGCAGTTGAGCGACGAAACGAAATTGTACGGCTCGACTCCCATGTTGAGGAAGCGGCCGAGGACGTCGAGCACATTGTTGGCGTGCACGGTGGTGAACACGAGGTGGCCGGTGAGCGCGGAATTGATGGCGATCTGCGCGGTCTCCTGGTCCCGGATTTCGCCCACCATGATCTTGTCGGGATCATGGCGCAGAATGGAGCGCAGGCCGCGCGCGAAGGTCAGACCTTTTTTTTCGTTGACCGGAATCTGCGTGATGCCCTTGATCTGGTACTCGACGGGATCTTCGATCGTGACGATCTTATCTTCGTCATTCTTGATCTCGCTGAGGGCGGCGTAGAGCGTGGTGGTCTTGCCCGAACCGGTGGGCCCTGTGACCAGCACCATGCCGTAGGGCTCGGTGATGTAACGGCGGAACTTCACCAAATCGGCGTCGGAGAAGCCGACCACGTCGAGCGAGAGCTTGGCGAATTTCTCGCTCATCGATTCTTTATCGAGCACGCGGAGCACGGCGTCTTCGCCGTAAATGGTCGGCATAATGGAGACGCGGAAATCGATCAGGCGGTTCTTGTAGCGCACGCGGAAACGCCCGTCCTGCGGGACTCGCTTTTCCGCGATATCGAGCTCGCTCATGACCTTGATGCGCGAAATGATGGTCGACTGCCAGTCCTTGGCGATGGGAGGCATGGCGTAGTGCAGGACGCCATCGATGCGGTACTTGATGGCAACTTCCTGGTCGCGCGATTCGATATGGATATCGCTGGCGCGCCGCTCGAGGGCGTTAAAGATCGTGGTGTCGACGAGCTTGATGACCGGCGCGATGTCGCTATCAACGGCGGTGAGCTTATCGATAGAAAGAGTTTCGTCCTGGTCGCCTTCATCGGCGACGACATCGAGGGTAAAGCCTTCCGTAACTTCTTCGAGCACGCGCTGGGACTGCTCGGTTTTTTTGAGCAGATCGGCGATCTGCGAGAGCGTCGCGACCTTAATTCGCAGCTTGCGGTTGAGCAGGAGCGTGAGCTCATCGACCAGATTCAGATTGCGCGGATCGGAGAGGGCGATCTCGAGCGTTCCGTTCTGCACCCGGAGCGGGACGAAATTGTAGCGGAACATGAGATCAACCGGGATGGAGCGGAAGAGTTCGTGGTCGATCGAGGCTTCGCGCAGGTCGACGTATTCGCAGCGATAGCGGGCGGCAATGGCGCGCGCCTGCTCCGCCTCGGTCGTTGGATCGATCAGCTTGACTTTGTCACTAGCAGCCATAGTCATTTACCGAATTGTGTCCGCCAGCGAAAAGATGGGCAGATACAAGGCGATCAAAACAAACGCCACAAAAGATCCCATAAAAATCATGATGGCGGGCTCGATCAACGAGAGCGTCGCCTGCATGCGAGTGTTCACGTCTTCTTCGAAGAACTCGGCGACGCTGTTCAGCATCGCGGGCAGCGCGCCGGTGGATTCGCCGACTTCGATCATATCGATCGCCAGCGGGGGCACCAGGCCCGAGGTGCGGAGCGAGGCCGATAAGGGCTGGCCCTCGCGCACGCTTTTCCCGGCGTTGGAGACGGCCTTTTGAAGGATGGGCGTGCCGAGCGATTCGGCCGCCGTTTCCATAGCCTGCACGAGGGGAATGCCGCCGGTCAGCAGAGTGCTGAGGATGCGCGCGAGCTGGGCCACCTGGTATTTCAACCAGATTTCGCCGGCGATGGGCAAATTCAGCTTGACGCGATCGACTTTCTCGCGCGCCGATTCGCGCTGCGCCCACCAGCGGAAGGCAAAAATTGAGGCGACGAGAGCCGCTCCCAACGCGATCACGTAAGAGCGCGCGGTAGTGCCCACCGCGATCAGCGCGACGGTCAAAGCCGGCAACTGCGCCTGCATGGTGCTGTACAAGGTGGCGAAGGTCGGCACCACATACGTCACCAGAAATACCATGAGCAGAATCACCAGCACGACCAACACCGCCGGGTAGAGGAGCGAAACGATTACCTTCTTGCGGACGGCAAGCGAGAGCTTCTGATAGCCGATGTAGCGGTCGAGCACCTCAGTCAAGCTGCCGCTCTTCTCGCCGGCCATTACGGAGGTGACGTAAATCTTGGGAAAAATCTCCTGCTGACGGAAGGCGTCGGAAAGTAGCGAGCCGTTGCGCACTTCGTCGCGCACCGCTTGTATATAAGGCGCCAGTTTGGGATCGGTCAGCCGCTCGGCCAGAAGGTCGAGCGATTTCAGAATGGGCAGGCCCGCGCGCACCAGCGTCACGAATTGCTGGTTGAAAATTAGAAATTTTTCGAGGTTCAGCTTTTTGCGACGCGCCAGAATCCTGGGCGCGGCGACCAGGCGCGGCTTGATCGAATAGATGAGGAAGCCTTGCTGGGAATAGCGCTCGCGCAGTTCCTTCTCGGAAGCGGCGGAGGCCACCTGCTGGTGGATCTGTCCGCGGCCATCGGCGTATTTCAGCACAAACTGAGCCATCGCTACTGTCCCGCTTCCTCCAGGTGCGCGCCGGGAGGCATTTGGAACTGAAACAACTTGGCTTCGAGCGAAGGATCGACCTTCTCTTCGGAAAAGACGAAATCAAGAAGGGAATGATCGAAGCCGGTGACTTTCACCTCCCGGATGCTGTAGTCGGAGGCCACCACGAATTCCACTTGGGAATACGGCAGATTTTCGGTTTTGGGTTCGGCAGTAATTCGCGTAGCAGCGCCTTCCGGCTTCGCCTGCAAATTGCGGAACTCCTTATCGAAGTTCAACTTACCGAGAAGAAAAGCGAGCGGGGCGCGCATATCCTCGCTCTCCTGCACCTTCATTTTTTCGACGCGGTTGTCGGCCGGTGTGTAGAGCCAGAGGTATTTGCCGTCGCCGACGAAGAGTTTGCCCTGGGGCTGCGTGTAGTCCCAGCGCATCCGGCCGGGTTTGCGGAGGAGCAGGGTCCCGCTTTCCGTTCGGCTGGCGCTGCGGGGCGGCGTATAATGCTCCGTAAAAAGGACTTGCAGCGTTTTCGCCTTGTTATAGCGGGTTTCCACGTTCTTGAGAAGGTGCTCGAGTTGGGCATCCGCTGCGAATGCCGACACAGCCAGCAGGCCTATTGTTAGCCGAAAAAGGCTCACAAAACTTTGACGCATGCGCCCTCCGAAGCGTGTATGAATCCTACCGGGAGAAACCGCGGAATGGCGGAAAGGGCCCTCCCTATATTAGGAGATCCGCCCAAGGACGCAATTTATGACCGAAATCTGAAGAGCGTCTGGCTCTGAATGCGGGAAGAGATCCGGCAAATGCCGGCTGTAAACTGGAGATAACCTCGCCTATGAAACGTTCCGGCACCGCCGATCTTCCGCTGCATGGCGGACGTGTGCCGGAGTGGCTGGCGGGGCGGATGACCCGGCTGGGCACGGCGATTTGCGAGAGCATCCTTGCGCATTATGGGGCCCGGGAGCTGCTGACCCGGCTGAGCGACCCGTTCTGGTTTCAGGCGCTGGGCTCGGTAATGGGAATGGACTGGCATTCCTCGGGGATCACGACGTCCGTATTGGGTGCGCTCAAGCGTGGGCTCAACCCGAGGGCGGGGGAACTCGGGATCTATGTCTGCGGCGGGCGGGGACGGCACTCGCGGCGGACGCCGGATGAACTGCGCAGTATCGCGGAAGGGATTGGCCTGAACGGGGACGAACTGGTGCGCAGCAGCCGGCTGACCGCGCGCGTGGACAACAACGCCATCGCCGACGGGTTTCAGTTATACCTGCACGGGTTCATTGTGAGCGCCGGCGGCGACTGGGCGGTGGTGCAGCAGGGCATGAACGAGCAGAGCGGGCTGGCGCGGCGCTATCACTGGCATTCGGCGAAGGTCCGCGATTTCACTTGCCAGCCGCACACGGGTATTGTCGGCGAGAACCAGGGCGAAATCATGAACCTTGTCGATGCCCAGGCCAAACCGGCGCAGAACGCGCTGCTCGAGATAGCGAGAGAGGCGCCAGAGCGGACGCTGGCGGAATTCCGCAAACTGGGAATGCCGCGGCATCATGAGGTGCGCGCCGAAGATGCGGATGCAAAGCGGCTGGGCGCGGTGCTGGCGGTAGCTTACGAGCGCGAATTTCAGGATTTCGCGTCGCTCCTGCTGATGGAGAAGTTGGGACCGCGCACGCTGCAATCGCTGGCGCTGATCGCCGAAGTGGTGCACGGCACACCAACACGGTTCTCGGATCCGGCGCGATTCGCGTTCGCGCATGGCGGCAAGGACGGTCATCCGTTCCCGGTGCCTCTGAAGACCTACGATGAATCGATCACGGTTCTGCGCCACGCGCTCGACCGGGCGAAACTGGGGGATCCGGACAAACTCGATGGATTCGCCAGGCTCGAACGTTTTACGCGTGCCATCGAGCAGAACGCAAGGCCGGAAGCGGATTTCGCGCGCGCGGCGGCGCATGAGCGGGCAATTTCAAAGCAAATTGGCGGGAGGACGGTCAAGGACAATGGCAGGGCGCGGCCAGACCAGCTCTCGCTCTTCGGCTGATTTACCTTCGTTAGCAGCGGCGCCTTGTTTTACAGCCCTTTTGCGCAGGGCAAGCTAGCCTGTCAGTATGAAGGCGAGATGCCTGATTCTGCTAGCGGCGGCCGGTTGCATGCAAGGCCAGAACGGGCAGCAGGGCCCGCGTCCGGAGTGGCCGTGCGTGGCGGGGCGGGCAGTCGATCCCGCATTCCTGGAAACCAGCGAGAGCACCGGCGGCCAGGTGTTCCTTTTTCAAAAGAGCGAGGCCGCGCAGACCACGGTATTTCTCACCGCCGATCATACGCACCCGGCGACGATCGTGCGCGCGGTCGGCTCGCTTTCCGGCGCCGGCGAATACGAGTTTCCGGTCGATTCCACGGTTTCGAGTCTGCTGATTACGGCGTCGGTTCAATGCCGGAAGAGCATCGGCGTGTTCCGGCCGAGCGGCACGGAGATGATGGCGGCCAACAGCACGCGGAGCGTCGATCTGCAAGCGTCGCGCGCGGTGATCGTGGATAATCCGGAGCCCGGCAAATGGAAGGTGCGCCTGGAAGGCACGGGCGTGTTCGTGCTCGCGGTGCGCGCGCAATCGCCGCTGCGCCTGGGGGAGATCAACTTTCTGAATGAGAATGGCGGGGCGGCGGAACCGCGGCTCGGCGCCGCGCAGACCGCCATGGCTTATGTGGGGGGGACAATTAATCGTGCCCGCTTCGACGTGCTGGGGCCCAGCGGCCAATTGCTGGGGACCAGTGAAGGCGCACAGAGCGCCTCCAGCGCTTACCGCTTTGCGATTACGCCGGGTGCGGAACGCTTCCGCATCCGCATCGCGGGCACCGACGGGGCCGGCTGGCCGGTCGAGCGCACCGCCCCCATCCTGTTCCGCGCACGCGCGCAAAATTAACAGGGGCTGTCACACCGTTGTGGTTGATTGAAGTTAGAATAGAGCTTCCAAAAACTACCCGGGGGTCTCAATATGTTTTTCACGGCGCGCGCAGTTCTTGTACTCTCGCTTCTGCCCGTCCTGGCCTCTGCTCAGCAGGCCTTGACCGGGACGATAACCGGCACGGTTACGGATCCGACCGAAGCGGCCATTCCGGCGGCGCAGGTGACCGCGCGTAATGTCGAGACGGGGTTGGAACGGACCACGTCATCGGGGGAACTCGGCCTGTACACGCTGACGCTGCTGCCGGTGGGCGACTACGAAATTACGGCCAAGAAGCAGGGGTTTGCGGACGTGATGGTGAGCGCCGTGCGGGTTGGGGTCGGCCAGCAAATTACGGTGGAGCTGCGGATGGCGGTGGGCACGGCAGCGACGCAGGTACAGGTGGAATC
>DATGII010000105.1:0-13526 GCA_035295805.1 Bryobacteraceae bacterium | reverse complement strand
CGCCTTCCACTTTGCCATTCACCATCTTGGCGGTAGCCATTACGGCGCCGGTATTGCCGGCCGAAACAAACCCGGCGGCTACGCCTTTGCGAACCAACCGGGCGGCTACGTGGACCGAGCTGTCCCGCTTGGTGCGGATGGCATCCACGCTGTCCTTCATCGTGATGACTTCGCCAGCGTGAGCGATTTCGATCGGAAGGCTCCGCGCCTCGCTGTATCGCGCCAGTTCGTGCCGGACGACATCCTGTTGTCCGACCAGGATAACCTTCACGCCCAAAGTGCTGGCGGCGCGAACCGCCCCTTCGACCTCGGATTTGGGCGCGTGGTCCCCGCCCATTGCATCTACGGCAATGGTCAGCATCTGCGCTATTCAGCTTACTCCTGTTCGACCTCGACGACTTCGCGCCCTTTATATTGCCCGCAATGCGGGCATACCCGGTGCGGGAGCTTGGGCTCGTGGCAGTTGGGACACTCGGAAACTCCGGCCGCTTTCAGCGCATCGTGGGCCCGGCGATTGCTCGTCCGCCTTTTGGAGTGTCTTCGTTTGGGATTCGGCATGTTTCTTCCTTCGGTCTTTTCCCGTCTAACCCGGGATTCTATCTTATCGAAAATTAATTTCAGAGTTCGAGGTTGCGCAAGGCTCCCCATCGATCATTCGCTTCTTCCACCTTGCAGTCGCAGGATGTCTCGTTGCGGTTCTTGCCGCAAACCGGACAGATCCCCTTGCATACCTCGCTGCAGACGCGTTGCATGGGCAGGGCTAACAAAACCTGCTCCCGGAGAATGTCCTCCAGTTCCATACCGGCGCCTTCATAGAAACCAAGCTCGGTTTCGCCTTCGTCAATTTTCACTTCCTCGTCGCGCGCGATGTCGGACATCGGGCGATAAAACAGATCGAAGCCGGAATCGAGGGGAAATCGCGCCTGCTTCAGGCAGCGGTCACATTCCGCGGTCATCTCGACCTGATATTTCCCCTGCACCCGTATTTCCCCGCCGGAATGAGCCAGTAATTCGGCAGATCCGGTAACACGCAGCGGCGAACTCTGCGCCAGATCCTCGCCCGTAAAATCAATCTGACCGGGCTGAAAAGTCTCGTCGAAACGAATCCTTCGCAGCTCCATCTCTTTGATGCTGAGGAACATAGAGGTAGCCGGCGATGTCGGGCTGAGTTCTAATTATACCACTCACGGCGCTCCGGCCCGGGAGCGATCCGTGAACCGCCGCTGCGCTGCTGGCACTGGGATGGAAGCGGCCTATAATTTGTATAACCCCATGTCAACCCCACGATTGAAATCCGCTGTGACTGTGCGGCGCGCGACGCCGGAAGATGCCGCTCCGTGTGGTGAGATTTGTTACGCCGCCTTCCGCAAGATCAATGCGCATCACAATTTTCCACCTGACTTGCCGGAGCCGGGCGCGGCGATCGGCCTCCTGTCTCATGTATTCGCGCATCCGCAATTTTTTTGCGTCGTCGCCGAGCAGGATGGACGCGTCGTGGGCAGTAACTGCCTGGATGAGCGCTCCATAATTGCTGGCATCGGGCCTATCACGGTCGATCCGGAAATCCAGAACAGCGGCGTAGGCCGAGCACTGATGATGGCAGTGCTGGAACGGGTCGGCGACCAAGGCAAAGCCGGCGTGCGGCTCGTGCAGGCGGCCTTTCACAACCGTTCGCTCTCCTTGTACACGAAACTCGGCTTTGATGCGCGCGAGCCTCTGTCCTGTCTGCAGGGGCCGGGTCCGCGAAAGCCGATGGACGGGTGCCGGGTGCGCGCGGCGGAGGCGTCCGATCTGCACGCCTGCAATCGGGTCTGCCGCGCCGTGCACGGTCACGACCGCAGCGGCGAAGTCGCTGATGCCATTCGCGAAGGCTCCGCGGTAGTGGTAGAGCGCCACGGCCGGATTACAGGCTACAGCACGGCGCTGGCGTTTTTCGGGCACTCTGTCGGTGAGGCAAATCTGGACCTGCAGGCGCTCATCTCGGCGGCCGATTCCTTCGGCGGGCCCGGAATTCTTGTGCCTACCCGGAATGCCCCGCTGTTTCGTTGGTGCCTGGAGTCCGGTCTGCGCGTTGTGCAACCGATGACCTTGATGAGCATCGGCCTCTACAGCGAGCCGACCGGCGCCTGGCTACCCTCGATTCTGTTTTGAGCCATGCTCCACGCCGCTCCCGCCGCGCCGCCCCTCCTCCTACCGGCTGATGAAGTCGAACAGGCTGGCGCGCGGCAAATTACCTTTCATTTGTAGCGCCGCCTGAATTTGCATGTTGCCCGTATTGAGTTCCAGCGACGCCGCGATCACATCGGCATCTTGTTTCTGGCTGATCTCGCTGCGCAGTTGGACCTCGTTCTGTCGGGCCAGCGTGATCGCGTCCTGAATGCGGTTTTGCACGGCGCCGTAAAAAGCCTGGCAGGTGTTCACGCGATCGGAAGCGAGTTTGATGGAGTTGATGGCCGTTATGATTCCGGGCACCTCGTTATTCATTAATGCCAGCCGCAGGTTGTTCAGGGCGGCGAAGGCGTTATCCGGCGCCAGCGAGTCGTCGAGATTGCGGTGGTCGAAAATATCCTGGGCTGTTTTGGAAGGAACAAACGAGCCGCCGCCCGGATTATCGACCAGGCGCGTCGCGGATGCGGTGAGGAGCCGATCGACGCCGTTGGGATTGGCCAGATTGAGCTGATAGGCGGGCTGCGTGTCTTGATCGCCGCTGAAAATGTACGAGCCGCCCGACTGCGTCTGGCTAAACGTGACCATCTGTTCTTCCAGTGCCTCGACCTCATCTACAAAGGTGAGCCGTCCCGCCGCAGTCTGGGTTCCGGTAGCGGCCTGTGCCGCCAGCGTCAGGGCGCGATCAAGCACTTTCAACGCATTAGTGAGCGTGTTATCGGCTACGTTGGCCGCCGATTGCGCCGTGGCGAGATTCGTTTGTACCTGCGTGTTCCGCTCCAGCGCCGCACGCAGCCGGAGCAGAGAACTCACCACATCCGGATCGTCGGAGGCCACACTCACCCTTTTGCCCGAACTGATCTGCTGCTGGGCTTCGGCCACGCGCTGCTGCGCGCGCTCGATCTCACTCATGAACAGCTGCGATCGCGGATCCAGGTTGGTAATCATAGGCTCACCGCAAAATGTCGATTGTGTCCTGCGTCAACTGGTCCAGCACGGTGATGATTCGTGAGTTGGCCTGATAGGCTCGCTGAAACTCCACGAGGATCAGGGCCTCCTCGTTAAGGTCTACGCCCGACAACTCCTGGCGCTGGTTTTTAGCCTGGGCGACCAGGGACCGCTGAACCTGCGCTCCGTTCTGCGCCGATTGCAGCCACCCGCCGACCCTCGAGGCCATCCCGCCGTAAAACTCCCCGTAACTGATTCCGTCAACCCGATCGGCGTCGGCGGTTGGCACCGACAGCCGAGCAAGTGCCAGCGGAACGCCGTTGCCGACGTATGGCGGGCCCGGGTCGATCAGGGACAACTGATCGGGCCTCAGGCTGGCGTCTACCGTCAGAGAGCGCGCCACAATTGTTGGATTGGCCGCGTCGTATTGGAAGAGCGGAAGGCCCGGAACCGGAGGCGGCCCATCTGAAATATTGCCTGAGGTCAGGATGTCGTTAACCCGGTCGGCGAACTGCTGCGCCATGCGGTTCAAATCGCCGGCCTGATACGCGTCGCCGACAAAAGCGGGCAACACCCGGTTGCGCAAGTTCAATAGCGCCCCCAGCTGGCCATCGGTGGTTTGGGCCGTAATATCGGACTTGTCGGAGGCCAGCAGCCGAGCCCATGGTGCTCCTTGGGTATTTACCGGTGGCGGATCCGTGGGCATCGCCATTTCGCTGCTGAGCGCGAACTGCCGATCCTCCTGAAGCAGCGGCACCCGGCCGTTGAGCAGGATCGTAGTGGTTCCGTCCGTCTCTTTGATGGCGTGGAAATCGATCAATTCGGACAGGCTTTCGAGATCCGCGTGGATTTGAGCGTCCACTCCCATGTCGCGCCGTCCGGACAAGCTCTGCAGAATGACCTTGTTGTACTGTCCAATCTGTCCGACGAGCCGGTTTACCTGGTTGATAGTGTTGGTCAACTGAGTTTCCGTATCGCGTGTCAGATTCTGCAGCGCGATGGCGGAACTCTGAAAGGTCCGCGCCACATCGATCGCCCGCTCGATTACAGTCTGGCGGGAGGCGTTGCTACTCGGATTCTGCCCCCATTGCGCCGCGCTTTGATAAAACCGGTTCAATGCGTGAGGAATGCCGACATCTCCCGAAATGTCGAAAATAGCTTGCAGCGCAGTGAGCACGGTCGCGGACTGTTGTTCGTACCCCAGTTGCGATGTCTGGCTGCGGACGGTCAGCTCCGCATACTCGTCGCGACTGCTCTGCATTTCGCCGGCCCTGACTCCCCCGGGTAAGCCGTGGGCGGGGTCGAACGGCAACGCCTCCATGCGAAGGCTCTGCCGGGCATACCCGGGGGTAGACGAATTCGCCACATTGCTCTGTGTGGCCTCGAGGACGCGATCGTAGGCGTCCAGCGCGGAGGCGGAATTAAACAGCGTCGCTAACAGATTCGCCATCGCCTAACCCCGCGCCAGCAAGTGGCCGCCTCGCTGGAGTGGGGCGGGCTGGCCTTGATCGGTATATCCGGCGCACATCGCTGCCAGACAACGAATCCAGTTCGCGTGAAATGCCGCCGCACCTTCCAGCAAACGTTTGACTCGGTGGAGGGAAGATTCTAGAGAGCGCGCCTGTGCCAAGGATCCGGTTTTGGCCGACGACTCCTGGAAAACCGTATGGCATTGACGAAACGCGATCAGTTCCGTGCGCGCGGTTTCGAGCAGCCGTGCACAGCGATCCATCTGCTCGGGAGAGGGAGACAGAAGCAACTGGCAGGCTTCGTCCACGGCCCCTCGGGCTGCTGCCAGCCGCTCATTCGCGGTGGCCGCCATGTGTTCATCCCTGCGCGGCCAGTGCCTGCGCGATGATCGCTCGGCTGGTGGCCTGTATGTTGGGCCGGAAGCGACCGGCCTGGTAATCGCCGGCCAGAGCCTGCACCCGCTCGGCCCGGTGGTTGCCATACGTGCTGATCGCCTGCGCCAGCCGGCCCAAGGTGGAAGAGAGCTCTACGCGATCGCCGTCCGCGGAGCGGGCTCCTAGTGTCTTTCCGGCGCCGTCAGGCCCGG
Source organism: Bryobacteraceae bacterium (assembly GCA_035295805.1). Lineage (GTDB taxonomy): Bacteria > Acidobacteriota > Terriglobia > Bryobacterales > Bryobacteraceae > PSRJ01. The sequence goes on along the minus strand of DATGII010000105.1, from coordinate 8,356 downwards.
TTTTTGGGGTGTCAGTCGCGCGCCCCGCTTGCGCCGCCGATGGTCCCAAAGAGGTTCGATCCTGGATTCTCATAACCTACGCCATTAATGGCTATAACTCTTATCGGCGCCAGTCGCCCCAGTGTTTAGACAAACCCGCTCTAACTTTTGGCCGATTGGTAAAGTTTTCCCCAAATCCGCCGATCGCATGGCTTTACACGCCATGGCCGCGCCACGCATTCTCTGGGTAAACACCGGTGCTTCGATTGCCCACGCGGCGCCGGTGAACTCCTGGGAAAACACCTGCCAAGCCCCGGTCATTGCCCTTAATACATTGAAAAATAAGAGTTTTGACCTGATCGTGCTACAGCTGCCGATTCCCCATTGGAACGCGCTGGCACTCTTTGAAGAGATCCGGAAATTCGCGCCGCAGACGCCGGTAGCGGTGCGCGATCCGGGCGCCACTATAGTGGATGCCGTCCGGTATGTAAAGCACGGGATCGACAGCGTCTTGCCGGGCGACCCGCGGGATGCCGGCCTAATTCTGGAAACGATCGCGGCGCGCACCGGGAACCCCCATCCCGGTTCAGCGGAAACGCGGCTGGTCGGCATCAGCCCGGAAATTCAGCGGGTGTGCCAGATTATTCGCCTCGTCGGCGCGCGCCGCGCGACGGTTCTCATTACCGGGGAGACGGGAACCGGCAAAGAGTTGGCCGCCCGGGCGCTGCATGAGGCCGGACCACGCCGCGATGGTCCGTGGGTCGCGGTGAATTGCAGCGCTTTACCGGGGAGTCTGCTCGAGGCGGAGCTCTTCGGGCACGTCAAAGGCGCCTTTACCGGGGCCGTGCAGAACCGTATCGGCCGTTTTGAGCAGGCGCAACGCGGAACTCTGTTCCTGGATGAAATCGGCGAGTTGTCTTCCGATTTGCAGGCCAAGTTGTTGCGCGTTCTTCAGGAGCGGGAGTTTGAGCGCCTCGGCAGCTCAGAGACGATCAAAACCGATGTTCGCGTGGTGGCTGCCACGAACTGCGGCCTCCTCCAACGGATTGAGCAAGGCCGGTTTCGGGAAGACCTCTACTACCGCCTGAACGTGGTGCCGCTGGCGATGCCGCCGCTGCGGGACCGCCCCGAGGACATCCCGCTATTGGCGGGTCACTTCATGGAGAAGATCTGCCGGGCGGAAAATGTCGCGGTGAAAACCTGTTTGCCCTCGGCGATGGACCGATTGCGCTGCTATAGCTGGCCCGGGAACGTGCGCCAGTTGGAGAATGCCATCGAGATGGCAGTGGCCTTGAGCGCCGACCGGTGGGAGCTCGCGCCGGATGACTTTCCCCTTCCCGCCACACCGGCGGCGCGGGCGGCGTGCGATGGCCCTCTGATATCGGTGCCCGATACCGGGCTGGACTATGGACGAACGATGGCGTGGATCGAGCGCAGCATTCTGGAACAGGCTTTGCGCAAGACCGGAGGCAACAAAAAGGCCGCTGCCGCCATGCTCCGTTTGAAGCGGACGACGCTCTCGGCTAAGGTACGCAGCCTGGAGCCCTCGGCGGCCTAGCCGTTACCAAAGATATTCCTTCGCGGCTTCGCGCTTGTCGTAACCGTCGAGCACGTGGACCACACGGATCTTCTTCAGCGCCACCGGCGAGAGTTGTCCCAAGGGAATGTAAATGATCGTCCGGCCGGCCCGCGCAGCGATGGTTTTGAAAATCGAGCGCGGCGGTTGCGCGGCCACGTACACGACGTATCGGTGGATTGAGTAATCGAGCGCGGCGAGCAGAAGCCGCTCCGGTTTGCTTTCGGCGAACTCGTAATCCGGATCCTGCCAGACGTCATACATGCGGCGGGGCGGCAAACTCATCAGAAAGCCGCCGTACTCGGCGCGTCCAATGCCGGGGCCGACCATGTTGTCAAACGGAAACGTGGAGTAGAACGCCATGTCCGACTCGTTCTGTTTCTCGCCTAGCCATGTAGTCATGTAGCGGTAGCGGCCGGCGCGGTCCTCATCGAAGATCACCACCACGGCGCCCACCTCGCCGTGAATCTTTTGGAACTGGCGCACGTAGATTCTTCCTTCGTGCCAGCGCCGGATGGTTTCGCGCATATCGATTCCATCCAAAATCGACGTGGTAAACGGCTCGATACGGGTGCGCTCTTCGGAAACAATGCTCTTGCCCTTCTTCTTCAGAAAGCGGCCGTAATCTTCGATGACCAGATCCTCCGGCGGATAGGAGCAAATGCTGGTTCCGTTCAGCTGGCTGGCCCATTCGCCCGGCGCCCTTTCCTTCTGGCGCGGTTTCAGCCCATAAGGGCGCAGGCGGCGCTTGGTGCTGGGCAACCGGCGGCGCAGGCGGATGCGGCGCGTATCGATCCAGACCTCGTCACCGGAAATGCGCGCGGTCGGAAGATCGGATTCCGTCTTTTGTGGCGGGTAGCGATTCGCCGCTTCCCAAACGTCCCAGGCGTAGTTGTCATCGGCGAGCGAGCGCGCGGCGACGGTGAGATTGAAGATGCCGGCCGAAAGATTTCGTTCGGCGAGCGCCAGGTTACGCGTGTAGCGCGCCAGCAGACGCCGCTGCCAGTGCGCGATGTGTTCGCCGGTGTGGATTTCGTATTCCTTCTCCGCTTCGCGAAACAACGCCAGTTGTGCGTGGCGGCGGTCGATCTGGCTGGAGTCGGACATGGCGCCGCGATAATTCTCATACCGCCATTGGAGGGCGGGGTATTCCGCGGTAATCTCGCCGAGACACTCCGGATGCGGATTGATCAGCCGGACGCCGTCGCGCCGCGTGCGCGCGAGGGGTTGCGCTTGCGGTTCTTCCATCGCATCCAGTACGGGATCCAGCAGGTTGAGCGCGAGTACGACCAATACGCGCGCTTCCGGATTGGCGCCCTGGAGCTTCCAGGCGATGCCGGCGGCATGGCGCGCACTTTCCTCCGAACGCGGCTGCGGGTACACGCGATAGGCCTCAATATAGCGGTCCAGGCCGATGTGGCGGACGGCGTAGGGGTCGGGATAGTCGTCCGGAAGATGGGGGCGGGGCGCCATCTCCGGATCGGCGAACAGAATTTCGGCGCCGATCTCGAGACCCGTGCGCACCGCTTCGGTGAACGGGTCGGTGGGTTCGACCGGTACGTAAATGCCCGTGTCTTCCTCGCCGCGTCCGGTCGGCGAGTCGTCCGGATAGAGAATTACTGAAATCTCGGGCAGCTGCGCGACAGCGCGCATCCACGCGGATTGAAGCGTGGAAGGCAGCTCGACCGCAACCACGCCGGGCCTTTCGCGCAGCAACGCCTGCCGCACCTCGACCGCAAATTCCAGGCGTCCGGGCACGACCGGAAAGTAGGTGAAGCGGCCGCGCTGCAGGTTTCCGGCGTCAGGAAAGGGAAGGCCGGTTTCCGCGGGCATACCGCAGCGCCTCCTCTCCGAGGACCTCGGTGACGGCCAGTTCAAGAGCCTCGGTTTCGTGGGTTTTGGCGGTGGCCAGACTCTTGAGCTTGATGGCAAAGCGCGCGATGTTGATGCCGTCGCGCACCGTGTAGCGCTCGTCGGCGGCGTGGGCCATCTGCAGGAAGTCCGTTACGTATTGCAGGATGCGTTCTTCGGCGAATGGAAGATTTTCGCGCAGAATGTGGTACTCCTCATCGCGCTCGGGAAAGTCAATGAAGATCTGGGGCTGCAGCCGCGAATGAATATATTCGGGTAGTTCAAACGTGGAAGCGTCATCGTTCATGGTGGCGACCAGGCGGAATTGCGGATGCGCCTTGATCTTGATGCCGGCCACGATGGATTCGACGTAGCGGCGGTTATCGAGCAAAGGGGCCAGGCTGGCCCAGCTTTTTTCGCTCATGCGGTTGCCCTCATCGACAATCGCGATGCCGCCCCGCAGCATGGCCGTCACCAGGGGCGAAGCAACGTAGCGCAGGCTGCCTGCGCCTTCCAGCACGGGAGTGACGAGCAGGTCCTCCGGCCGCGTGTCGAGCGTGGCCTGCAGGATGTACACATCCCGGCCCATGCGCCGCCCGGCGGCATAGGCCAGCGTGGTCTTGCCGACTCCCGGTTTGCCAAGTAGTCGCGGATTCATCGGGACATCCTGCTCATGCACGACCATCCACGCCGCCAGCAGCTGGCGCATCAGCTCTTCCTGGCCCACCCAATGGATGGCGAGCTCATCGGGGTGAGCAAGGTGTAGGGTGACGCCTTCAATCTCAACGGTCATAGGTCTCGCTATTATTATGGGGCAGGCCGGAAGCGCGACGGCAGGGAATTTCCGGCGCCCGCGCGGGCCCAATGTGGCGTTCCCCTGGATTGCTCCGGCGAAGTGGGGGTAGACAGCTTACCGCAGGCTGCGCAAGCGTTCCTGGCGGCTGACGATGTGGAGCACGCGGACGCCGTAATTGCCGTCGACTACGACGACTTCGCCCCGCGCTATCAGGCAATGGTTGACCAGGATCTCGACGGGCTCGGAAACCCCGCGGTTGAGCTCGACTATAGAGCCGGTCGTCAGCTTCAGCACTTCTTTCAACGGGAGCTCGGTTCTTCCAAATGAAATGCTCACCGGCAATTCGACATCCAGGAGCAGCTCCATCGTGCGCGGAACTTTCCCCGGAGCGGGCTCTTGGGGGGAGGCATCCGGGGACGACGCTGCTGCTTCTTGCGGGCGCGCCGCCGACCCGGCGATCAGCTCCATCAGAGCCGCGCTGAAGGCGAGCACGATCACTCCGGGCGCCTCCTCGAAATCGACTGTAATCGCCGCCCATTCCCGCTGATCTTCGGGCGGCGCTTTTTCGGCGGTGGTGGCGCAGAGGACCTCGCGGTCCAGCATAATGGCCAGCGATCGCGCCATCATCGACATCCATTGGCCGAGAAATTCCTCCCAGCTCTTCCGGGCCTCGCCGTCATCCGCGTCTTTTTCCGCTGCGACATCGACCCCGGCTGCTTTCAGCATGAGATGGGCCGTATGTTCCCACAGGGCCTGGGGCGCGCCTACCCAGACCACCGCATCCGGCGCGAGTTGAAAACCTTGTTCGCGCCAGAGCACGTTTGCTTCGGCGCGGGCGCCCGCATCGGCGGCAGAACCCGAGACCGCCTGCCACCGTATCTGCGGGTGCTGCCCGATCATCGAGTCCAGCAGTTCTCCCAGGTTCGCCGCCCACTGGTCCATGAGCATCGCCGGGATGCCGCCGTATAGAGCGGGCTGCCGGGAGTCCGACGCGCTCATGCGGTCACCGCTCCATGGGTGACAGGCCACTGAGCTGCCAAGCGCGCTCGCAGCCGCAGGATGGCTTGCGATTTCAATTGCGAGATCCGCGATTCGTGCAGGTTGACCACTTGCGCGATCTCGCGCAGCGTCAATTCCTCCTGATAGTAAAGACTGATCACAGTACGTTCGATCGCGGGAATCGTATCGATACTCTCGGCTACCAGCCGCTCCAGTTCCGATTGTTCCAACAAAGTCGACGGCAGATTGTCTTCCGAATCCGGAATGTAGTGGAGTAGGTCCCGCCCCTGTTCCGGGCCGGCATATTCCAGGCTGGCAATGTTCAGTCCGCGAATTTCCACCAGCCACTGGTGATATTCATCCAGGGGAATGCCGAGTTGGACGGCGATTTCCTCTTCAGTCGGTGCACGCTGGTATCGCTGCTCTGCCAGCCCGATCGCAGATTCAATTTGTTTGGCCTTGCGCCGCTTCTGCCGCGGAGCCCAGTCGAGACCGCGCAGGCTGTCCAGAATGGCGCCGCGGATTTTGTATTCCGCATAGGTCTTCAATTTGACGTTGTGGCTGGCGTCGAAATTGTCGATCGCGGCAATCAGCCCCAGAATGCCGGTCGAGACCAGGTCCTCCAGGCTGATGTTTTCCGGGAGCCGCTCCTGGATCCGCCGCGCGATCAGGCGAACTTGTGGCAAGTGCTCCAGAATGAGCTGCTCACGCTCCGTATCACTGATCATCCCAGTTGCCCCATACGAACCCATTGCGTTCCTCCGCCCTCAGGCGGCGCTGCTGGCGCGGCCCAACACGTTCCGCCCGCTGCCGCCCAGCAGCATCTCGCGCAGCCGGCCCGAGGATGCGACTTCCAGGTCTTCCGGGATCCGTTGACCCGTAGCGAAAAACGACAGAGGCTTGCCCGTGCGCACCGCCTCATTGAGGATCGAACCGCAAGCCGTGGTTTCATCCAGCCGCGTGAACAGCAACCGCCCGGGATGGTAGATCTCGTACTCATCGATCACACGCGATAGATCGGCCGATTTCATCGAAGACGATAGGACTAGTTGCGTATCGATATCGGGCCGCGACGATAGGAAACGCACCAGTTCCGAGCCGTCTTCGATCTCGGTGGGGCCGCAACCCGGGGTGTCAATGAAGATCAGTTCCTTGCCCTGGTTCTCCGCAATGGTTTGAGCCAGGGCCGCGGCTGTTTCGGCAAGCTGGAAACCGACCCCGAGGATGGCGGCGTAAGACCGCAGTTGCTCGGCCGCCGCGATGCGATAGGTATCTAGCGAGACGAGCAGGACAGGATGCCGACAGGCCAGGCCGTAGTTGACCGCCAGTTTGACGAGAGTCGTGGTTTTGCCGGCTCCCGGCGGACCGACCAGAGCGATAATCCGCGGGCGGGTATCGCCGCGGCCGATGGTGGCGTCGGCATGGATGCGCGATTCGATCTCCTCGGCCAGCCGGGCGGGCCAGAGGTCGCTGCCATCCGGAGGCCGCGCCAGCCCCATCCACCCAGCGCGCGACGCAGCTGCCTGTACAATGTCTCGCGCCAGATCGGGCGCCACGTCCTGCGCGGCCAGCCATCCGTAGGATTCCGATAGCTCCGGCGCTGCCCCCAGCCATTGCGCCGGCGCGAACGCCGATCTCGTGAGTGCGCGGCGCAGGGCGTCCAGCTGTTGTTTCAGTTCGGCGACTTCTCCAGCCGGCGGCCGCGTGCCGGGCGGCGGCAGTTCCTCTGCACCGGAGGCGAAAACCACTTCATACTCGCCCAAGTGGTGTGCGTCGGCCAGCGCCTTGCGGCTCTGCAGCAGCACGGCTTCCCCGCCCAGCTCGCGACGGGCTCTTCCGATGGCTTCCTCCACGGTCGCGGAAAAATAGGATTTGATCTTCATGCGCGCGTCTCAACCCGGCGGCCTCGTTCCCATCCGATCTATCGGTGGGGGCGCGGGTTGGCTATAGAGGGAGCTCACGAAATCGTTCCCAACGACTGCACCCGCTGCCCGGGAGGCACTTCGTTATGAGCCAGAAAGACCAGATTGGGCTGCACCGGTTCGGCCATCTGACGCAGAAAATATCGCGCCCCCGAGGATGCGATTACCACTACCGGCGTTGCCGTCGCGGCGATCCGGCTGGTGATTCGAGCGAGAAGATCGCGAATCGTCTGCGGCGCCAGGTTCAGGTGGCTGTGGTGCTCTCCATGCTCAACGGCCGCTTCCACGGTCTGCTCGATGGCGGGATCAAGGAACCAGGCCGGCAGGTCGCCCGCCCGATTCAGATAGGGCTTCACCACCGCGCGGCGCAGCACCTGCCGCACGTATTCGGTAAGCAATACCGGGTTTCGCGTCACCGCGGCAGCCTCCCCCAGCGCTTCCAGAACCGAGGCCGCGTCGCGGATCGAGACGCGCTCACGCAACAGGTTTTGGAGCACCTTCTGCACCGCCGTCAGCGGCAGCAGTTTGGGAACCAGGTCTTCGACGGCCTTGGGATGTTCGACCGCAACCCGGTCCAGCAGTTTCTTGGCATCCTGCCGCGAGAACAGTTCGTGAGCATGCCGCCGGATCACTTCGGCCAGATGCGTGCCCAGCACGCTGACCGGGTCCACCACCGTATAGCCGGCCTGCCGCGCGGCCTCGCCGCCCGCTGTCGGAATCCAAAGGGCATTCATGCCAAAGGCAGGCTCGCGCGTGGGTTGTCCTTCAATGGAAGCTTCGCCGGGCACAGTAGGAATCGCCAGCTCGCAACCTGCCGGCAGTTCGTACCGGGAGAGTTCTACTCCCTTGAGCGCGAACACGTACTCGCGGCTGTTGAGCGACAGATTATCGGAAACCCGTATGGCCGGCAGCAGGTAGCCAAGATCCTGGGCCAATTGCCGGCGAATCGAAGCAATCCGTCGCAGCAGGGGAGAATCCGGCCCGCCGTCCACCAGGTTCACCAGCCCGAGACCGAGGTCGAGCGACAGCGGGTCGACGCGCAGCAAAGCTTCCAGGTTCTCCCGCGCAGCAGCCGGTTTCGCCTCTGCCGGTGCCGCGGCGGCGGCGATTTCCCTGCGGCGCAATCTCCAGGCGGCCGCCCCGGCTCCTCCACCCAGCAATAAAAACGGCAGCTTGGGCAGGCCCGGCAGCGCCGCCACTACGACCAGTACTCCGGCCGCCAGCAGCAACGGC
>DATGII010000104.1:0-2868 GCA_035295805.1 Bryobacteraceae bacterium | reverse complement strand
GCCCACTATGCCGGGCCGATATGTGAATCGTGCCGCCGCGACGAACAATCGCGGTAATCTCGTAGAGGGGCAGGCCTAAAACGATCTCTGAGTCGGTCAAACGTATTCTCCCAAGAATGTTTTATCAACTTGGGATCATTGTCTGCCCCCGTTTTTGATCAAGAGCCTGGCCTCCTGACGGACCTTATCTCTCCGTTGGCCTTGCTCCTGTGGTTTTGCCTCAGTTTCACTCATAACCGTTTCCTCCTTTCGTCTTCTTTCTCGGTCTCCCCCCAAGCCTTCCATTGGCTCGGGAAGACGCTGCTTTGGCGTCACTCGTTACACTACCGGCTTCGGCTGCTCGGCAAGCTGGGCAAACCAGCCGGACTCCGTGGATCTTGCATCTCGGAATTGGCATACCAGCGATCTTAAACCCAACCTGATAGGTTTATCGATCGGCCATATCCCTCAGGGTGGTACAATGGTTTATGAAGTCCATCAAGCTGAGCCTCACCGTCGATGAGCTTAAGGGCGTGCTCCAGATCGCTCAAAACCAGCTCTTCCACGTCAAATACCTCGATCCAAAGATCCCCGGCTACGTAGCTCAACCGGGTGAGCTGAAGGCAGCGGAATCAGCCATTCGGGTTCTTGAAGAGGCAATCAAACTCGACCGGATGAGTACTCCCGGCCCCTGGGAGACTCCTGCCCGTTTTGGACGAGTGCCGCCAGCGAAATAATGGCCCTTCGGCCAGGATGAATCTGGGCCTGCCTGCCTCCCGGTGGCGGGTTTTTAGGGAACCAATACATTGTCAGACCAACGTCCATAAATGGTTTCCGGACCGCCGTAGATCCACTTCGGCAAGCCTATTCCAAAGCAGACGAATATCGCTACAGCGAATAGCCCTGCCAAAAGAATTACTGCACCACCACGGATAGGCTTGTCCGCCCTTGTCATGCTTGCTGCCCGCAATCTTACCAGGGTGGAGCAACGTTGCCAGTGTTGCATCCTGAATTCTTACCGGGCAATCGCGGAGTTACAATCGGCCCATGCGGATTGCGATTCCGATTTTGCTGGGTCTGGCCATCCCGCTCATGGCACAGGAAATGGTGCGGCTGCGCGTGGACGCGACCGACGCGCCGCGGCGCATCTTTCATGTGCGGATGACCATACCCGCCAAGCCCGGACCGATGACGCTGCTGTATCCGGAATGGATTCCGGGCGAACATGCGCCGACCGGGCCGATCGTCAATCTCATCGGACTGAAAATTCAGAGCGGCGGCGCGGTAATTCCGTGGAAGCGCGACAGCGTGAACCTGTACGCGTTTCACCTCGACGTTCCGGCGGGCACGACGGCGCTCGACGTATCGTTCGACTACATCTCGTCGGCCGAACCGGATGGATTTACGGCCGGAGCCACCACAACCAGTGAGCTAGCTGTTTTGAATTGGAACCTGGTGCTGCTGTACCCCCGGACAACCGGCGCGGATACAATTTTGTATCAAGCCACCCTGCAGGTGCCGCCGGGCTGGCGCTACGGCACCGCGCTGCCGATCGCGCGCGAATCCGGCAACGAAGTGGAATTCCGGCCCGCGCCCCTGGACACCCTCATCGATTCGCCGGTATCGGCCGGCGCGCATTACCGCACGATCGACCTCGGCACCGAGGACGGCATCCCGCATTTCCTGAACGTGGCCGCCGACAGTGACCGGGCGCTCGAAGCCGGCCCGGAAACAATCGGCCACTACAAAAGCCTGGTGAAAGAAGCGGGCGCGCTGTTTGGATCGCGGCACTATCGCGATTACCACTTTCTCTTCACCCTCAGCGACCACGTGCCGTCGATGGGGCTGGAACATCACGAATCGAGCGACGACCGGTACAAAGAGCGCGGGTTGATCGATCCGGAGCTACAACGCGCATTCGCGGACTTGCTGCCTCATGAGTTCGTGCATTCGTGGAATGGAAAGTACCGGCGTCCGGGCGGGCTGGTGGCAAACGGCAAAGAAGGCGGCTACGAGCAGCCCATGAAAGGCGATTTGCTGTGGGTGTACGAGGGGTTGACCCAATACCTCGGCACAATTCTGGCGCGTCGGAGCGGGTTGTGGAACGACGAGGATTTTCGCGAGCAACTGGCCTCGAACGCCGCCGAGATGGACAACCGCTTCGGCCGTCGGTGGCGCCCGCTCGAGGATACGGCTGTAGCGGCGCAGCTTTTGTATCCGGCGGGCGACGATTATCAGAACTACCGGCGCGACGTGGATTATTACGTGGAGGGCACGCTCATCTGGCTCGATGCCGATGTGCTCATCCGGCAACTCAGCCGCGGAGCGCGCTCGCTGGACGATTTCTGCCGTACGTTCGAGGGCGGCCCGGGCGGCGTGCCGGCTCTCAAGACCTATGAGTTCGAAGACATCGTGGCCGCCTTGAACGCGGTGCAGCCCTACGACTGGGCCAGGTTTTTGAACGACCGGATTCATTCGACGGCGGCCCAGGCGCCTCTCGGCGGCATCGAGGGAGGCGGCTGGAAGCTGGCCTACGACGGCGTGCGCTCGGCCTTCTGGAAAGCCGTGGAAGAAGATGCGCGGCGGGAACCGGCCGTGGATCTGACCTACTCGATCGGCCTGCGCGCGAAACAGGACGGCACCGTGCTCGACGTCCGTTATGGCGGGCCGGCGCAGAAAGCGGGCGTGGCGCCGGCGATGAAGCTGATCGCCGTGAACGGGCGCCAATTCAACCCTACGGTCTTGCGCGAAGCCGTGGCGCGGACGGCGTCGGAGCAGAAGCCGCTCCAGCTGCTGGTGAAGACCGGCGAGTTCTACGAAACGCACGCTGTGGATTACCGCGGAGGCGAGCGGTATCCGCACCTGGTTCGCGATTCGTCAAAACCGGAC
>DATGII010000103.1:0-2952 GCA_035295805.1 Bryobacteraceae bacterium | reverse complement strand
GCTGCCGGGCCGGGATGATCTGGCGGCGGCGGCTTGGGAGAGTTTTCAGAAGAAGGGCAAGACAGCGAAAAGCCGGCGCGCGCAGAAGACGGCCTGAGATGGGCTTCCACACTTGCGCTCGCGAGGCAATTCAGTCGGCGTGCGAGGAAGGATTATACTGCTTCCACCTCGCACACCAACCGCAAGAAGGCTGGCAAATAAGGGTCTATCGACCGGTTCCCTGCCAGAAGGTCACGGTCACCTCAGGCGCTAGCACAGCCCGCGCGCCTTGGAAGCTGCGCTCAAGAGCATCCATGCGGTCGAGTAAGACATTGGCGCGATCAGCGTTCTGGTCGCCGGACGGTACGAGCAGAAACAGCAAACTCCCGTTCGCCGGAACCGCCACGCCCTTTGTCGGTGCCGTGCAGGTCGGCACCCCATCCGTTATCGTAATCAGGTGTTGAGACCGGCGCAAAGCCCGCTGGACTGACTGGAACAATGCCGTGCACGGGCCGCGCGGCTGAAGAGCGGATACGGCACGGAGCTTATCCTGGGCGGCGGTAATCGCCGCGCGCCGCTTTGCCAATCCCTCTTCACGGAAGTGCTGGCCCTGCGTAGCGCAGGCGTCCGCCGCCTGCTGCTGATGCGCACTGGCCACGCTTGGATAAAGAAGCCCGACCGCCTTGGCGCGCGCCGACTCCGCGGCGGGGGGCGCTGACTGACAGCGAGTAGCCGGGTCTTCAACCGCTGGAATGACGATTTCGTCTATCGAAACAAAGAGGTCGCCCGCGAACGGGCTTACACGGACAACGCGACAATGGAGCCGTTCGATCACCATCGGCATCATTTCCGCCGCCTGCGAAATTGTTGTCTTGAATGTGGCGCGATCCACAGATGTCGTAATATCCGGCATGTACTCGCACCCGCCATCGCGCACGAAGTCGGGCGCGGAGGCCCGCGAGGGCGCCTCCGCCGCCACCGTTACCACCGCAGGGCCTGGATTCACCGATTGCGCCATCATGAAGGCCGGCGCGCCGATGAGGCAGGCTAGCATAAAGACCGTCGGGATGATCCCTGCGGGAACCGCTGAGCCCGCCGTCGGAGGCGTCTTGACCGGCTCAGGCGTCGCCGCCGCCGCAGTCGGCGGATTCTCCGGCGGATCGGGCAGCTTCTGCAGGCGGGCCAGGTCCTTCTGGATCGCTTCGATATGCCGGGTGTACTGATCGCGCAGCGCAGTAAGGCGCGCCCGTTCACGCTCGTGGTGCCGCGCCTCCAGCAGCGTCGTGGCCACAAGGCTGCAGAAGGCGGCGCAAATGGAGACCAGTCCGGCGAGAATCATCAGGCCCGCGCCCGCCATTTGCTCGATGACGTTCGTATCCGTCAGATTGCGCCCGGAAAGCGTCAGCCATCCACCGACAATGACCGCGCAGCCGCACAAACCCGCGCCCACCTTGGCGCGCCGGAGCGTCCGCGCAGGCCGGTACTTGTCTTCGACTGCCCAGCCTAGCAGGACATGGATCAGCACAATCCACGCGGATGCGAACGCCGGAGCCGCGAATCCCCAGGCATCCGACGAAAGGCTCAGGAACTTCACAGGGCCGCTGAGAAGCCACACCAACCCGGCTTCCGCCTCCGCCAGAATGCAGGCGATCAAACCGTAGGCCGCCATCGTCGACGGCGGGTCGTCGAGCGGCAGCGCGTCGGCGAGCTTCGCGTCAGTTCGCTCGATACGCTTGTCGATCACGGCGACTTCCGCGTTAGAGGCGGCCAGTTCAGCTTCTCCCGCCTCGATACGCATGGGACGGGAATTCAATTCGAAGATTCTCTCCCGGCGCGGCAGAAGATCCGGCTGCCGGTTTAGCAAACGAATAAAGAGGGTTGCGATCACCGCGACGAGCACGTGACCGGCCCCGAATAACGCTAGCGTTAACATTTTGCTTTGCTCCTAACCCTGGTTGGGTTGTCCCCAATGCTAGGAGTTAATTCGATTTGTCTCTAGGGAAGGATAAGGAAAATGGGGGAACGCCGAAATTCGATCAATGTTTCCGACCGGTTCCGGTCGATTCCGCTTTGTTCCGTCGAAAGAGGAACTGTTTGTAGTGCCGGTTTGTTGGGCTAGGGATTTGACAAACGGCCTGCCATCCAAATTTGGCGGCGTAGGCTATCAATTGGGACGACCTGTAGCGCGTGGAAGTTGCAAGCGTGATTTCGCGGCCCTTGAGGTCAAGCGTCACGATGACCGACTTGCTCTTCAACACATCGCTGGTTTTCGCTTCGATTCCCGGCTCTAATCTAACTTTGGTTCGGCTGGCCGCTTTTTGAGCAGGTTCATGGACGTTGGATTCATTAAGGATGTCACCAACCACGGGCTGAACGAACTGGCGCAGGCCGGGATTGTCGTATTTGCCCAACAAGGTCCTCTCGATCGCTTTCGCCTCCATCCCATCAATCGTATCGGCGCTGACGATCAGAAGATCGCCATCCTCGGCGGCCTGATCCAGCGACCGGAAAAACACTCCTTCACGGAAATTACCGATTGTGCCGCCCGTAATTGCAAAAATCACCTTTCCACTTTGATGGAACAAGTTCCTGTGAGATCTATTCAAGGCGAGCACGTCCTGGTGGATTGGCTGAAGCGCGACCTTCTCGAAGCCGCTCACGGAGCGCAAATGCTTATTTATCCAGAGCGCCGACTCTCTAAGCATGTACATGCTGATGTCCACTAGGTAGTAGGAAATCGGGCCGTCAATGTACGGTTTTCCCAACAGGGTCCGTAGGAACAAGATGTCCTTAGTCGGCGCGCCTCCGCCGGTAAGCATCACCGCCGTGGTGGGTTTACTCTGATCGAGCATCTGGTTCCAGGGCTCGCTTTCAAACAGCGCTTGCAGACCCGTCTTGCAATGACCGTAAGTCGGATAGCCCTCGGATTCCACCAAGCTGATCCATTCGCTTGCTGATCCCGGATTCAGGTAA
>DATGII010000102.1:0-3304 GCA_035295805.1 Bryobacteraceae bacterium | reverse complement strand
TTCACCAGATCCGACGGCCGGCTGTTGGTCACATCGAACAGCCGCACGCGCTGCCCTGCGAAGGTATCGCTATCGAACAGCGAGATGAGTTCCATCGTGCGCTTCATGTTGCGGCTGTTGTCCTGGAGGATGAGCAGGTTGGCGGCATCATAAACGGAATGCGCCGCGCCCTCTCCCAGAAACGGCGTGATCAGCTTTTCGATTTCCGAGGCCGTCGTGTACTTGAGAAAAATGAGGTTGAGAATCATCCGCTCGTCGTCGGGCAGCGTTTTCGGATCGACGTTAACTTGCGGGGCGAGGGGCAACTGCGGCACCAGCGAGATCGGCACAATGCGATATAGATCGCCCACCTGCACCATGGTGGCGCCGTTCACGCGCAGCATCGTCTGGAGCAACTGCATGAGGTCTAAAGGCCGCACTTCGCCGTACGTGTAAATCGTAACCGTGCCTTTGACGCGCGGATCGAGGATGTAGTTGATCTTGAGCCGCTTGGCGATGATGTCGATCATCTCCGTAAGCGATGCGCCCGGCACCATGAATGCGCCGTTGTCGGCCAGAGGCGCGGGCGGCGGAGTAGCCGGGGCCGGGTTGGCCGGCAGCGGAGTCGCCGGCGGGGCGGGCGCGGGGCCCGGCTGCGCGTTTCCCGGAGGTGCCTGGCCGGCCTGGGCAGGAGCCGCGGCGTTCGGAGTTCCCTGCCGGCTGGGCGCCGGCTGCGCGGGCGCGGGCTGAGCCTGCGGGGCTTGCGGAGCGGGGGCCTGCCCTTCCGGGGTGTGAATCGGAAACGGATTATTGCCGCGCGTCTGCGGCCAAATCACGAGTGCGCCTGCCAGCGCCAGCGATGCTGCGAAGACTCGACGCATCCCTAGTCCTGTGCCGAGCCGTCGCGCGCGCCATCCCGGCCGCACAGGGCCTGCTCCGATTCGGTCAATTCCGATTTCTTTTTCTGCCAGTGGAAAATTCCCAATGGCGTGACCCTCTCGAAGCGAACCGTATCGCCGTCCACCGTTGCTTTGACCCCCTCCATCGCACGCGCCTCCGCGCCGGCGGGCTCCGCCGTCTCCTGATTGCGCATGATCCCGAATGGGGTAACGTGATAGAGCCACGATTGACCATCGGGCGCTTTATAGCGATAAGAGTAGCGCTCGATCTGGACGGCTCCGGAGGGTATCCCGGCGGGCGTCGGCGCCGCCGCCGCGGCCGGCTTTGCCTGCGTGCTGGCAGTAGGCGCGTCCGCGGCCTCGAGCAACAGGGCCGCCAGCGAAAACACGATCAGTATTTTCATTCTCAATCACTCCTTTGCTTTGGTTAACGCACCGGCTCCCACCGGCACGTGGGGCCGAACGGGCTGGTCAAAACCACTTTGCGAAATCCGTCCACCACCGCACCGTCGGGATTGCTGTCGTTGGCCTGGCACGAGCGGTATCCGGAGCCAACGTCGTTGCCGGGCCCCATCGGGGTCTGCGCCGCCGGAGCAGCCTGCGGCTCGGTACGAACTGGCGCCGGCGCCGCGACTTGGGCGGTTTGTTGCGGCTGAACCGGCGCATGGTCTTTCAGCTCGTCCAGCTTCTTCGTGATGGTCTGGCCGTCCCATTCGAACGAGATCTCTTCTGTATTGACGCTTACAAGCTTGAATTGGCCGATCGAATCCCCAATTTGGAGCCCCTGGTGCGGGCTGTTGGAATCCAGGCTCAACACCACCGTGATGCCACCCAGGTTCATCATGCCGTGGTAGACCGGCAGCGGGGGAACCGGCTTGGGCGGGGGAGGCGGAGGCGCCGGCGGCACCTCGATCGGCACAACAGGGCTGCGGGAGCGATCGAACAGGGTCTGCTGCACGACGTTCGCATACGAGCCGGCGACCACCGGCGGCGCGGCCGGCAACGGCGACCACGGCGGCGGCGGCGCGGCCGGCACTCTCTTGGCGAGCGTGGCCGTTTCGCGCGCTTTCGAGGCCCGGTACGTCTGGCGCAGCTGCCAACCGGCATAAATTGCGAGCAGCGCCAGGGCGCCGTTCAATGCCACCAGCTTCCGTCTCAAAACGACCCCGCTCCTCTTCTCTGCGGCACCAGTTTTCTGGAAACCACGCCGGACAGACTCAGCCGCACCTGGACGTTCTTCTTCTTATCGTTGCCGCCGCTGATACTGATCTCGTTGGTGGCCATGATCTGCGGCCGGTTCGCCAGATCAGCCAGCAGATTCACCAATTGCTCGATGCCGCAAGTGAATGTCTCGACCACCGATACCTCGCCGTAGTCGTTGGCAAGCGGCTGGACACGGAGTTCTTCGGCGCCGCGCGCATCAATGCCATTGGCGGTGGCCGCCTGCCGGATCGTATCCAGCAGTTGCGCCTGCACCTGCGCGGCCGTGTCGGCCTTGAGCACACCGGCTTCGCGCGCATCGAGCTCCGCCCTGGCTTGCTTCAGCACGGCCTCCCGGCCGGGGACCGTAGCCGCCAGCTTTCTTAGCCGGTCGAGCCGCTGCTCGGCGACGGGAATGGACTCCGTGGGGGCCACCACGGCGCTGTCGCCACCCTGGAAGACGCCGAGCCGCAGCAGAACCAGGATTGGACCCAACACCAGGATCGCCGCCTTCCAGCGGTCCAGCTTGCCGAAATTCACGGGCGCGCCCTCCGCGCCGCGCGGATCTGAAAGGCTTCCACCGAGCCGCTGCGCGTCACTTGCTGGAATTCCGAATTCTGGAAAAAGGGCGAAGAATCGAGAATCTTCAACAGCGGCGCGGCCTGCGGCGCTTCGCCGATAATGCGGGCCGAATCGCGCGTGAGATTGATGGAGCTCGACCATACCGGCGGCGTCAGCAGCTTCGTCAGCTCGTTCAAGGAGTCGAGATCGGTGCGGGTCTGGCTGCGGAACTGATCGAGGAGTCGGGCGCGGGCGCGCGCGGTGTCGATCTCGCGGTCAAGATTCTGGGCGCGGCGGGCGAGGGGCTCGAGCCGCGCGATCTCCGCCTCCATCTCGCGCAGGTAGCGGCGGTCGGCATAGCTGGAATACACGGCCAGGGCGGCGGCCGCGAGCAACAGCACGCCGGCCAGGACAATGGTCGGAATGAAAAATGCGCGCGAGCTCGAGCGCCGATGCTCGGCCGGCAGCACATTCGCGGCCGGCGCCAGCCGGGGACAGGCCCCGGCCAGCGCGGTCGCGTACGGCAGTGCGTTGCGGGATAAATCGTTTTCCACCGGGTTCACGCCGGGAGCCGGCAGAACTTCTTCGAGTTTCCGGGCCGGCGTCTCGGGCGACAGACGCAGCTCGGCCAGCGCCAGTGTCACGGCGCGCTCCGGAGCCAGATC
>DATGII010000101.1:0-25593 GCA_035295805.1 Bryobacteraceae bacterium | reverse complement strand
GAGACAGCCCCATCCGGCCCTATGCGCCGCACGCGGCCGGAGCCTGGCGCCGACAGCTTTCCTCTCTCGGCCACGTAGAGCGCGCCATCGGCCCCGATCGCCAGACTCTGCGGCCCGTTCAGGGTCGCTTGGGCAGCGGGGCCGCCATCGCCGGTCGAAGAAGGTGTTCCATTGCCGGCGAACGTTGTGATGATCCCGCTCGAATCGATCTTGCGAATGCGGTGGGTGTAAACTTCGGCAATGTAGATATTGCCGATACTATCTTCGACAGCATCCGCCGGATAGTAAAGCGTGGCCGCGGTTGCGGGCCCGCCGTCACCGGTGTCACCCGGAATATTGGTTCCGGCGATGGTGTGAATGATTCTGTCGGACCCCACCAGCCGGACACCGTGGCTCCCCATATCCGCAATCAACAGATTGCCGCGCCCGTCCGGCCGGGCGTTCTGCGGCTGCAGGGACGCCAGCGGGGCCTTGCCGCCCTCGCCTTGATACGGTGCGGCGCCGTTGCCGGCAACGGTTGTAATGATTCCGCTGCCACCGACTTTCCGGACGCGCGCGTATCCGAGATCGCTGAAAAACAAATTTCCGGCGCGGTCAACCGCCACCGCCGGCTTGGTCTGCTTGCCGAAAATAACGGGCATTCGCCACTGGTTCGCGGCAACCCCATCGCAGCAGAACGGCATGGCCATATCAAGGAAACCAGTGGTCGGCCAATTTGGCGGTGCCGCTTTGCCGTTGACAACCGTTCGCGATCCGTTCTGCCCGAGCTTGATTATGTATGGTGTGAAGGCATCGTTCGGGCTCGTATCCAAAACCGCCGCAAAGACGTTGCTTTGTGCGTCGACCGCGAGGCCGAAACTGGAGGGGATGAACTCTCCCGGGAAGAGGTCGAACCAGTATGCGAATAAGGAGATATTTCCGGCAGGCGAGATCTTGCGGATTCTGCCGGACGAATCGCTGACATAGAGGTTACCAGCCGGATCGAAACCGAGTCCGAGCGGGATAGGGAACTCGGCTTGCGTTGCCGGGCCGCCGGATTCGCCGGCGTAATCCGAGACGCCGTTCCCAGCGAAGGTGGAAATGGCTCCCGAGCGATCTACCTTGCGGATTCGCCGGTTCAACGTGTCCGCGATATACAGGTTCCCGCTCGCATCCACCGCCAGTCCGCCGGGCGTGTTGAGTGAAGCCGAGATGGCCGGTCCGCCATCGCCTCCAAACGCGGCCGTACCGTTGCCGGCGACCGTCGTGATGATACCCGATGCCATCACTTCGCGCACGACATGGGCGCCCGCATCCGCGATATAAAGATTCCCGGTGGCATCGAACGCCAGCCCTGCCGGATTATTCAGGTAGCCAGAAGTGGCTGGACCGCCATCCCCCGAACTGCCTGCCGCTCCGCCACCGGCGATCACATGGAAGGTGCCGTCCGGCTGGATGCGCATTATCAGCCCCACTCCCGCGCCTTGTGTCACCGCGACGTACAGCCGATTGGATCCATCGACCGCGATCGCGCCGATATCCTGCAAGGGAGCTTGCGTAGCCGGCATCCCTTCCGGCTTCAGCACGAAAGGAGTTCCGCCGGCAACCGTCGACACCGTGCCCTGTGCGTGGAGCTGCCCGGCGATCAGAAACAATGCGGCTGCGCGAAAAACCTGAAACCTTCGGTGGCTCGACAATTCTCGACCTCGGAATTTCAACTGGCTGGCACGAAACGGATGGCGCGGGCCGCATTCGTAGAACCGGGATTTATTCTACATCCGGCAAGGTTCGGCGCATGCTGCCGCACGCGCGATTTTTTTGCGGATCCGTACCGGTACGGCGGCCATGGCCAATCCTGCCAGCAGTTATGCTGGAGTTCGATGCCCGAGGGATCGTACCTGTACTGCGACGTGAGCCTGCCGGTGCCGCTCGACCAGCCGTTCACGTACGCGCTGCCGGAGACGCTCCGCCATCGCGTCCGCCCCGGCAGCCGCCTGCTCGTTCCCTTCGGCACGCGCAAGCTCACCGGCGTCATCCTGAGCTGTCATGACCAGCAGCCGCAAGTGAGCGCGCGCCACGCGCTGCGCCTGCTGGATGCCGACCCCGTGCTCGACGCCGAACTGCTGGCGCTCGGGGCCTGGATCGCTCATTACTATTGCGCGCCGCTCGGCGAGGTGCTGCGCGGCATGCTGCCGCTCTCGGCGGAAATCCGCCGCGGCAAAGTCTGGTCGCTCACCGACGCGGGCCGCGATGCCGCCCGCCAGCTTCTGCTCGATTCGGCTCCCGACGACCCCGCCACGCAGGTGCTCCGTCTGCTCGAAAAACGGCCGCTCTCAGCCGCCTATATCGCCCGCACTCTGCCGCTCGCCGACAAGGCCCTCCGCGCGCTCGAACGCCGCGGCTTCGTGGCTGCCGAGGACACCCAGAGCGAGCGCGATCCGCTGCGCGCCCCGTCGGAGCGCCTGCGCGTGGAACTGGCCGCGGAACCGGGCGGCAAGCTGAACAAATCCGAGCGGGAGCTGCGCGCCTTTCTCGAGTTACATCCCGGTTCGCACAATCTCAAGGACCTCGAGAACACCGTCAAGAACGCCAGTGCCGCGGCGCGGTCGCTGGCCCGCAAAGGCGTGGTCTCGCTCAACTCCGAGCCCCTCACGCTGCGCGGCGGTCCCGTTCGTGCTCCACACCGCTTGAACTCCGCCCAGCAGGCGGCGTTTACGCAGATCAGCGCGGCCATCGAAAGCCGGAAGTTTCAGGCGTTCTTGCTGCATGGCGTCACCGGCTCCGGCAAAACCGAAGTCTATTTGAATGCCATCGAGGCGGTGCTCGCGCAAAACCGCGGCGCGCTTCTTCTGGTGCCGGAAATCGCGTTGACCCCTGCCATGGCCGGCCAGTTCTACGCCCGTTTTGCCGACCGCGTCGCCATTCTGCACAGCGCGTTTTCCGATGTCGAGCGCCTCGAGCAGTGGCGCCGCATTCGTTCCGGCGCGGCCTCGGTGGTGGTGGGCACGCGCTCCGGCGTCTTCGCTCCCGTGCGCGATCTCGGCCTCATCGTCGTTGATGAAGAACACGACGGCAGTTACAAGCAGGAGGAGACGCCGCGCTATAACGGCCGCGACGTCGCCATCGTGCGCGCGCAGGCCGCCGGCGCATGCGTGATTCTCGGCTCCGCCACCCCGAGCCTCGAGAGCCGCTACAACGCCCAGTGCGGCAAGTATAACTTATTGGAGTTGCCCGCGCGCATCGAAGAGCGGCCCATGCCTTCGGTTCAACTCGTCGATATGCGGCAGGAATTTCTGGAAACGCGCCGCCAGGCCACGTTTTCCCGCAAGCTCGTGGAGGCTCTGGGCGCGCGCCTCGAAAACGGCGAGCAGGCCATCATTCTTTTAAACCGGCGCGGGTTTTCCAGTTTCGTGGCCTGCCGCGCCTGCGGCGAGCGCATCCAGTGCATCAACTGTTCGGTCACGCTCACGTTTCACAAGCGCGACCGGCGCCTGTTGTGCCACTATTGCGGCTACGCGCAGAAGCCTCCCAGTGTCTGCCCGCGCTGCGGCAGCGAGCATATCTATTTTCTCGGGCTGGGTTCGGAGCGCGTCGAGGAAGAGTTGCACCGCGATTTTCCCAGAGCCCGCATTGCGCGGCTCGATCGGGACACCGTCACCGGCAAGCGCCAGTTTGAAACAATTCTGCACGGGTTCCGCGAACGCGATTACGACATCCTGGTCGGCACCCAGATGATCGCCAAAGGTCACGACATCCCCAACGTGACGCTGGTCGGCGTGATCTCCGCCGACATCGGCCTCGGCATGCCCGATTTCCGTGCCGCCGAACGAACCTTCCAACTGCTCACGCAGGTTGCCGGCCGCGCCGGACGCGGCTCCGCACCGGGCCTCGTGCTGATCCAGACCATCAATCCCGATCATTACGCCGTCCGCCTCGCCGCCGCGCACGATTATGCCGCGTTTTACGAAAAGGAACTGAATTTCCGCCGCGCCATGCATTATCCGCCCTTCAGCGCCATGGCCAATGTTCTGGTCCGCAGCGAGCGCAAGGAGATGGCCCTGCGGATGAGCACCGAACTAAGCAGGCTGGTGACGCCGCCGCCCGACAAGCTGCGCGTACTCGGCCCCGCCGAGGCGCCGGTGCCGCGCCTGCAGAATGAATATCGCTATCAATTTCTGATCAAGGCGGCCAGCCGCAAGGCCCTGAACGCGCTATTGCAGCAGATTCGCGCTTTCGCGCTCGAGCACAAATGGGGAGCGACGGCCCTGACCATTGATGTGGACCCGCTGAGCCTCATGTGAGCGCGGTTTCCTCCACGATTATTCACTTGACAAAAGTTGAGAGCCGCCGCATAATCTTCTTGTGGGCATCTCAATCACTTCCTTTTCTTCGGTTTGGCTGCCGCTCGGGAAGCCCGAAGTTCCTTTCGGATGTCCTGTTTTATCGACGCTAACAGCGTTCTTGTCGGTACCCGCTGGAGCGGTGATTTCGTTTTCTCGCTAGGAGGATGCGCCATGACTCTAATTGACCTCACAGTTCAGTTTTCGAGCGAGGAGCGGTGCCGCGAACTGTTGGAGCGGCTGCGATGGCCTAACGGGCCGATTTGCTCCCGCTGTGGTGACTCCGCCGTCAGGTTGGAAGGCAGAACCAAACTGCTGTACTGCAAAAAGTGTGACTACCAATTCTCCGTCACAACCGGAACCATCTTTCATGATTCGCACTTGCCCCTTATCAAATGGTTTACCACTACCCTTTTGATGTGCGAGGCGAAAAAGGGAATCAGCGCGTTGCAGGTGAAGCGCACGGTCGGGATGGCCTACAAAACGGCTTGGTATCTCTGCCATCGCATTCGCAAAGCCATGAACGAAGCGAATCGGGAGTTGTTGAACGGAACAGTTGAGGTCGATGAAACCTTCGTCGGCGGAAAGCAACGCGGGCAGGGACAGGGTATCAGGGACAACAAAGAAGTCGTAATCGGCATTCGCCAGCGGGGAGGAGAACTCCGGTTCTTTCACGCCGCCGACGCCACTTCTGGAACGCTTGCCCGATACATCAAAGAAAACATCGACAAAGATCTTGATGTCATCATCACCGATGAATGGAGCGCCTATCCAAAAGCGATGATGGAAGCGGGCGTTCATGGCTCGCGCCATAAGACAATCAGACACAAAGACAAGATTTACGTTCAAGGAGAAATCCATACGAACACAGTAGAATCGGCGTTTTCTCTCCTGAAACGCGGAATTATTGGCACATGGCATCAAATGAGCGCCAAGCATCTGGCGGCCTATCTGGAAGAAATGACCTTCCGATTCAACCGTCGCAATCGTTCTGATCTGTTCCTTGACACTTTGCGTCATATGGTCACTGCGGATCCTCTGACGTTTGAGGATCTGACGGCATGAATAATTCGGAATCGTAATCGCCAAAGCCATATTCATCGTCATTGATCGTCGGCATTATCTGCAAGGCTTTGGCGGAGGCTAAGTTGTCTTGTGCTCTTTGACGAAGAAAATTAATCGTGCTGTTTAGGTGGCCGATTCTCTTCTGTGAGTCCGTATTCCATTCGTCTGTCAGCACACTTGCTTCTAGCAGTAGTTGTCCTAATTGATGATCGACTGAATCGACAAGCCCAGTAATAGCAAGAACACGATTCGGATCAAGCAATCCGCTTTTGCCAGAGTTACGGAGGATGGCGATGTGGCTCTCGCCGCCACATCCATCGACGTGTTCTTTTGCTTGGAACAAAATATAAGCGGCGAGTATGACTAATTGATGCAGGCTGAGACTGCGTGAGTGCATGCGGGCCGTCAAGAAATCAGCCATGTAATACCCCGCCCCGCCTGAGCAATGCTCCTCAACTATGTTCACGATCGGACCTGAAGCATGATAGAGCCGGTTGTCCGCTTCTGTTTTAACTCCGTAGATCAATTCCACTTGCGGAAGTGCTCCCGGTTGGTAGATCGCCCCGTATTCCTTATAAACGTCCTTGATTCTCTGCTCAATCGCATCGCAGGCAGCATCGATGTCCCGCTCCCCCGATGCGGCAGCCCATGCTTTCCGCGTGAGCATATCAATGAACGGGCCGTCGCCCGCACCGCAAAACGCCGCCACTAATTCATCTTCGTCGGTTCGAAAGAACGGCTCTACGTGCACTTTCGAGACGTGTTTCTTGGACAGCCCTGGCACGGTTGCTTGAGTATCAGCGCATATCACCACGCCGTCAAAGCAGCGAAATCCTGCGATGATTGTCACGGCTTGCCTCCTCGGAAGCCGCTCACTGCCAATTAGCGGCTTTGGGTGCAAGGGTATACCTCCAGCTTACTTTTGTCAAGTAAATAATCCTGGTTTCCTCTTGCATTTCCCCTTTTCTTCGCCCATACTGGCGGTAGGGTCCGACCGATGGCTCTCACAAAACGACAAAAGCAGGTCCTCGACTTCATCGCGCATTTCCAGGATGAAAACGGCTACTGCCCGAGCTACGAAGAAATCGCGCACGGGCTCGATCTGGCGTCGCTGGCCACCGTCCATAAGCACATCTCCGCTCTGGAAACCAAGGCCTACTTAAAGCGCGGTTTCAACCAGAGCCGGTCGCTCGAGCTCGCTCCCAAGTACCTGCAGGAGCAACGGCGCTCGCGCCCCGTGACGGAAATTCCGCTGTTGGGACGGATCGCCGCCGGTGCGCCGGTGGAATCCGTGCCGCAGCGTGAAACCTTGAACTTCGCCGATTTCACCGCGAACCCGAACACCTTCGCGCTCGAAGTGCGCGGCAGCTCGATGATCGACGATCACATCTGTGACGGCGATCTGATCCTGCTCGAGAAGACGGCACAGGCCCGCGACGGCGAGATCGTCGTCGCGCTGGTCGGCGGCGAAGAAACCACGCTGAAGCGGATCTATCGCGAGCCTGGCGATCAGATCCGTCTGCAGCCGGCAAATGCGGCGCTAAAGCCCATCATCGTACCGGCCCGAGACGTGCAAATCCAGGGAAAGCTGCTGGCCGTGCTGCGCAAGTACCGCTAGTCGGATCGAGCGCCGCCTCAGGCGCCTTGCTTGAGTTGTTCCTCGGCGAGCCGCCAGTCTTCTTCAGGACTGCCGCCCTGGCACCCGCGGGCTTCCCACAAGGCATAAGCCAAACGCGCGATTTGTTCGTGTGCCAGCTCCCGGTTCACGGCAACGGTGTCGGTGCGAGCTGACGTTTCCGAGCTCACGCCCGCGGTTTCCAGTTCGCGAGCCGATGTGAGTGTCTCGGCGGAAGGTGATGCGTGTTGCGGCCGCGCCGTTGTATTCCCACGGCGGGAACGCGCCGAAGCCGCCGAAGCGGACGATCCTGTGACGGGGTTCTCAGGGTTGGTCTTTCTTGCCATAACAACTTTTCTCATTTTATCCGATGGCGCTGCCAATTCTCATACAAATTTTCTATGAGTTCCATCGCCAGCGTGTGTTTTCGGACCAGCGCATCCGCCTATTGATAAGATGAGGGTAGCGTGAGAATCCGGCTCCTCTCCGCAGTTGTGCTGGCCCTGATGGGGCAGGCGGCGCGCGCGGCCCCGACGGTCCTGGCGGTCGACGTCGACGGCATGATTCACCCCGTAACCACTGAAATCGTTTCCAGCGCGCTGGTCCAAGCGCGGCAGCAAGGCGCCAGCCTCGTCATCATCCGGCTGAACACGCCAGGCGGCCTCATGGATGCCATGCGCGACACCATCTCGCAAATTATTGCCGCCCCGGTCCCGGTAATTACTTATGTCGGGCCCAGCGGCAGCCGCGCGGCTTCGGCCGGCTTCTTTATTCTCGAATCCGGCGATCTGGCCGTGATGGCGCCCGGCACCAATACCGGCGCGGCGCACCCGGTCGCCATGGGCGGCCAGATGGATGCGGTCATGAAAGAGAAGGTCGAAAACGATGCGGCGGCTTATCTGCGCAGCATTTGTGACAAGCGCGGACGCAACAGCGCGCTGGCCGAAACCGCCGTCCGTCAAAGCAAGTCCTTCACCGAGCGTGAAGCCCTTGACCAGCATTTGATCGATCTGATCGCCCCCAACGAGGCCGAATTGCTGAACCAGCTCGATGGCCGCACCATCACGCGCTTCGATGGATCGAAAGTTACACTACGGACTGCCGCTGCCGGCGTCGAGGTCTACCAGCCAAGCCTGCGGCAGAAGATTATAGCCGCGGTGGCGGATCCCAACATTGCGCTGGTGCTGCTGGTGCTGGGAGCACTCGGTATTTACGTCGAGTTCTCTTCGCCCGGGCTGATCGCGCCGGGCATCATTGGAGCGATCATGGTGCTGGTAGGACTTTCGGCCCTTTCGGTCCTGCCCATCAACTGGCTGGGCGCGGCGCTGCTGCTGCTGGCCTTCGCGCTGTTTGTCCTCGAGGCCAAGTTCACTTCGCACGGCATTCTCGGAATCGGCGGTGCGGTGGCGATGGTGCTCGGCGCCATCATGCTGGTGAACGGCCCCATTCCTGAGATGCGAATCCACTGGAGCACGGCGGTTGGGCTCGCGCTGCCGTTTTCCGTTATCACAATGCTGCTGCTCTCGCTGGTGGTGCGCGCGCGGCATAACAAGGTAGTCACGGGAGCCGAAGGCATGCTCGGAATCATCGGGTCCACCGTCACGGAACTGGCGCCGGAAGGCAAGGTGTT
Source organism: Bryobacteraceae bacterium (assembly GCA_035295805.1). Classification (GTDB taxonomy): domain Bacteria; phylum Acidobacteriota; class Terriglobia; order Bryobacterales; family Bryobacteraceae; genus PSRJ01. The sequence continues at coordinate 16,964 of DATGII010000101.1, read as the reverse complement.
CGTGCGCGGCGAATATTGGGATGCGGTCGCGGCGCGGCCCGTCGCACCCGGAGCGCGGGTGCGCGTCACCGCCATCGAGAAACTCAAGCTCACGGTCGAACCCGTGGCCGACGAATCAGGAGGACACCAATGAGCGATGCCAGTCTGATCTTTATTGCCATCATCGTCATTTACCTGCTGAGCTCGATCAAGATTCTGCGGGAATACGAGCGCGCCGTGATCTTCCGCCTCGGCCGCCTGCTTCCGCAGCCGAAAGGTCCCGGCATCTGTCTGGTGTTTGCGCCGATCGACCGCATTGTGCGCGTCTCGCTGCGTATCGACACGCTCGAGGTGCCGGCGCAGGACGTCGTGACGCGCGACAATGTCACGGTCAAGGTGAACGCCGTCCTCTATTTCCGCGTCATTGATCCGCGCCTGGCTGTCAACGAGGTTTCCAACTTCTTATATGCGACTTCGCAGCTGGCCCAGACCACGCTGCGGAGCGTACTGGGCGAAGTGGAGCTCGACGAACTGCTCAGCCAGCGTGAAAAGCTCAACCTGCGGCTGCAGACGATTCTCGACCAGCAGACCGCCGCCTGGGGAGTGAAAGTGACGCTGGTCGAAGTCAAGCAGGTCGATCTGGCCGAGCAGATGATCCGCGCCATCGCGCGGCAAGCCGAAGCCGAGCGCGAACGCCGCGCCAAAATTATTCACGCCGAAGGCGAGTACACGGCCGCGGAAAAGCTGGCCATGGCGGCCGAAGTCATCCAGCGCCAGCCTGCCGCGATTCAGCTCCGATATCTGCAGACGTTGGTCGAGATCGGCACGGAAAAAAATACGACCATCGTATTTCCTCTGCCAGTCGATATACTGACATCAATAGAGCGCGCCCTCAATGGATTGAACAAAGGGAAAGAGCCGGGAGCGGGCGTTTCGAAACCATGAAAAATAGCGACACAGGGGAATTTGAGCTGGTGCTGGGCAACCGGCAGTTGCTGAGCGGATTTTTTATCGTCGTGCTGCTGTTCGGCGTGGCCTTCGCGATGGGTTACATCGTCGGGCGGAACTCGACGCCTTCGCAGCGGTTGCAGGCCGAGACCACGGCGGGCTCGGCCGTGCCGGTAGCGAAAGAATCGCGCCCGGAGCCGGCGCCCACGCCGCCGGTGGCCGCGCCGGCCGCCAGCGAAGCCCAACCGCCGGCCGACACGGCCGCAGCGCCCCCGCCGCCTGCGGAAGCGCCCGCGCCGCCCGCCGCCGCTCCGGCCGCGCAACCCGCCCCGACCCCGGCGGCGCCGCGCGAGACTCCGCCCGCAGCCGCCGCTACCTCTCCGGAGGAAGCGCCGCCTGGCTCCTTCTGGCAGGTCATCGCCACCTCCAACCGGACCGCCGCCGAAGCGCTGCAGCAGAGCCTCAAGGACAAGGGTTTTCCGGTGACGCTCGGCCCCGGGCCGAACAATCTGGTCCGCGTGCTGGTGGGTCCGTATAGCGACACCCAGTCGATGGGCCGCGCCAAGACTCTGCTCGAAGCCGCCGGTCTTCACCCCGTTCGGAAGTAGAGTGAACCAATCGTTCGTCCACATCCGCGGTTCTTCCGAAGGGCGCCCCCGCTTGCCCGAATGGGCGCGCAAGCCGCGCACGCACTTCGAATCCCTCAACGCGTTGAAGAGCGATTTGCGCCGCCTCGGTCTCCACACCGTCTGCGAATCCGCGCGCTGCCCCAACATCCACGAGTGCTTCCACCGCCAGGCGGCCACCTTCATGATCCTGGGCGACCGCTGTACACGCGCTTGCGGCTTCTGCTCGGTGCCCAAAGGCCGTCCGCCGCTCGACCCGGCCGAGCCCGCCAACGTGGCGCGCATGGCGGCCGCGATGAACCTCAAATACGTCGTCATCACCAGCGTCAACCGCGACGATCTGGAGGACGGCGGCTCGCGCCATTTCGCCGAGACCGTGCGCGCCGTGCGCGAGCGGCTTCCCGAGGCGCGCGTGGAAGTATTGACACCCGATTTTTGCGGCGATCTCGATGCCGCGGCGCGCGTGCTCGATGCCGGACCGCATGTCTTCAATCACAACGTCGAAACCGTCCCACGCCTCTATCCGCGCGTCCGTCCCCAGGCCGATTACCGGCAATCGCTGCGCGTGCTCGCGTTCGCGCAAAGCCACCCGGGGGGCGCGCTCACCAAATCGGGTTTCATGGTCGGGCTCGGAGAAACAGCCGGCGAAATTCGTGCGCTGCTCGGCGATCTGCGCGCGGCGGGGACCGCGGTGGCCACGATCGGCCAATATTTACAGCCCACGCGCCGCAATCTGCCGGTTGCCGCCTTCATCGCGCCTGCGCAATTTGACGAGTACCGCGACTACGGCTTGTCGCTCGGTTTTCGCATGGTGTTCAGCGGGCCTCTCGTGCGCAGCTCTTACATGGCGGATGCGGTGAACGAACACGCGCGGCGGCCGGCGTGTTGAATCTGGCGCTCGCGCTCGTCTCCGCGGCGCTGCTGATCCTGACCTTTCCCGGTTTTAATCTCTTCTGGCTTGCCCCGGTTGCGCTCACGCCGCTGCTGATCGCGGCGGCGCGCGAGCACCGCTGGCTGCGCCGCTTTGGACTCGGATGGGCCGCCGGCTTCGTCTACTGGTTCGGCATCTGCTATTGGATCGAAGACGTGCTCGCGCGGTATGCGGGCGTGAGCCCCCTCGTCGCCTGGCTGCTGTTCACTTTGTTTGCGCTCACCAAGGCTCTGCACATGGCGGTCTTCGCCCTGCTGGCCGGAATCCTGATTCGCCGCTGGTGGGCTGTCCCCGCCGTTTCCGCGTGTTGGGTGGCGGTTGAAGTGACGCACGGCCCGCTCGGCTTCGCCTGGCTCGATCTCGGCAACGCCGGCATCGGCATGAGCCTTCCGATGCGTCTCGCGCCGCTCACCGGCGTTTACGGCCTCTCCTTCGTTTTCGCCATGATGGCGACCGCGCTCGCGCTGGCCGTTCTGCGCCGCCCGCGGCTCGAATTACACTGGCTGTTGATTCTTCCGTTTCTCGCCTTCCTGCCGCCCCTGCCTCCGGCGCAGCGTGGACAGGAAGTCGCCTTGCTGGTGCAGCCCAACATTTCGGAAACCGAAGAGTGGACCACCGACTCGGTCAATCGTATGGAGGAAGACCTCGCCGGGTTCACACTCGACAGCGTCCGGGTTCAACGCTTCCGCCCGCCCTCAATCGCGGTCTGGCCTGAAGTGCCCGCCCCGCTCTACTACGAGGACGACCCGCGCTTCCGCGCTTTGATGGACCAACTGGCGCGCACGGCCCATCTCTACCTGCTCCTCGGCGTGGTGTCGCACACGGCGGACAACCGCCCCCTCAACTCCGCCCAACTGATCGGCCCGAATGGATTCCCCATCAGCCGCTATGACAAGGTCAACCTGGTGCCGTTCGGCGAATTTGTCCCTTGGCCCTTCGGGTTGGTGGCCAACAAGGTTTCGAGTGAAGCCGGCGATTTCGCGCCCGGCCGCACTGCCGTCGTGTCGCCCGTCGCCGGCCACCGCATCGGCACCTTTATCTGTTACGAATCGGTGTTTCCAAACTTCGTCCGTCAGTTCGTCTCCGGCGGCGCCGAAGTGCTCTTCAATATCTCCAACGACGGCTGGTTCGGCAAGAGCGCCGCGCGCGAGCAGCATCTCCGCATCGTGCGCATGCGCGCCGCCGAAAACCGTCGCTGGATTTTGCGCTCCACCAATGACGGCATCACCGCCACCATCGACCCCGCCGGCCGCCTGCGCGGCACGCTCCCGCTCTACGCCCGCGCCACTTCGTATACCGGATTCAGCTACATCTCCGAAAAAACCGTGTACACGAGGTTCGGCGACTGGTTCCCATTGCTTTGCGCAACCATCGTACTGATGTGCGTGGTGGCCGAGCGAGTGCTCTAACCGCTCCCCGCCGCGCGCGCAGCGCGAATGCTAAAGACCGGGTGCTCGCAGCGCGCCTACTTCCCCACGAAGTGTCTCTGGTCTTTTTCGTTTTCCAGGCAGACGTAGTCGAGCAGCTCGGTATCCAGCTTAATGATCTGGTGCAGCGTCACGGTCCACGGCGCGGTGTATGCTTTCGGATCGTTTACCGTGATCTCAATTTCCAGCTTGCCGTAACTCGGGCGACGAAACCGTTCGGTCATCGTGCCGGCTTCGGTCAGCGGGCTGCCTTTGCGGTCGAGCCACGTGCCGTCGCGAAATCCGCTGGTCGCCACCACCAGCCGGTCGCCTTCCCACTTGCCGGTGGAATATCCGTTCCACGTGGGCTGCGGGTCGGCGGGCAGGGGCCGGCCGTCGGTAAAGATTTGCCGGTACATCGCGTTGCGCTCGTTGAGAATCAAAATCAGCGCCGGCGTCTGCACGATCTTCCGGTAGAGCGGGTCGGTGTGCAGCTTCAGCACTCCGCCCGGCAGGCAGTGCGCCGTGGGATCGTCCTGCCCGCGCCGCTCGGCCCGCTGTTTGATGAGATCGGCAGCCCAGGGCTGGTAGGGAATGCCGCCCTTGAGGCCCCAGCCGATGTCCCAGAATTCCTGCGGCGTCAGCATGTCGTCGCAGTTGAACGGCGGGCACGGCCGGTTTTCCTCGTCCACCCAGATGCCGGACAGATCAGGCTTGCCGTCGGCGGCGCGCGGCGCCGGGGAGTTCAAATTCGGCTTGCCATCCGGCAGCTTCGGCACTCCGGCGGTCGGATAACCCAGCCATTGCGCCGGCGCCACGGCCGCCAGCACCGCCGTCAAGAGCGCCGCGTTCCTCATATGACGTGATAATAGCCGTCCCGCTCCAGAACTTCCACTGGAATCCCGAACAGGTGCGAGAGTGTCTCGGAGTGGAAGACCTGGTCTTTGGGCCCGTCGCAAAAAATGTGGCCGTCGCGGATCAGCACCACGCGCGCCATTTCCGGAATGATATCGGGCAGATGATGCGTCACCATGATCAAGCTGATGCCTGCTTGCGCCAGTTTGCGAAAAATTTCACGGAGCTCGTATGTCGCGTGCAGGTCGAGGCTGGTGGTCGGCTCATCAAGCACCAGCGCCTGCGGGTCGTGAACGAGCGCGCGGCCAATCAGGATACGGCGCGCCTCGCCGGAAGAGAGCTCGTTCGTGCTCCGGTCCGCCAGGTGCGAAATTTCGAGCAGGTCCATCACCTCCCGCGCCTTCTTTTGCATCTCCGTAGTCACTCTGTGATTCGGCCAGATGCCTACGCTGCCGAAGAACCCCGAGAGCACGATTTCGTAACCCGAGTAGTCGCGGTTGCACATCTGCATCCAATCGTTCGACACCAGACCGAGATGGTTCCGCAGCTCGAACAGGTGCCACCGGTCGCGCCCCATGATGCGCAGCGACCACGGCTCCGGCTTTAACAGCGGATAGAGCTCCCGCGAAATGGCTTTGATCAGCGTCGATTTTCCCGAGCCGTTGGGCCCCAGGATGGCCACGTGCTCGCCTTGCGCGATCGACAGGTGGATGCCATCGAGAACCACGCGATCCCCCCTCTGGATCGTGACATTCTCGAACTGAATGAGCGGAACGGACATCACTCCATTGTAGTGGGGCGGAAATGCCATATTTGCAGCCTCAGCGCGCCGTGGCCCAAAGGGCCCTCGCGGCCTGCTGCATGATCCCGTGTCATATCTTACGGGGTTGCGGCGCTCCTCATGGCAATCCTCGTGCACGTTTGAAAATATTTAAATGTTGGAGTATGTGATGAACCCTCTAAAGCAGGTGAAGGAATACGGCCAGTCGATCTGGATGGATTACATCCGGAGGAATCTGATCACCAGTGGCGAACTCAAGCGCCTGATCGACTTCGACGGCGTGAGCGGCCTCACCAGCAATCCTACGATTTTCGAAAAAGCGATCGACGAAAACACTGACTATGACGCAGAGCTGCGAAAGTTGCTCGACGCCGATCCCCGGAGGCCCACGTTCGCGATTTATGAGAACCTCATGCTCGAGGACATCCGGATGGCGGCGGATGTGCTCCGCCCGGTGTACGACAGCACTGGAGGAACCGACGGCTACGTCAGCATCGAGGTCTCGCCGAAGCTCGCCCACAATACCGTGGAAAGCATCAATGAGGCGCGCCGTTTATGGAAAGAAGTGGACCGCCCCAACCTGATGGTCAAGATCCCCGCGACGCGTGAAGGCATTCCCGCCATCGAAGCCCTTCTTGCCGAAGGCATCAACATCAATATCACGCTCATGTTTTCCCTGGCGCATTACGACGCGGTGACGAGCGCGTTTCTGGCAGGCGCGGCGCGCTGTCCGAATCCGCGGAAACTCGCTTCGGTTGCTTCCATTTTCGTGAGCCGCGTCGATACGAAAGTCGATCGCGCCCTCGAAGCGATCGGCACGCCGGAAGCCCTCGCGCTCCGCGGCAAGATCGCCATCGCGAATGCCAAAACCATTTATCAGCGATTCCGGCAGGTGTTCCACACCGAGCGTTTCCAAGAGCTGCGCAAGCGGGGCCTGCGTCTCCAGCGCGTGCTTTGGGGCAGCACTGGAACCAAAAACCCGGCATACTCCGATGTTTTGTACATGGAGGAGTTGATCGGCCCCGACACCGTCAACACGGTTCCGGTCGCGACTCTCAACGCCTTCCGGGAGCATGGCCGCGTGCGTAGCTCCGCAATCATGGAGGGAGCCGATGAGGCGCGCGCCGATCTGGAGCGCCTCCGCAAATTGGGCATCGATCTCGCGGCGGTCACCGAAGACCTGCAAAATGAAGGCGTCGAGGCATTCAATGCGTCCATGGAAAAACTTCTGGCGAGCCTCGAAAAGAAACGTGATGTATATGTATAGGTAGCGGTTGCGTCCGTTCCGGATCTTGCTACGGCGGATCCGGGGCGCGGAGAGGACAAATGAAAAAATCCAGGCACGTGATTCTCGGAGGCGGCATGGTCGCCGGCTATTGCGCGAAGGAACTGGTGGAGCGAGGTTTGCAGCCCGGCGAACTGGCGATTGTTTCCGCCGACACTTCGATCCCCTACGAGCGCCCTCCTCTCTCCAAAGGCTTTCTGGCCGGCAAGGACTCCGAAGACGGCATCCGCATCAACCCGGAGAATTTCTATCGCGAGCATGGAATCGAGCTCCTGCTCGGCGCGGAAGCCTCGGTCGTCGATACCGGCCGGAAAATTTTACATTTGCGATCGGGCGAGGAGGTTTTCTTCGAGAACCTGGTGATTGCGACCGGAGCCCGCGTCCGCAAACTGAGCGTTCCGGGCGCCGACTTGGCGGGGGTTCACTACCTGCGCTCTCTCGAAGACTCCAGGCAGATTCGTACGCACGCGGAGAGCGCCAGGCGCGCCGCCGTGATCGGGGGTGCGTTCATCGGCATGGAAGTAGCCTCGGTGCTGGCGCAGAAAAAGATCGAGACCACTCTGATCCTCAGGGAAGACCGTATTTGGAAACAATTCTTCACTCCAGCCATGTCGCGCTTTTTCGAGAACTATTATTCCGCGCGCGGCGTCCGTTTCGTGAAACAGGCCCGCGTCGAGGCGATCCAGGGGCGGAGCGGCGTCGAAGCGGTTGCGGTCGCCGGAAGCCCCCCGGTCGCTTGCGATCTCGTAGTGGCCGGCATCGGCGTGCAGCCGGTTACCGACCCCGTGGCGCGCACGCGCGTCGAGGTGACCGACGGCGTGGTGGTTAACGAGTACCTCGAGACCGGCGTGCCGGCAATTTATGCCGCCGGTGATGTCGCCAACTATCGCGATATGTTATTTGAAAAGCGCCGCCGGGTCGAGCATTGGGACAACGCGGTGTCGCAAGGCCAACATTGCGGCCGCCTGCTCTCGGGTGAGCGCGAGCGCTTCGTGCATGTGCCCTATTTTTTCTCCGACGTCTTTGATCTTTCGTACGAGTTCTGGGGTGACCCGGCCGTCGCCGACGAAATTGTGGAGCGCGGCGACCTCTCTACCAACAGCTTCAGCGTGTGGTGGCTCTCGAAAGGCCGGCTCGCCGCCGCCTTCGCGATGAATCGCTCCGATGACGAACGCGAAGCCGCGCCGCGGTGGATCAGCTCCAAGCAGCCGTTGGTCGCGGATAAACTGAAGACTGCCGCCTCAATTGCAGAGGCGGAGCGGCTCTCCACCTTCAAGGCGGGCTGAACCCGGCGGCCGCTCACAACGCCGAGAGCAGACGGCCGCCATCGACCACCAGCGTCTGCCCGGTCATGAACGAGGACCGGTCGCTGGCCAGCAGCACCGCCACTTCCGCGATCTCCAACGGCTGGCCCAGGTGGCGGATCGGCTGCGTCTCGATTCGTTTTTCGCGGCGCTCCTCGTCCTTCCAGTAATATTCGCTGAGCACGGTCTGGATGAGCCCCGGCGCGATGCAATTGACGCGCACACCTTGCGGCCCCAGTTCCAGCGCATACGATTGCGTCATCATGATCAGGGCCGCTTTCGTCATGCTGTAGAGCAGCCCTTCGAATTGCGGCCGCACTCCGGAGATCGAAGAAATGTTGATGATTGAGCCGGAGCCGCGCGCGCACATTCCCGGCGCCACCAGCTGCGTGAGCCGGAAGGCGCTCTTCAAATTGATCTCGACCATCTTGTCGAACATGACTTCGTCCAGTGTGAGACACGGCGCTTGCGCGACGTTGGTAGCTGCGTTGTTGACGAGCACATCGATTCGCCCGAAATCCCGGGAGACGGTGTCGATCATGTTTCGAATCTGATCGGCGCGCCCGACGTGGCAGACGATGGGCCGCACGGCCGGCCCAATCTCGCGCGCAACCTGATCCAACGTCTCGGCCTTGCGCCCGCAGATTACGACCTGCGCGCCCTCGCGCACAAACGCCTCGGCGATGGCGCGCCCGATGCCGCGGCTGGCGCCCGTAATGATAGCGACTTTGTCTTTCAGCATGAGGAGAGGAGCGGGGCGGCCTCCGGCCTGCCCACTCAGAACCAGCGGGTCATGATCACTTTCTGTTCGGTATAGAAGCGGACTGCGTCTTTCCCGTGGGCATGCAAATCGCCGAAGAAGGAGTTCTTCCAACCGGTGAACGGGAAGAATGCCATCGGCGCCGCCACTCCGACATTGACCCCCACCATGCCGACTTCGATGCGCGCTGAGTACTCGCGCGCCGCTTTGCCATTGCTCGTGAAGATGGAGGTCGCGTTGCCGAACGGCGAGCTGTTGACCAACTGAATCGCCTCCTCCAGGTCCTTCACCCGGATCACCGAAAGCACCGGCCCGAAAATCTCCTCGCGGGCAATCGTCATTTTGGGCGAGACGTTGTCGAAGATCGTGGGGCCGAGATAAAAGCCCGCCTCGGCGGATTTGAATTCGCGCCCGTCCACTAGTGGCGTGGCGCCTTCGGCCACGCCCTTTTCGATGTAGCCGCGCACGCGCTGGCAATGTTCGCTGGTGACCAGCGGGCCCATTTCGACTCCCTGCTTCGCGCCGTCTCCGACTACCAGGGCCTTGGTGCGTTTCACCAGCAGATCGAGCAGCGGGCCGGCGGCATTGCCCACCGCCACCAGCACACTACCGGCGAGGCAGCGCTCGCCGGCCGCCCCGAATGCCGAGCCGATGATCGCTTCCACCGTCTTCGGCATGTCGGCGTCGGCCATGACCACCAGGTGATTCTTCGCGCCGCCCAGCGCCTGTACGCGCTTGCCTTCCGCGGCCGCGGTCGTGTAGATGTACCTGGCGATAGGCGTCGAGCCGACAAACGACACCGCCTTCACCAGCGGATGGTGCAGCAGGGCATCAACGGCTTTTTTGTCGCCATGGACTAAATTCATCACGCCCGGCGGCAGGCCGGCGTCGCCGAGCAGCTCGACGGCGCGGGTCGGCGTCATCGGCACCTTCTCCGAGGGCTTCAGCACAAACGCGTTGCCGCACGCGATGGCGAACGGGTACATCCACATCGGCACCATCGCGGGAAAATTGAACGGCGTGATGCCGGCACAGACGCCGAGCGGCTGGCGGATGCTCTGCGAATCGATATCGCGCGCTACGTCGTTGAGCGTTTCGCCCATCATCAGGCTCGGCATGCCGCACGCCACTTCCACCATCTGGATGCCGCGGCGCACTTCGGCCTTGGCATCTTCCATGGTTTTGCCGTTTTCGCGCGTCAGAATCGCGGCAATTTCATCCGCGTTTTTTTCCAGCAGAGCCTTATAGCGATATAGCACCTGCACCCGCTCGACCACGGGCACTTCACGCCACTTCAGGAAAGCCGTCTGCGCGGCGCGGACGGCGCGGTCGACGTCCGGCTCTTCGGCGTAGGCCACCTCGGCGATGGTGGCGCCGTTTGCCGGGCACGTCACCGGATGCAGGCTGCGCCCTTCGGGCCGCTCCCACCCGCCGTTGATGTGAAAGGACACCATTGCAACTTTTGTTTCCGCCGTCATCATCCTTCTGTCTCCCATTCCGGCTCGGGGTCCGGCGCTTCGCCGCGTTGCATCAGCGCGACGTAAGTCGCTCCCGCCATGCCGAAGCCCACGAACCAGGCGTAGTCATACAGCAGTCGCAGCGCCGGAATGATCAATCCCAGCAGCGCGACGCACACCCCCGCGGCCAACGCCACCACGGCGCGCAGGTTCATACCGTTATCGTACTCGTAGATTCCATGGCGGCGGTACAGATCGCTCACTTTCAAACGCGAGCGCCGCACCAGAAAATAATCCGCGATCATGATGCCGGCGATCGGCCCCAGCAGCGCCGAGTATCCGACCAGCCAGCCGAAGATGTAATCGCTGAAATCGCCCAGCAGCTTCCAAGGCATCAACAATACGCCGATCACACCGGTAATCAGTCCTCCGGTACGAAACGAAATCCGCCGCGGATTGAGATTGGAAAAATCGTTTGACGGCGAAACCACGTTGGCGGCGACGTTCGTGTTGAGCGTTGCCACCAGCAGCGCTAACAACGCGACCGACGCCACCAGCGGCTGATTGAATTTTCCCAGCAATTCCACCGGATCCCAGATCGGATGCCCGAACAGCACGGCCGACGCGGAAGTCACCGCTACTCCGATGAACGAATACAGTGTCATCGCGGCCGGCAAGCCGAGTGCCTGTCCGAGCACTTGCGCCTTCTGTGACTTGGCGTAGCGCGTGAAATCGGGGATATTGAGCGCCACCGTGGCCCAGAATCCCACCATCCCGGTGAGCGACGGAATAAAAAAGCGGATGAACTCCGCCGTCGTGCGAAACTTTCCGGGCGCGCTCAGCACAGGACCGAAGCCACCCGCCTGCCGCGTGATCCACCACAGCAGCAGCAGGCCGATGCCGAGCATGAATGGCGCGCCGATGCCTTCCAGGAACTTGATAGTCTCGATACCACGCCAGATGACGAAGATGTTCAGCGCCCAGAACGCAAAGAAGCAGACCCAGATGCCGCCCGTCAATTGCGCGGCGCCCGGCCATACAATCTTCAGCATCGAGTAGATCGCCTGGCCGCCGATCCACGTCTGAATCCCGAACCAACCGCAGGCCACCAGCGCACGCAAGACGGCCGGCACATTGGCGCCGCGCACCCCGAACGAGGCGCGCACAAAAACCGGAAACGGAATGCCGTACTTGGTCCCCGCATGCGCGTTGAGCAGCATCGGAATCAGCACGATCAGGTTGCCCAACAAAATGGTTGCGATCGCCTGCCACCAGTTCATGCCGCCGGCGATCAGGCCGGAGGCCAGCATGTAAGTGGGAATGCAGACCGACATCGCCACCCACAGCGATGCGTAATTGTACACGCCCCACGTGCGGCGGTCTTTGGGGACAGGCGCGAGATCTTTGTTGTAGAGAGTGGGATCGTGCGTCATTTCCAGGCGCCGCCGCGCGCCTCGCGCTTCAAATAATTGCCGCGGCCGGCATTGCCCAGGAAGCGGCCGCCGTCCACGATCACTTCTCCCCGCGAAAGCACCGTCCGCGCGTTGCCCTTCACCTGAAAACCTTCGAACATCGAGTAATCCACGCGCATGTGATGCGTCTGCGCGCTGATGGTGTGCGCGGCGTTCGGATCCCAGAGCACCAGGTCTGCATCGCTGCCCGGCGCAATCTCGCCCTTTTTCGGATACATGCCAAAGAGGCGCGCCGGCGTGGTAGAAGTCAGCTCCACGAAGCGGTTGAGCGAGAGCTTTCCGGAATTCACGCCGTGATGATAGATCAGCTGCAAGCGGTTTTCGATGCCCGGACCGCCGTTCGGTATCTTGGTGAAATCGTCTTTACCGAGAATCTTCTGATCCTTGAAGCAGAACGGGCAGTGGTCCGTTGAAACGACTTGCAGGTGATCGTCCTTCAAACCGTCCCAGAGCTTGGGTTGGTGCTCTTTGGGCCGCAGCGGCGGCGTGAAGACATACTTCGCGCCTTCGAAATTCGGCCGCTCCAGGTCTTCAATCGAAAGCAGCAGGTATTGCGGGCACGTCTCGGCGAATGCGGGCACGCCGCGGTCACGCGCCTCGCGCACTTCGTGGAGCGCGTCTTCCGACGACAGGTGCACGATGTACACCGGCGCTCCGGCGATCTCCGCCATCGCAATCGCGCGGTGGACGGCCTCAGCTTCGGCGCGCGGCGGCCGCGTCAAAGCGTGATAGACCGGCGCGGTCTTGCCTTCCGCCAGGGCGCGCGCAATGATCACATCGATCACGCTGCCGTTCTCGGCGTGCATGCAGATGAGCGCGCCGTTTTTCGCCGTTTGCGACAGCGCTTTGAAAATCGTGGCGTCATCCACCATCAGCACGTTCGGGTAAGCCATGAAGAGCTTGAAGCTGGCCACGCCCTCCCGCACCATATCGTCCATGTCTTCCAGACCCGCGACGCCGAGATCGGTGACAATCATGTGAAGGCCGTAATCAATGCACGCGCGGCGCTCCGCTTTCTTCCACCACGTGTCCAGCGCGTCGCGCATGCGTGTGCCGCGCGCCTGGATCGCGAAATCGACGATCGAGGTGGTGCCGCCGAACGCCGCGGCGCGCGTTCCGGTTTCAAAATCGTCCGCCGAGGTCGTGCCGCCGAACGGCATGTCGAGATGCGTGTGCGCGTCGATGCCGCCGGGCATCACGTAGAGGCCGGCAGCGTCGATCACTTTCTCCGCCGCATTCACCGGAATGCCGGGGCGCACCTCCCGGATGCGCTCGCCTTCGATCAGGATATCGGCGGCTTTCGTCTCGCGGGCGGTCACCACCGTCCCGTTGCGAATCAGAGTGTTCACGCCGTGGCCCCCGTCCGTTGCGCCCACGATTGGGGCGGTTTGCCGGTATCGACCGGTTCCATAGTGATGCAGCCCTCCACCGGGCACACCAGCCAGCACAGGTTGCAGCCTACGCACTCCGCTTCATCGACGCGCGGAATCCGCTCCGGCGGCGTGTGTCCGTTGGAGGTCTGCACCGAATCGAGTTTCGCGATCGGCGTTACGGTGATCCGGCTGCGATCGCGCCCGTCCACGTGAATACATTGGTGCGCGCCGTCCCAGCACGCGATATAGCAGAGATCACAGCCAATGCATTGATCGGCGTGGATGCGCGCGACCGTTTTGTAATTGAGATCGAGGTTCTTCCAGTCCGTCACCTTCGGCAGCGAGCGGCCGCGGAAATCTTCAATCGTGGAAAAGCCTTTCTCGTCCATCCAGTTTTTCAAGCCGTCGATCATGTCTTCGACGATCCGGTAACCGTGGTGCATCGCGGCCGTGCAGACCTGCAGGCTGGTGCACCCCAACAGAATGAACTCCGCGGCATCGTGCCAGCCGGCAATTCCGCCAATGCCAGAGACAGGCAGGCCTACATCAGCAACCTGCTGCACAAGGTGTAGCGCAATCGGTTTCACCGCGGGCCCGCAGTAGCCGCCGTGCGACGAGGAACCGCCAACATTCGGCCGCGGGGTGAGCGTATCGAGGTCGATTCCGGTAATCGAGTTGATCGTGTTGATGGCCGAGAGTCCGTCGGCGCCGCCGCGCTGCGCCGCCCGCGCGATGGCGCCGATATCGGTGACATTGGGCGTGAGCTTCACCAGCACCGGCGTGCGCGCCACCTCTTTCACCCATTCCGTAATCATGCACGAATATTCGGGCACCTGGCCCACGGCGCTGCCCATGCCGCGCTCGCTCATGCCGTGGGGGCAGCCGAAGTTCAGCTCCAGCCCGTCGGCGCCTGCGTCTTCGGAGCGCTTCACGATGTCGTGCCATGCTTCACGTTTCGATTCCACCATTAGCGACGCGATCACGGCGTGCTTCGGGTAGCGCTTCTTGACTTCCGCGATCTCGCGCAGATTGGTTTCGATCGGCCGGTCGGTGATCAGCTCGATATTGTTCAGGCCCATCATTCGCTGGCCGTTCCAATCCACGCTGGAGTAGCGCGACGAGACGTTGACGATCGGCTCGCCGATCGTCTTCCACACCGCGCCGCCCCAACCCGCGTCGAACGCGCGCATCACCTGCTCGCCGCAATTGGTCGGCGGGCCCGAAGCCAACCAGAACGGGTTCGGACACCGGATGCGGCCGGCGAATACCGTAGTCAGATCAGCCATGCCGCGTCTCCAGACGCTGCGCCATCGCCAGCGCCGCGCGTTTTCCGTCCGCCACCGCGTCCACCACTTCCCGGCCTCCGTTGACGCAATCGCCGCCGGCGAAATATTTCTCATTCGCCGTGCCGCCGGTGGGACGGTCGATGGCAACGAGCCCCCCGTCGAGCTGAATGCCGCGGGTTTCGTGCAGCACCTTCATCAGCCGGGATTGCCCCACCGCGGGAATCACCATGTCGCACACGAACGCGAACTCGGTGCCGGCTATCGGCTCGGCTTTGCGGCGGCCCCTCGCATCGGGAGCGCCCAGACGGGTGGACACGAACTTCACGGCGCGATCGAGAATCTCGACCGGCTGGGCCATCCAGTGGAATTGCACGCCCTCGACTTTGGCGTGCTCGTATTCGAACGCGAAGGCGGGCATTTCCTTTTCGGTGCGCCGGTAAAACACGTGCACTTCCTCGGCGCCGAGCCGGCGCGCGGCATTCGCGGCATCGATCGCGGTATTGCCCCCGCCGATCACCGCCACGATGCGCCCCACCTGCACGTCGTGCGCCGTCTTGTAGTGCGCGATGAAGCGCAGCGCATCGACAACCTCCGGACGATTCTCGCCGGGAATGCCCAGCCGCTCCATCGCGCCGAGACCCATGCCGATGAAGATCAGGTCGAACTCTTTTTCCAGATCGTCGAGTGAAACCGTGATTCCCACCTCGGCTCTTCGGAACTCCACGCCGAGAGAGCGAATCAGATCGACTTCCTGGAGGCTATCCGAAGCCCGCAGCTTGTATTCCGCCACGCCGTACGTGTTGAGCCCACCCGGCAGCGGGCGATCATCGAAAACGGTGACGCTGGTGCCGCGCCGCCGCAGCTCGGCCGCGCAGGCGAGCGATGCCGGCCCGCCGCCAATGCACGCAATACGCGAGGCAGGTCTCCGGCCCTCCGCGCCCAACGCAGCCCCGAGACCTGCCCCATTCGCATAAAACCAATCCATCGCGTGCCGCTGCAGCTTTCCGATCTCGATCGGCCGGCGATTGTATTGGTGCATCACGCACGAGCCTTCACACAGCACCTCTACCGGACACACGCGCGAGCAGCTCAGCCCCAGAATGTTGGAATCGAGAATCGTCAGCGCCGAGCCGCGCAGGTTGCCGCTCGCAATCTTCTTGATGAAGCGCGGCACATCGATGTGCGTCGGGCAAGCCGCCGTGCACGGCGCATCATAGCAGTAGAGGCAGCGATTGGCTTCGGCCAGCGCGGCCTGACGGTCCAGCGGCGGGTTCAGTTCTGGAAATTGTTCCAGGTTGCGCGGAACCGGCAGAGCCGCAGCGCTCATTTGACTCTCCCCGCGGTCGCCGTACAAGCGGCCAGGCTGTGATCCAGCAGTTGAAGGAACTGGTTGACATCCGCGCGCCCGACGTTCATGGGCGGCGAGATTCGGATCACGTTGCCGAACATGCCTCCCTTGCCGACCAGGAGGCGGTTCTCCCGCGCCGCTTCCAGCACCATCGCGGTTTCCGCCGGAGCGGCCGTTTTCGACTTGCGGTCCTGCACGAACTCGATCGCCTGCAGCAGTCCCATGCCGCGGACGTCACCGATGATCTCGTGCTTCTTCTTGAGTTCCTCGAGACCGGCGCGCAGATACGCTCCGGTTTCGGCGCAATTGGTGCGCAGGTTATGCTCTTCGATGAAGTCGAGAACCGCTTTCGCAGCCGTGGCGGTCACGGGATTGCCGCCGAACGTGGAAATCGTCAGGCCTTTGAGCCCGTCGGCCACCTCCGCTTTGGCCACGGTGAGGCCGATGGGGCTGCCGTTCGCCAGGCCTTTAGCCGACGTCATAATATCCGGCGTCACTCCGTAGTGCTCGATGCCGAACCATTTGCCACCGGTGCGCCCCCAGCCTGTCTGCACTTCATCGCTGATGAAAATGCCGCCGTGATTGCGAATGATCCGCTCGACAATCTGAAAATATTCTTTCGGCGGCGTGATGAAACCGCCCACGCCCTGAATCGGCTCGGCGATGAATCCGGCGATGCGTCCGCCGGTTGTGCTTCGGATCAGTTCTTCCATATCCTGCGCGCATTTCACTTCGCACGAAGGATACGTCAGCCCGAACGGGCACCGGTAGCAATACGCATTGTGCGCATGCACGATGCCGGCCTGCGGCATTCCCAGCCGCCACGTACCCTGCCCGGTGAGCGACATCGCCATCGCCGAGCGCCCGTGATACGAGTGGCGCAGCGCGATGATCTCGCTGTTGCCCGTATAGCAGCGCGCCGCCAGAATCGCGGTCTCGTTGGCTTCGGTGCCGCTGTTGGTGAAGAACGACTTCGTCAGCTGCCCGCCCGGCGTGATGGAAGCGATTTTCTTCGCGAGCGCTGCCTGCGGCTCGTTCGCAAAGACCGTAGAAACGTGCTGCAGCCGGTCGAGCTGCGCGTGGACCTTCTTGTTCACTTCCTCGTTGCAATGCCCCACGCTGATGGTCACGATGCCGCCGAAGAAATCCAGAT
>DATGII010000100.1:0-6468 GCA_035295805.1 Bryobacteraceae bacterium | reverse complement strand
CAGGAGACGGTTCCCGCCGCGGAAGTGAAACGTCTGCAAGATGCGTTTTCGAACCGTCCGCCGGATGTGATCAAAAAAGCTCGCGACTTTTATGCCGTGCAGGCGCGCAATTTGAAGAAGCTGAACGACGCGGGTGTGAGGATCGGATTCGGAACGGATTCGGGAACGACGGTGGGCTGGACGGCGCACGAGGAACTGTCCGACATGGTTATGGCGGGAATGACACCAGCGCAGGTGATTGTCGCGGCGACGAAGACGTCGGCGGGAATTTTGAAGTTCGATCAACTGGGGACGGTGGAGGCGGGGAAGAGCGCGGACTTTATTGTGCTGGACGCGAATCCGCTGGATGATATCGCGAATTCGCGCAAGATCTCGAAAGTTTATCTGCGGGGGAAAGAGGTCGACCGGGCGGCGTTGCGGGCGAAGTTCACGGGGCAGTGAGGTGGTCTGCCGCAGCCCTAAAATGAGGGGATGAGTGGGTACTCGGCGATCGTGTTGGGCGCGACGGGAAACGTGGGCGGACGCATCGTCCAACTCCTAATTAGGAACCCGCTGTGCAAGAAGGTTGTCGTTGTGACGCGCCGTAAGACGGGCGCCTTTACCGACCCCAAGGTCTCCGAGGTAGTGGTCAACATGGACCGCCTCGAGGACGAGGTTGCGCCGCATGCCCAGGGAGTCGACGTGGCGCTCGCCGCTTTCGGCGTCGGCAAGGGCACAGCGAAGATGGCTGATGAGGAAGTTCGCAAGATCGAAATCGCGTACCCGTTGGCCTTCTGTCGCGCCGCCAAGGCTGGAGGCGCTCGGGTGGGCGGAGTCATGACAGCGGCGGGCGCGAACCCCGAGTCCCGGATGAAATACGTGCGGTTTATCGGCGAGAAAGAGAAAGCGGTCGAGTCCGTTAAGTTTGACTTCCTTGGAATCTACCGGCCCGGCGTCATTCTGGGCAACTCCAACACCCCGGGCTACCTCGGCCGCGTCATGCCATTGCTGCACTGGGCCATGCCGCCCAAGTGGCACTCGATCCATAAGAACGACCTCGCGCGCGCGATGGTGGCGCAGTCGGAGCAGGCGTTTCTCGCGATCGCGGAGGGCCATCCTCCCAGAGAGACCTTGAAGATTCTGGAGTACGAAGATATGAAGCCGTTCTTCGTCAAAGGCGAGAGCGTCGAGCCTTAAGGCAGCAGGACCTACTGGATGGTCATATTGAGCGTATTCGCCGGGATGCCGCCGGCAATGAGATTGATGTTTACGGCACCCGCGCCTTTAAGCGATTGCGGCAGCAGCACGTTGACTTGATCCAGACCCGCGAAGCCGCCTTGCGTGCCGGCGTAGGAAACCGTGCAATTGACTCCGCCAACCTTAACCGTTACGCCTGCCGTCCCGGCCGCCTGCAATCCGGTTCCGAACAGGAAAAGGTATGGAATGTCTCCGGCCGATCCCAGACTGACGGGTGCAGCCACGATCGCGCCCGTGTTATCCAGCCTATACAGCGGTTCGGACGTACTACTTCCGTCGGGGTGATAGACAATCACGTAGGCGGCTGCCAATCCCACGGCATTTAATTCGAACAACCCCGGTGCAACGGGAACGATCTGAACAACGGCCGCCGATTGCGTACCGTCTTTGCTGGTAATCGTGATCGTCGCTGCGCCCGCCGCGACTCCCGTCGGGACCAGGAAGTTTACCTGCTTGGCACCTACATAAAGGAGCGGAGCAAGCGTGGTCACGCCGGAAGAATCGAGGATAGAGACCGTGGTCCCGCCGAAATTGCTCGGCAGCGGCAGCGAAGTCGCACCCGGATTGCCCACTGCAAGATCGTTGCCGTAAGCCGTCGCCAATCCCCCCGGCGCCAATGCCTCCGCATCCGGATTCGCGGATGAAAGGATCGTTACGGCTGGAAATCCGTTGGCCAGCACCACCACGAAGCCAGGGGAATCTGCAAACACCAGGTCAGGCCGATGATCGCCGTTGATGTCGGTCAGTGCGACCGCGTCGGGGGCCGATCCGGCGAAGTACAAGTCTTGCTCGGCTTGGAAAGTGCCATCACCGTTGCCCAGCGCGTAGGTAGCGTACGCGCCACCACTCAGGATCAGGTCCGGGTTGCCGTCGGAGTTCAGATCGGTGAGCGCGAGAAAAGCCAGCGTCTCCGGCTGCGTGCTCGCAAACACTGGGCCGGCGGTGAAGCCGCCACTGTGGTTGTTGAAGTAAATCGCGACGTTGTTGGCGAAGGTGCTGGGATTGTAATTGAGGATGGCGAGGTCATTGAACTTGTCTCCGTTCAGATCGCCGACGGCGAGGGCGAGATTCTGTCCGGCGGAGGGTCCAGCGGGAATTGTGCCCGCGGATGTGAACACGCCTTTGCCATTGTTAAGCAGGATGGTAACCGCGCCAGGGGCGGGGTTCGTGAAACTGGGGCTGCCTGTAGCCACCGCCAAATCGGGCATGCCGTCGCCGTTCAGATCCGCCGCGACCAGCGACATCGGGCGCAGGGGCCCGACGTTGTAGTTTACCGGCGCCTTAAACGATCCGTCGCCGTTGCCGAACAGAATCGATACGTTGCCAGTTTCGGCGGGATTGTTGGTGTCGCCGCCATTGGCCACCGCGAGGTCCAAATTGTGATCACCGTTGAAATCAGCCATCACTACCGCGGTGGGAAAGCTGCCGGAGGGGAAATCGTGTTCGCCTCCCAAGGTTCCGGCCTTCTGGCCGAGCAAAACGCTTACCGTTCCCGAAGCCGATTGCGAGCCTGTCACCACAACGTCCGGGATCTTGTCGCCATTCAGATCCCCCAGTGCCAGGGCCTGGGGTGTTTGCGCGCCCGCGCTAGCGAGCGGATATGCTACAGCCGCTTGCTCCGTGAAATCCGGCTTCGTCAAAAGCACGCTGACTCCGGCTTGGCAGCAGTTGTTATTGTAAGTGACGATGTCCGGTATTCCGTCTCCATTCATGTCCCCGGCAGCGACCGAGACGGGGCGCTGCCCGGCGGCGTAGAGCAGGGGCACGTTGAGTTCACCATCACTCAAGCCCGGGGTGACGATCATCTGTTGCGTATTGTGATCCAGCGTGAGCAACTCGAAGGTTCCGTCGTCGTTGGGAAGGGGCGACAGGGAAGCCGGGATGTCGCCGGTGACATAATTGACTGGCGCCGCGAAGGTGCCGTCCCCGTTTCCCATCAACATCGCGATCGAATCTGCGTTAGCAATGGCGATCGCCAGATCGAGCTTGCCGTCGCGGTTGAAATCGCCGTACGACAGATACCCGCCGCGGCTCAAACCTCCAGGGGAAAGCTTGGGCGCGCCGAAGGTCCCGTTGCCAAGATTCGGCAGCACGGCCACGGTTACCGCGATCGCGTTGTTGTTAAAAATCGCCAAGTCAATCTTTCCGTCGCCGGTGAAGTCTTGCGCGACCAACGACGTGGGCGGGTTCAAGTTATAGGGCGTCTGTGACCCCGTTGGATAGGAGACGGGAGTGCCGAGGTTCCCATGGCCATCACCGCTCAGCACCCATACGAGTCCGAGCACGTCGTCGGTGACGGCGACATCGAGGTAACCGTCCCCGTTGAAATCGGCGGCGGCGATGGAGAATGGATATCCGGCAACCGGGAATTGTTTGGGCGCTTGGAATGTGCCATCCCCTTTCCCCAGGAAAATCGAGATGCTGCCGGTGGGAGAGCCTTGGGGGTTATTGGTGATCGCCAGATCCTGGTAGCCGTCCCCGTTGAAGTCGGCGGCCAAGCCGTACGGCGAGCTGTTGGCAACGGAAAGGGTGCTGGTGGATTTCACGGTGCCGTCGGCGTTGAGCAGCGTGACGGTGGCCGAGCCCGAGTTGAGCACCACGGTATCCGGGATGCCATCGCCATTGAAGTCGGCGGCGATCAGAGATTGCGAAGCTTGTCCCCAGGGCAGTGCAGCCGCGGCGGTTGCTGCTGCGTGCCGGGCGAATCCTCCAAAACCTCCTGAGCTCTGGACGGTTGAATTACACAACTGTTGTGCCACAGCCAATGCCGTTTCGGGGTCGAACGGCTCGTGATTTATATGCGTATGGCCGTTTACCTTCTCCACCACTTCGAACTTGGTTGTCGAGTCCTGAAAAACCACGAGTCCTCCGCCCACGCTTACCTCCTCCGAGATTGGTTCGATTTCGACGATATACGGGAATTGCACGGGCGACCGGAGCGTCTGGGGCAGCGTCACCCTCATTTGATCGCAAATCACCTCCGCAGCCGCACGATCCTGCATCGCCAAGAAGGCGGCTCCTAGAATGAAAGGCGAGAGGAGTCGTTGAACTCGGGCCATGGTACATTCACCCCCTAATGAGCAAAAAGTGATGCTATTTGCTCTTCAAATAAGCCTGTGAGGCGGCTTCGTCCTTCAACGGAACCGCTTTATCGGGGTCGATCCGAACCATCAAATAGGTGATGTGATCGTCGATGCGCGTAAACAGGTGCCCCGTGCCGGCGGGAATTACGATGACATCGCCGGGCACCAGGTGATGCGTCACGGGGTTGCGAATCGAGGAGCCGTTGTTGCCGGGGCCGTTGAACTCCTTGACAGTCTGCGTGTCGGCCGGGCGGCGCTTTTCATCGACGATATCGGGCCCGGTTTCGAGCGTTCCCGAGCCGTCGATGATGTGGTATACCTCGCTGATCAAGTCGTGTTCCGCCACCGAATCCTTCGCGGGCGCGAGGAGTTTGCCTCGATACACCACCCCGATTCCGAGCTGCGTCTTCCCCACATCCACCGAGCGAATCTGCTGATCGATGAGATTGCGGTCCATCGCACGTTTCACATACGCCTGTACTTCCGCCGTCCCGATATACGTCGCGGAGCAGCGGTTGCAGGTGGGCTGCTGCGCGCACAGCGTGACTAGCGTCAGGATCACTCCCAGGATGACTTTCTTCATAACGATTTTTCCTTTCGGTTACTTCGGAAACGGAGCCAGCGCCGGTTTCGCGCCCGCGGGGAGCGGGCTTCTAGCCGTGTTCATGACCATCGATAAATACACGTAGTAGCCTTCAATGTTCGCCAGTTCGACGACTCCGGCTTCGCCGAATTTGGCGAGTCCTCGAGCATAGGTCGGATCGCTTACGCTTTTGTTGTGCTGAAGCTCGGCACAGAAATCGTAGACGATCTCTTCTTCCTCCGCCATGTGCTCGGGGCGACGCCCGTCGGCCAGAGCGGAGACTATCGCGGGGCTCAGGCCGGCCGTGGCTGCGGCGGCCGAATGCGCATTCCATTCATAGTTATTGGTCCATTCGCGGGCCGCAATGAGAATGGCGAACTCGGTCAGTTTGTTGCCGAGAACGTTGTGATTCAGCACGTGCATACGCATTTCGAGCGCCGGCATCACCCAGTCCGGAACCCGCAGCATGACGGCCCAAGGCGGGCCGGTGAGGTCGGATTTCCGCATTTCCTTGTAGTCCGCGGCGACCTTCTTTTGGGTGTCGGTTAGCTGGCTGGCGGGGATGGGCGGCAAGCGATCCTGCGCCGAAACTCGTACGGACTGCATGAGCGCGAGTACTAGAAAGGCATGCAGAATTTTCATATCGGAATGAAGTATACCTGATGAAATTGGTCCCGTGAAATGGGTGGGGACTAAGTGACCAATCTTAGAGATGAGGCTAACAAGCGTTTAGCAAGCGGCTAGTAAGGCATTTCGAAATGCTGGCTAAGGTGATGAAAGTGTTGCTTGAGCGCGGGGCTTCCGTCAGAATGATGGAAGCAGAGGAATTGATATGGCGGAATTACTTTATGTAGCGCTGCGACGGCTGCGGAAAGACGATCGCGGGCAGGACCTGATCGAATACGCCTTGTTAGCGGCGGCGATCGCGGTTGTCGTCGCTGGGTTTTTGCCACAAACTCTGATGCCGTCCGTCAGCCAAATTTTTTCGCAGGTGGTTTCGAGCTTCAACGCCACCCCACAGTAACGCCCGCCTCATTTTGCAAGATAGACGGTGAACTTGGTTACGTCCCGAAACCCGAGCTTGCGATACAGCGGGTAACCGGCTTCGGTCGACTCGAGCACCAGCGGTTCCGTCAGCCCTTCACTCATGGTTTGTGCGACGGCAGCGCGCAGGAGCGCTTCTCCGTATCCTCGCCGGCGATGATCGGGCGAGGTTCCCAGCGAATATACTCCGACGACCCCAGCCAGGCGCACCAGCGCCACGATTGAAACCGTCTCTCCTCCGGCTATTCCCACGAAGCCCTGGTACGCGGATCGCCAAGCGCCTTCCGGTTCGTAAACGGCGCGAGCGATAGGGAAGGGAATATCGAAACATACCGACGTAAGTTCAGTGAACGCCGAACGAGTGAAGGCATCGCGCACCGGGCGGCATTCGATCGGCGGGAGAGGATGCGTCGCGGGCAAGAGTGACGCGGCTTTCATTCCGGGCGCATACGAGATGGGGCGCAGGCCGGCAGCGGCGAAGATTTCCCGGCTCTGGCGGCGCGTGCCGGCATCTAGCAGATC
>DATGII010000099.1:0-3194 GCA_035295805.1 Bryobacteraceae bacterium | reverse complement strand
ATCATTGAGCCATTTGTCGATCAACCCGTGCAATTCTTCCCCGCGCTCCCGGAGAGTCTCGATTGTTGCAGGTTGTGTTTTATGACCCCCGACAATATCGCCGTACACCTGAACAGTGGCACCAACGCCAAAATTCACGCCGCCGCTTTGTGACGACTGCACGGTAGTTTTCTCCGGGACCTCGCCAGGCAAACCCTTCGCTACCTCGGTGTAAAGCGCTTCTCGCGCAGCCAGCACTTCATTGAGAGTGAAATTTTTGTGTTGGCTGGTGGAGGAATCGTAACTGCTGTGGTGCTCTAGACAGAGAAACGCCAAATTACTTTCTGAGCCGTTCGAGGGGGACCTATCCAAGTGCGCGAGTTGGCCGGGCTTCATGCGAAGATCGTTATGCAGATAAAAGCATAAGCAGCAGCGCCGACGGCTTTTTAAAAGAACCTGAGCCTCAATCGCGGGATCGGTGCGCTTTCGATCAGACATCAGAATTTCTCATTCTACCCCCTGTCCTGTGATAAAAGGATGTTTTCGTGCGCTCAGCGTGGGCCGCGACCGTGCAGAGCAACGAGGAAGAAATCGTTTAGCCACCGCCACCACCGAGACGAACTCCTCCTCCGCCACCACCCCCGCCGCCTTCTAAGAAGTCTTAGAAACAACGTGGGGATTCCGGGGGGAAACGTGAACGCGATTCCGATGGATGCCGAACGGCACTGCGCCGACGGTTGCGTTTAAACACGATAAAATACATTTTCGTGCTTGGATGGAGCCATCTTCCGCTCGGACTTGCTGGACGCGCTTCGTCCGGATGGCGCGCGCTGGATCGCCGGCGGATGACCAAGGCGCGAAGAACTCCAGCACCATCGCGACGATGCCCCGCAGCAATCGCCCGCCGTACCGAGTACAATCGTGTGTCATGAAACTCCGTACCGCGCCCGTGTTCGTCGCCGCCCTCGCCGCGCTTATTACCCTTTTCGTACAAGCCCAGCAACCCGCCGCTGCACCCGGCGCCGCCGCCGGCAAGGACCAAGCGAAAGCCAAGGGCGGTACCCCCAAAGGCATCAACTGGCCCTCGCCCCCGCTTCCCGACTCGCCCTATAAATTCGACACGGGCATCGAACGCAACCTCACCCTGACCATCACGAAAGGCCTCAAAACGCCCTTCAGCATGGTGTTTCCCGACGCCAACACCATCCTCATCACCGAACGCGGCGGCAAACTCCGCATCGTCCGCAATGGCGTCCTCAGTCCCACACCCCTCCCCGGACTCCCACCCATTCAGGCCGCCGGACTCACCGGCCTCATGGACATGGCGCTCCATCCCAACTTTGCGCAAAACTCGCTGATCTACATCTGCTACAGCAAGCCCGCCGGCGAGGACGGCAAAACCTACGGCCTCACGCTCGCCCGCTTTCGCTGGGACGGCAACGCCATCAGCAACTGGCAAGATCTGTATTTCACAGGCTTGTCAGGCGGCGGCGGTGGCTCACGCATCGTCTTCGGCCGCGACGGTATGGTGTATATGAACGTCCCTGCCGCTGGCGATCCGCCCTCTTCCACTGCGATGGACGCCCAGGATCCCGCGAACCTCCGCGGCAAAGTGGTCCGCCTCCGCGACGACGGCACCATTCCGCCCGACAACCCGTTCGTCAATCGGCCCGGAGCGAAACCCGAAGTCTTCACCATCGGCCATCGCAACATCCTCGGTATGGACGTCAATCCCGTCACTGGGGAGATTTGGTCCTGCGAAGATGGGCCCAACGGCGGGGACGAAGTGAACATCCTCGCCGCCGGCAAGAACTACGGCTGGCCCGTCGTCAGCAACGGACGCATCTACTCCGGCCCGCGCGTCTCTCTCGATCCTTATAAAGAAGGTATGGAGCCGCCCGTCATCTACTGGGTGCCCGCCATAGCCGTCTCCGGCCTGCACTTCTATACCGGCGACCGCTATCCCAACTGGAAAAACAATTTGTTCATCGGCGGGATGCGTGAAGGCGAAGTCCCGCGGTCGGGTCACCTGGAGCGTATCGATTTCAACGATCAGTGGGAAGAACTCCACCGCGAAGGGATCCTCCGCGACCTCCACAACCGCATCCGCGACATCCGCCAGGGCCCCGACGGCTTGCTCTACCTGCTCACGGACGAAGCCGACGGCGCGCTGCTCCGCATCGACCCCGCGCAGTAGTGCCGCAACCCGCGCGGCTGATCGGGCAGACCGGGCTAGATGATTCGCATGCCCCCCTCCCTCGGCGACGAAATCCTTTCGCCCATCGGCGCCAGCCGCATTCAGCCGTCGACCAGAACGACCGGCGGCATTGCCGGCTCGATGGCTCGCCCAAAGGCGGCGCTGCCGCCGGGGGAAAAGGCAGTCAGCAAGATCCGCATCATGCACACGACGGGCGCCATGCCATACCATACCCTCGCAGCAGTTCCCGCCATAAGACACCCTAAACGTGCAAAGTTTGAATGGACGTGGCCAGCGCGGAAGTCCGCTCGGATGGGGGAGGGTAAACGCTTGAGACCGCCGACCCTGCTCGAGGCTGTTCGTCCCAATGGGTCGCCGCGACGGGAGTCCGGGCGCGGGCTCGCAAAAACGAACTCCACGACGGGAGTCCAGTCGAAAAAAACGAACTGGCCGAGCTTTCGGGAAATACGGAACGGAAAACATAGTATGCCGCGCTGAGCAGCCGGGGTCCGAAGAGGACGCACCCGACTCTTACGACTCCACGGTAGCATCGAGGCGGGGAAAAGGCGGGTGGCTGTGGCAGGCGGATTGGCTGTAACTTGCTGGCGGGGAGACAGTAAGAAATCTTTCTAGAAGCGGCTGCGTTCCCGGTTACCAGAAGACTCCGGGGGTAGTCCGCCGAGGCTTCCGCGAACGCCGTTTCGGGCGAATCTCGGAGTTGGGGGCCTTACGGACGGAGCGCGACCCTCGGCAGACGCAAGCGCGTTTGTCGTTACTAATCTGCGCAAAACGAGCGAATTGACCGGAAATCAGCGACTTGGGTGTCATAGGGGCGTGAGAGCCAGAGGTGAAGTGAAAGGTTAGTTCCGCGGCCGACTTGGGCGCGTCAAGTGGTTTGTGTAAACGGCCTGGGTTTCTTCCTTGCGCCGCAGGCTATCGGGGCGGTGGGAAAGTGGGAATCCTGGGTTTGGATTTCCACTTTTCCACCGCCCAACAAAGAAATTCTTGGTTTGGGTGT
>DATGII010000098.1:0-4168 GCA_035295805.1 Bryobacteraceae bacterium | reverse complement strand
AACACGTCCTCCAGCCAATACCACTGAACGGCGGCGGCTTCGAGCAACGACGTCGGGGTGTCGGCGTTGTACTCGAGCAACTTAGGTGAGTGAACGCCGTCGCAGGCAATATCGAAACGGCCGTACAGCGAGGGCGGTTCGGCCTCCCAGGATTTTTCAATTAGCGGGATGGCGCATTCCGGGATGGCCATCTTCGCGTACAGCTTCGCGTCGATAATGTGCTGCGCAGCGGTTAGCGCCATCTCGGCGAGCTCATTGGTCGCGGATTCTAACGCGTCCACTTCCCGCGCGCTGAATTCATAGAAGGCGGATTCGTTCCAATACGGCTGCTCGCCCGAGTGCCAAAGCAGACCCGCTTCGGTGACTCTGTCTTGCCAATGCGGGCGCGCCTTCGATTGAATCCGCCGCATCAGCCGCCGGCGTGATGGCGGCCTGCGCCTATGGCTCCGAATCCTCCGCGCGAGAACATGCCTGGCGCTCGGCAGTTTTCAATCGCGAAAGGCGCCGCTAGGCCGCCTCCGGAAACGAAGGCGCTGTAGGCATCGTAATAAAAAGGGTAGGGCCACTGATAGGTCATCGAGGTCCATGCGCCGCCGGAACAATACCCGTTGTGGCGGATGGCCAGCTGACAGGACTGGCCGTTAAAGGTTGACGCCTCGCAAGGGTCCTGCTGAGCGCGCGCCGAGACGCCCATCGCGGCGGCTACCGTCAGGACTACCCTCGTTGATTTCCGGAGGGCGCCGTGGGCCATTTTGAGGAATCCTCGACCTCATTTTACGGCGAATTGGCCGTGTTTCGAATATTTCTTACGGACGGGCCAAAACTGGCCGTCAGCGGGTTATTTGGCCCGTTTGGCGACCAGTTCCTCCGTAATGCCCTCCACCACGACCCGAGTGAATTTGATTTCGTCGCCGGAGGTCGTTTTTTGGTAATGGCCTTTGTACTGGATTTGAAGGGGCATGCCTTCGTAGTTGAGGTTCTCTACGAAGGTCACGTCGTCTCCGTTGACCGTCCCGTCAATCGTGCCCTCCGCGAGGTTCGATTTGGCCGTGCCGGTGAGCTTGTTCCCCACGACCTTGAACGTGTAGGTGTAGTTTTGAACACCGAGCTGCGTTTCAAACGACGCCGTCCAGGTGCCCGAAATATCCGCTCCAATGGCCGGGGTTACCATGAGTGCCGCGGCCGCGATCAGTAGTAGAAACCGTTGCATGTGCCCTCCTGCTGACTGCTGCCTACTGTATCGCAATCGAGGGCTGGCGCGCACGGTATGCTGAAGTTATCCCATGCAGCAAGAAGTTGTCGAGGCCTCGGGCCACCTTATCGATTCGCACGTGATGGAGCAGATTTTCGACACCGTGGTCGAATATGACGGCCGTTTTGAGGTCGAGGAATTTCGTATCGGGCGCAGCAACGCGGAGCCGTCCTACTTGCGCATGAAGGTCGAGACGGCGGATGGCACCGACATGCAGCAGTTGTTGGGGCAATTGCTGGGGCTGGGCTGTTCGCCGGTGGATTCAGGAGATGCGGAGCTGGCAACGGTGGAGCGGGATCGCTGCGCTCCGGAGGATTTCTATTCGAGCACGAATCATCGCACCCTGGTGCGTCACGGCGGCGAGTGGATTGAAGCCGAAAACCAGCGCATGGACGCGACCATCGTGCTGGCGAACGGCCGCGCGGCCTGCCGGCGTCTGCGCGATTTGCGTGCGGGAGATCGTGTGGTAGTGGGAATGCGCGGCATCCGCGTGATGCCGGAATCGAAAGAACGCGACCGGCTGGCCTTTGCGTTCATGAGCAACGGCGCTTCTTCCGAACGCCAGGTAGAAACTGCCGCGCGCCAAACGGCGGCGCTGCTGGAACAGGTCCGGGCCGAGGGGAAAAAGGTGGTCGTTGTCGCCGGGCCTGTAGTCGTGCACACGGGCGGCGTAGCTGCACTGGCGGAGATGATTCGCGGCGGATGGGTGCAGGGATTGCTGGCCGGAAACGCGCTGGGCGTCCATGATATCGAGACCGCGCTACTGGGAACATCCTTGGGCGTCCGGCAAAGCGACGGCCGGCAGGAAGAACACGGCCATCGCAATCACATGCGCGCGATTAACGCGATCTATCATGCGGGCAGTATCGCGCAGGCTGTGGAATCGGGCCGGCTGAAGACGGGAATCATGCATGCGTGCGTGACCCAGGGCGTGCCGTTTGTGCTCGCGGGCAGTTTGCGCGACGATGGGCCGCTGCCCGATACGATCACCGATATGAATCGCGCGCAGGACGCGTATGCAGAGCAACTGAAGGGCGCGGGTCTCGTGCTGTGCCTGGGATCGATGCTGCATTCGATTGCGACCGGCAACATGCTGCCGAGCTGGGTCAAGATCGTGTGTGTGGACATTAATCCCGCAGTGGTCACCAAGGTGAGCGACCGCGGCACCGGCCAAGCAGTTGGAGTGGTTACGGACGTGGGACAATTTCTTGGTTTGCTCGCCAAGCAATTGTGCAGCGGGGCGGCCAGCGCGAAATGAAAAAACAGTACACAGATGAACATGCCGAGGCCGGCGTTCGCGCGGATCTGCCGGAGATCGAAACATGGCCCAATCAGTACCGCACTGGCTATCAGATCGAGATCGTGATGCCGGAGTTCACATCGGTTTGCCCTAAAACTGGCTTGCCGGATCATGGGACGCTCACTCTGCGCTATGTGCCGGACCGGCTCTGTCTGGAGTTGAAGTCGCTCAAGATGTACACGCTCGCGTATCGAAATCTGGGGATTTTTCAGGAGAACGTGGTCAATCGGATGCTTCAGGACGTCGTGCGGGCAGCGCGGCCGATCTCGGCGGAATTGGTGGGGGAGTTCGCGGCGCGCGGGGGGATTTCCACGAATATCAAGGCCGACTGGCACAGGAGCCGCAAGCGTGCGCGATGAGGAACTGACCGCGGCGATTCGCGAAGTCCGGGATCGGGCGCGGGCGCGCACTCCCAACGGCACTCTGGGTCTCGAGGGCGTGACGGCTCCCGACCTGATGCCGCTGGTGCATGCGCGCGATGCGGCCGAGGCCAAAGTTGCCGCGATCGGTACCGTAAATCCGCGGCCACCGGGATTAAAAAACTCCATCGCTCAAGCGTTGAAGCGGTTCGTCGCCCGAGCTCTGGATTGGCATGTGCGGGAGCAGGTGGAATTCAATCGCGGTGTGATGGTTTGTGTGCAAGCCAGCCTGGACGCGCTGACGGATGTGAGCCGCGGGCTCGCGGCTGTTTCCGCGCACCACCGGCAGTTCCGCGAAGAGATGGATGCCCGAGAGCGGCAGCTTCGCGTCGAATTGGCCGGGTATTCGCGCGAGGCCGAGGAACTAAAGGATATTCGCCGGCACTGGGCGGAGTGGCGCGTGGGTTTTGAGGACCGTCGCACGGCCGGTGAAATTCATGTGCTGCGCACCATTTCCGAACTTCAGGCTTCCTACCAGCACCGCCTCACACTCCTGGAGCAGAATTGGCGCGAACTGTTAGCGCAGCAACATAACAACTTCACCATGGCGCTGGACCTCAAGACGAATGAGGTGCAGAAGCGTCTGTGGCAGGATCTGGAGCAGATTCGCGTGGAATACGAGAAGCTAATCTACAGCGAACTGCGGACGCTGCGGCAGAAGCAGCCGGGCATGGAACCAGCTGCGCGAGGGACGGCGCCCGCTCCCATAGGTCACATTCCCATCGATTGGATGCGCTTCGGCGATATCTTCCGCGGGCCCGAGGAGCGGATACGAGAACATCAGAAGAGGTACGTGCCCAGATTCGCGGGTGCGAAGGGTGAGATTCTCGATATCGGATGTGGCCGAGGCGAATTCCTGGATGTCGCGCGCGAGGCCGGCCTCGTGGCGCGAGGCATCGACCTTAGCGAAGAGTGCGTGGCCTTGTGCCGATCGAAAGGCCTGACGGCGGAGCGCGCGGATATGTTCGCTTTCCTGGAGGCGCTCCCGAATCGGGCGCTGGGTGGCGTCTTCTGTTCGCAGGTAGTGGAGCATTTACCGCCGGATCGCCTGCCGGTGCTTCTGAATTTGCTGGCCGCGAAGCTGCATCCGGGAGCCTTGGTTGCGTTCGAAACTCCGAATCCGGAGTGCCTGGCGATTTTTGCGACGCACTTTTATATCGACCCGACGCACACCTGCCCGGTTCCAGCCGTTTTGAT
>DATGII010000097.1:0-19782 GCA_035295805.1 Bryobacteraceae bacterium | reverse complement strand
TTCCTGATGAAGATTCTGGTCACGTATCCGAGCCATGCCGAGCTGAACCGCATCGTCGAGCGCACCAGTCTGCCGGAGACCGAGACTCCGGTTGCAGTGATGGACCGCAAATCGATCCTCGAAGTCCGTGCCGTGTGCCGTTCCGTACTCGTTGCGCCGCACGTGCAGGAGTATGCCATCCAGCTGGTGATGGCCACACAGCCCGAGCAAAAAGAAGCACACGAGCTGGCGCGCAAGTACGTCCGCTACGGCAGCTCGCCGCGCGGCGCGCAGGCGCTGGTGGAATGCGGCCGCGTGCACGCTTTAATGCGCGGACGGGTTCACCTGGCGATGGAGGATATCCAACACGTGGCGCCGGCCGTTCTGCGCCATCGCATCATTCTCAATTTCGACGCCCATGCCGATGGCCAGACTCCCGAAACGATCCTTTCGGGAATCATCAAGGGCGTAACCGCGCAGGCTGTTGTCGCATAGGAATCAATATGTCGGCCGCGCCGCTGCTGGATCGCGACTTCCTCGAGCGACTCGAACGGCTCACGATCCACTGGCAGAAATCCTTCGCGGGCCTGGTCGGCGGCCATAACGCCTCGCGGTTTGCCGGCCCCGGCCAGGAATTCCTCGATCATCGCAACTTCCATCACGGCGACGATCTCCGCGCGGTGAACTGGCGCGCCTATCTGCGCCTGGAGAAACTGTTCTTAAAAATGTTCCAGGTGGAGCCCCGAGTTCCGGTGCGCATGCTCGTCGACCTCAGCGCGTCGATGATGGCTCACGAGGGCGTTAAGTTCGAGTACGCGCGCAAGCTCGCCGCGGCGCTCTGCTACGTTGGCTTGGTCCGCCTCGATTCGATCGAAATTCACGGTCTCACCAATCGACTCTCGCAGCGCATCCTTTCCACCGGGGGGCGTCATCGCATTTCCCACGTGATGGATAGCCTGGCGGCGCTGCAAGCCGGCGGCCGGACCGACTATCTTGCCGCGGTCCGCGAGTTCATCGGTATGTACTCGCAGCGCGGCGTGGTCATCGTGATCTCGGATTTTCTGGACGACGGCGGTTGCGAGAGGGCGTTACAGTATCTCGCCGATTTCGGCCATGAGCTGATGCTGCTGCAACTCTGGGCCGAGGAAGACCGTACGCCGCCATGGCTGGGCGAGTTGGATTTGCGCGACGCCGAAACCGGCGCCGCCCTCAAGCTCGATTTCGATGAAGATGCGCGTCACCGCTACACGCGCGCTTTTGATGAGTATGCCTCCGACCTGCAGCGGCTCGCCCTGCGCAGCGGCGGCCGCTATGCCGGCATCTGCACGTCGCAATCGCTCGAGGGCGTCATTTTCGGAGATCTGATTCGCATGCGGGGGATCGCATGAGCAGGAAGGCGGCGGCATGTATTTCCTGAACCTCTCGCTCGCGCAATTCGCGGCGCTGTTCGGCTCCATCGCGGCCGTCTCGATCGCTTTGTATTTGCTCGATCGCTCGCGGCGCCGGCAGGTGGTTTCGACCCTGCGGTTCTGGATTTCCGCCGAGCAGCCGACGGTGGTCGCGCGCCGCCGGCGTATCCAACAGCCGTGGTCGTTGATCCTGCAGTTGATCAGTATGGCGCTGCTGCTGCTCGCGCTGGCGCAGTT
Organism: Bryobacteraceae bacterium; assembly: GCA_035295805.1. Taxonomy (GTDB): domain Bacteria; phylum Acidobacteriota; class Terriglobia; order Bryobacterales; family Bryobacteraceae; genus PSRJ01. The sequence continues at coordinate 18,157 of DATGII010000097.1, read as the reverse complement.
GCGATTCGGCAGCCCCGAAGCCGCGGGGCGCGATCATGTCCTGCTGCTCGAGACTTCCGCCTGGATGCGGGCGCGCTCCGGAGGCCGGACCTTGATGGACATCGCGCGGGACCGGGCGCGGCAATACGTGCGCGCTTTACCCTCGCGCGACCGCGTCATGGTCGTGCGGGCCGACGCGCTGGCCACGCCCGCCACCGCGTTCGATTCCGATCGGCGTAAGCTCGATGCCGCCATTACCGGCTCCCAGCCCAGTTCCACTGCCTTGAACCTGCAGGAAGTGATCGGCTTCGCCCGCCGCCTTCAGGGCCAAGGCGGCCGGCGGGCGGGCGAAATCGCCTTCATCGGGGCCGGCCGCACCTCGGAGCTCGAACCCTCCTTCGCCGGCTCGCTGCCGCGCAACCTGCGCGTGATCGCGGTTCCGGACGCCATCGAGAACAGCGGGCTTCGCAAAATCGGCTTGCGCCGCGCCACCGCGGATGCCGACCTCTGGCAGATTTACGTCTCCGCCCGAAATTATGGCGTCCGGCCCCGGACCGTGACCATGTCGGTCGACTTCGGGCCACCCGGAGACAAAGGACGGGTCGTGGTAGGTTCGCGCCGCGTAACGCTGCAGCCCGGCGTCGATACCGAAGAAAGCTTCGAGTTCCGCACGCGTGCCGCCGCTATCCTGGGTGTCAGTCTCACGCCGCATGATGCCTTCCCGGATGACGACCGCGCCTTGCTCGAGTTGCCGGCCCAGCCCATGCTGCCGGTGACCGTCTATTCCAGCCAGCCGGAGCTGCTGCGGCCGCTGCTCGATGCTACGCCGCGTGTGATCGCGAAATACAAGAAGCCCGCGGAATATTCCGCCGCCGACCAAGGGCTGGTGATTCTCGACCGCTTCATTCCCCCGCAACGTCCGCAGGCGGATTCCTTGTGGATTGATCCTCCGGCTGCGGGGTCGCCGATTCCGGTGCGCACTACCGCCGAGCAGGTGCTGTTCTCGCGCTGGGATGCCGGCCATCCCATCACCGCGGGCCTGCGCACCAAGGAATACAGGCTCGACAAGACGTCTGTTTTTGCGGTGGCTCCCGGCGATGCCCGGATCGGCGAAGTCGAGGCCGGCCCCGTGATTGTGGCCCGTCCGGACAAGCCGCGCATCGTCGTGTTCGGTTTTCACCCGGCCCTGGCCGGCATGCGTTATGAACTCGCTACGCCGCTGCTATTTGCAAACCTGCTGCGCTGGTACGCGCCGGAACTGTTCCGCCGCTCGGAATTGAGCGGCGGCAGCGTGGGCGCTGTCAAGCTCGTTCTGGACCAGGACGCCGCGCCGGGCGATGTGCGCGTCCTCAACGAGGAAGGCGCGCCGCTCCCGTTCGTACTGCGCGATCGCGCCGTCCATTTCTTCTCCGGTGCGCCGGGCGTGGTGCGCGTTCTGGCAGGGGATCGTGAGTATGTCAATTCCCTGACGCTGCCCGAGGTCGGCGAGATCAAGTGGCAGCCGCCGGCCAATGTCCGCCGCGGCATCCCGCGCTCCATTCCCCTGGCGCCCGCGTCCGGCGACCTGTGGCCGTGGCTGGCTTTGGCGGGGGGCGCCGGCCTGCTGGCCGAATGGCTGATTTTCGCGCGGTTCCAGCGCGGGCGCGCGGTGCAGCCCCGGGTCCTGCGCACGCGGGCGGCGGAACGAGAGGTGGTTCGGCAATGACCTTCGATCACCCATGGGCTCTATTGCTGGCGCTGATCCCGCTGGCGTGGGCCGCCTGGGAATGGCGGTTCTCGGCGCGCCGCCCGGGGTTGATCCTCAAGGCCGCGGCATTTGCCGCGATCCTGATCGCCCTCGCCGAGCCGCGCGTGACCATTTATGAGAAGAGGGTGGCGGTCGCGATTTTGGCCGACACCTCGGCCAGTGTTTCACCGGCCGATCTCAAGGACGAATCACAATTGTCGACGGCGGTGGAAGGCGTGCGCGGCCGCAACTGGACCCGCGTAATTCCCTTCGCCCGCACGACGCGGAACGCCTCGCCTCAGGAAAGTTTCAAGAGCGGCTGGCAATTGCGCTACACGTCGGGAGCGTCCGGCCGCGGCACCAATTTGGAATCGGCCATCCGCGATGGCGCGGCCTCGGTTCCGGCCGGCATGGTGCCGCGCATTTTGCTTGTTTCCGACGGCAATGAAAATCTGGGCAGCGCCGCACGCGCCATCTGGCAGGCGCAGCAACTGGGCATTCCCGTCGATACCGTGCCGCTGAACGGCCGCCCCAAACCGGGCTTGCGCCTGGAATCGGTGACCATGCCGGGCCAGGTTTTCAGCGGCGAGCGGTTTCCCGTCGAGATCACCGTGGAATCGCCGCGCGCGACCCCCGCGAACGTTGAACTCACGGCGGAAGGCAAGTCGCTCGGCGCCAACCCTGTGGAACTGGCGGCCGGTTCCAACCGCCTGCGCCTGAACGCCAGCATCAACTCCTCGGGAGCGATCGAACTGGCTGGAAAGGTGGCGGCTGCCGATCTCGGCGAAAGCCGGTTTGAGGAGGCTGTGACGCTCCGCCGCCCCAAGGCGCTGCTGGTTTCCAACGATCCGCCGGCGAGCGAGCAGCACCTGTTGAGTACCCTGCAAGCCAACCAGTTTGAAGTCCAGCAGTCCAATTCCGGCGTGCCGAACAAGCTCGATGACTACCAACTCATCCTGATCAACAACTGGAACGCCCAATCGATTCCGGATGCGCGCAAGGCGGCTTTGGAAGATTTCGTGAAAAAAGGCGGCGGCCTGGTCTGGATCGGCGGAGAGCAGAACGTGTACGTGGACAAGAAAGGCGAGGAGGACGCGCTTGATCGCACGCTTCCCGCCAAGCTGGCGCCCCCGCGCTCGCCGGACGGGACGGCGGTGGTGCTCATCATCGACAAATCGTCCTCGATGGAAGGCCGCAAAATCGAGCTGGCGCGCCAGGCGGCCAGCGGTGTGGTGGAAAACCTGCGGCCCATCGATTCGGTCGGCGTCCTCATCTTCGATAACACGTTTGAGTGGGCCGTTCCCATTCGAAAGGCCGATCAGCCCGCCGTCATCAAACGGCTGATCGCCGGAATTCAGCCCGACGGCGGAACCCAGATCGCCCCCGCGCTCAACGAAGCCTACCGCCGCATCATTCCCGAAAAGGCCATCTATAAGCACGTCGTGCTGCTCACCGACGGCATCTCCGAAGAAGGCGACAGCATGGCGCTGGCGCGCGAAGCGCGCAACAACCGCGTCACCATTTCCACGGTCGGGCTCGGCCTCGACGTAAACCGCGCTTACCTCGAGCGCGTCGCTTCCGCCGCCGATGGTAAATCCTATTTTCTAAATGACCCCGCCGGTCTGGAGCAACTGCTGCTGCGCGACGTCGAAGAGCATACCGGCATGACCGCGGTGGAAAAAGCGATCCGCCCCCATGTGGTCAAGCAGGCGGAAATCCTGGATGGAGTGGACATGGAAAATGCGCCGCCCCTGCGCGGCTATGTGAGGTTCCAGGCCAGGCCAACCGCCGATACAATCCTGGACGCCGATCCGATGGACCCGCTGCTGGTGCGCTGGCAATACGGACTCGGGCGCGCCGCCGTGTTCACCTCCGATGCGAAGAACCGCTGGGCGGTCAACTGGGTCACGTGGCCGGGTTTTGATAAGCTTTGGGCCAACATCTTCCGCGATCTGCTGCCGCACGCGCCGGCCAGCGAAGCCAGCGCCGATTTCGACCGCGCCAGCAACCTGCTCGTCATCGATTACCATCTCACGCCGAACGTGCCCGAGCCGGCGGTGGTTCCCGATATCTTCGCGCTCGGTCCCGACGGCTTCCACGCGCCTCTCAAGGTGAGCAAAATCGCCGCCGGCCATTATCGCGCCAGTCTCAACATCGGGCAGAACCAAGGCCTGTTCCGTGTTCGTCCGCTGGAAGACTCGCCGGCATTTCCCGAGGTTGGATTCTACCGTCAGGAGGATGAGATGGTGGAATACGGAAATAATGAGGCGCTGTTGAAGGAGATCGCCTCAGCAACCGGCGGACGCTTCCGTCCCGAACCGCGCCAGGTCTTCGATGCCGGGGGCCGCAGCATTGCCGCCACCATGCAGTTGTGGCCGGCGTTGCTGGGGCTGGCGGTGCTGCTGAACCTGATCGAGCTGGTGCTGCGCAAATCCAAAGGCCTGCTGGAATCTCTCGGTCTTCGAGGCGTAGGACAGCCGGCGACGGCCCGTTAACCGGGGCCGCCGAGCCAACCGCGTTACGCTAAACCCGATCGGACCAGCAAAGCCGAAGGGTCGGGATCGCGGCCCATGAACCGGCGGTACAACTCGGCCGGATCTTCACTGTCGCCTTTGGAGAGAATCTGGTTCCGGAATGCGCCGCCCACCTCGGGGCTGAAGATGCCGCGTTCGCGAAATCGCGTAAACGCGTCGGCATCCAGAACCTCCGCCCATTTGTAAGAGTAATATCCGGCGCCATAACCGACCGGGCTGCCGAACAGGTGTGTGAACGCGGCGATCATGGCGTGATCGGGCGGCAGCGGGGCCGGGCTGAATTGCTGCAGGATGCGCCGCGTGTAATCCACCGGATCGCCATCGGCTGCCGCGTCGTAGCGCACATGCAGCAGCAGGTCGAGAAATCCGAAGCCAAGCTGGCGCATCTGATTGTTGGCGGCACGGAAGGTTCGCGCTCTTCTCATTTTTTGAAACAGGTCTTCCGGCACGGGCGCTCCGGTTTCCCAGTGCCGCGCGAACAGGTCGAGCGCTTCCCGCTCCCAGCACCAGTTCTCCATGATTTGCGAAGGCAGTTCGACGAAATCCCACGCCACGTTCGTGCCGGCCAGGGTGCGGATCTCCACGCTGCTCAACAGGTGGTGCAGCAGATGGCCGAACTCATGAAAGATGGTTTCGACTTCGCGGTGGGTCAGCAAGGCCGGCCTGCCGCCGACCGGGGGCGTCAGGTTTCCGCAGATCAGGCCGAGATGCGGGCGGAACCCGTCCGGTCGCGGCCCCCCCGTGACGAGAGCGTCCATCCATGCACCGCCCCGCTTGTTGTCGCGCGGATACCAATCGGCGTAAAAGCCGCCCAGGAACGTGCCGTCGCGGTCGTGCACGTCGTAGTAACGCGCGTGCGGGTCCCAGGTGGGAACGCCGGGCCGCTCCGTGACCCGAATCCCGTACAGGCGGCCCGTCAATTCGAACAAGCCGGTCACCACACGATCGAGCGAAAAATACGGGCGCAGCGCCTCCTCATCGAAGGCATACAGAGCGGCGCGCTGCTTTTCGGCGTAATATGCCACGTCCCACGGTTGCAACTCCGGAGCAGCCAGGCCCTCCAGCGAGCGGCGAAATTCCAGCAGCTCCTGGTTTTCCTTCCGGAAGCGCCCTTCGGTTTTGGCCTTGAGGTCTTCCAGGAAACCCAGAGCCTGCGCGCCGTTGTGCGCCATCCGGTCTTCCAGCACCAGGTCGGCAAAGTCGCGGAATCCGAGCAGTCGCGCCTTTTCGCGCCGCAGTTCGAGGATACGCCCGATCAGCCCCCGGTTGTCCCAGGGGTCGGCCGCCGCGCGGACCGCGTAGGCGTGGTAAATGCTGCGCCGAATCGACACGTCGTCGAGATAGGTCATTACGGCGAAGTAGTCGGGCGCCTGCAGGGTGAAGCGCCAGCCTTCCTTCTGGCGGCGCGCCGCGCTTTCGCGCGCGGAGGCGACCGCCGTAGGCGGCAACCCGGCCAGTTGCCGCTCATCGGTGAGGATGAGCTCGAACGCATTCGTGGCATCGAGCACGTGCTCGCTGAACGTCGTGGTGAGCTGGGCGAGCTCGATGTCGATCTCCTCCAGGCGCTTTTTACCGGCCGGATCCAGATCGGCGCCGTGCCGCCGGAAGGTGTCCATCGTCTTGTGCAGAAAACGCCGCCGCTCCCCGGCCAGAGCCGCGGCTTCTGGGGTCGCCGCGTAAGATTTGATGGCGTGCCATAGTTCGGCGTGCAGCGGAATTTTGGAATAGAAGGCGCTGGTCTCGGGTTGCACCGCGTTGTACGCCGCTCGGAATTCCGGGTAGGTCGCGACCGCCTCCAGGTGCCGCACTACCGCCATTGCGAAATCGAGGGGCTCGGTCAGCCGGTCGAGCGCTTGCATGGTGTTCTCGAAATTGCGCTCCGCCGGGTTGGCGGCCAGCGATTCCAACTGCTGGCGGGCATCCGCCAATAGGGCGGCGATGGCCGGCTCTACGTCGGTCGCGCGGATCTGATCGAACGGAATCCGGAATTGCGGGGTAACCAGCGGATTCGAATTGCGGCTGCTTGACATCATACTGAGGGTAACAGGTGAGTCGGACCGCAGGGGGTGGTCCGGTGCAAAATCCACAAAATGGTTACCATAGAGAAAGCATGAGTTCCGACCAATCGGGGGCGCACTCCCATATTCCGTTGGAAGAACGCCTAAACCTTTTTGCGCTCGTAATTTACGTTCCGGATCCGCTGGGGCGTTTTCTGGACGGCCTGCGCCGGGAACTGGTGCCGCATGATAATCCTCACGCCCATGTCAGCGTACTGCCGCCCCGTCCTCTGCGCGTGGACTGGACCGTGGCTTCCAACCAGGTTCGGCTCCTGACGGATGCCTGGAACCCGTTTGAGATTGAACTGACCGATATCGACACCTTTCCGGTAACCGATGTGGTCTACATTGAACTGGGCGCGGGAGCTTCGGAGCTGCGCCGCATGCATACGGCCATGAATCGGAGTGTGCTGGACTTCATCGAGCCTTTTGATTACCATCCGCACCTGACGCTGGCCCAGGAAATCTCGCAGGCGGAAGTCGCCGGTTTACGGGAAACGGCGGTGCGCCGCTGGCGGGAGTACCAGGGACCTCGGCGGTTCCGGGCGGAGCGGGCGGTGTTGGTGCAAAACACTTTGAATCATCGCTGGATCGACCTAGCCGAATATGCGCTGGGCACGGTGGCCATCCGCTGAGGCCGGTGCGCGGTAAACAAGATTGAGAAGCCGTGCGGCAAGGCGGAACTAAAGTAATCGGAAGACTTGGCCGATAGAGGTATCGGAAGCGCCGTTGGAGGCGCCCGAGGAGTTGGTAGTGTACACGGTGTTAGTGTGCGACGCCGAGCCGGTGGCGATCGCGGGAGTGCGGAGCGTGTTGGCAGCCTCCGGTATCTGGAGTGTCAGCGCGACTGAGACCTCTTTGGACCGAGCCCTGCAGATCGTTCGGACTGCGGCGCCGTCTCTGCTGCTGGTGGACCGAAATTTCGGCATTTCGGCCCTCATGGAAAGCCTGAAAGTTCTTCGCGACGAGCATTTCCGCACCGCGGTGGTGGTATGGGGAGTCTCGGTGCCCGAGGCGGAGGCCTTGCGTTTCTTACAGGCCGGAGCCCGAGGCGTGATCCGCAAGACAGCACCGATCGAAAGCCTGCTGGAATGCCTCAGTGCCGCCTGCGCCGGGGAAACCTGGGTCGAGCCCGGTGTGCTGCTTGCTAAGAACAGGCCCGCCCGCCTGGCGCGAGCCTGCCTGACCGCGCGTGAACTACAGGTGATGGAGCTGGTGGAGCGCGGGATGAAGAACAAGGACATCGCCGTGATGCTTGGCATCCGAACCGGCACCGTAAAAATCCATCTCCGCCATATTTTCGAAAAAACCGGCATCCGCGGCCGCTACGGGTTGGCCCTGTCCGGTCTGCAAGCCAAAGGCCTGCTAGCCCTCCCGGTGGTGGAGGCCCATTAGAGCGATTCCCCCTCGCGAAAATCGCTGGTAGGATATGTAGGGCCCCGAGGCCCCGTGTGCCTCGAGCACAGAGGAGGGAAGCATGTCTACGTCTCGGGCGCTGCGGCGCCTGTCTCGCATCGGTTTGGGAGCTGTCCTGTTCGTTTGGCTGGGGTCCGTCGGCATTGCTGACCTCAATCCGGCCGCGATCATGATCCAGATGCCCAATCAGATCAAATGGAAATCCAACGGCAGCGGCGCGGAGGTGGCAAACCTCGTCGGCGATCCGTCCAAACCGGGGCTGTACGTTTACCTGAACAAGTGGACACCGCATCATATGAGCCGTCCGCATTTTCACCCGAACGACCGGTACATAACTGTGCTTTCGGGGACCTGGTGGGTCGGCACGGGGACGAAATATGATCCCGATAGTACGGTGCCCGTGCCCGCCGGCAGCTACGTGACGCATTACGCCAAGCAGATTCACTACGACGGCGCCAAAGACGTGGAATGCGTGCTCGAGATTGTGGGGCAGGGTCCTGCCACGTCGACGCCCGCCGAAGCCAAGTGAATCCGCGTTGAGCCGGCTCAGAGCAAGCGGGCGACACGCCGCGCGGCGTGCAGCACGCGCGCATCCTGACCGCGCGCGGCTGTAAGTTGCAGGCCGAGCGGCAAGCCGGATACCGGCATGGGGATCGAGAGGGCCGGCGTGCCCAGCGCCGTCCAGGGGGAATTCGCTCGTGGATCGCCGGTAGACGCCAAGCCTTGCGGCGCCGGACCGGTCGCGGCCGGCGCCAGAATGACGGGTGTCGTTTCATAGCACTCGGCTATCCGGCGGTGGCTTTCCGCGATGAACGCGAGCGCCTCGCGATACCGGGCCTCGGCGATCTGCAAGCCGTCTCGCACCAGCTCCGCGAGATCCTGAAGCTGATCGCCGTATTGCCGATATCGTGCTTCGTGCGAACGCGCCCCTTCGTAAAACATCACCACGCGCGTTTCTTCGGCCAGCCGGTCCAGCATCGCGGTGATGGGCAGGCCGCGAACTTCGAGGCCGCGGCCGCGCAGCGCCGCCACCGCACGCTTCAGCGCTTCAGTCATCGCCGGCTCCAGCTCGGGCAGCGGCTCCGGGACGCCGAACGCGAAATCTTCTTCGGCGCCGTGCGGCTGCGCCAGCGCCTCCCAAAGCCGGACCATATCCTGCGGCGTGTCCGTGAAGAACCCGAGCGTATCCAGACTTGGCGCCATGCTGAGCACGCCTTGCATCGAAAACAGGCCGTGCGTGGGTTTGAAGCCGGTAATGCCGCAATAGGAAGCCGGGCGCAGCACCGAACCGAGGGTCTGGGTGCCAAGCGCCAGCGGAATCATGCCGGCCGCGACCGCGGCTGCCGAGCCGCTCGAACTGCCGCCGGGCGTATGCTCCAGATTGCGTGGATTGCGCGTCACAGCGGGCGTTTTGTACGCGAAGGCGGCCGTCTCGGTTTTCCCCAGGACGATCGCGCCCGCGCCTCGCAATAACCGGACAATGACGGCGTCCCCGGTCTCCCGCCGGCCCTGGTACAAGGCCGAGCCATATTCGGTGGGCAGGCCTTCGGTCTCAATGATATCTTTCACAGCGAAAGGAATGCCGGCCAGCGTTCCGTCACCGGTTTGCGGCTGAGGGGCCACTGTGACCCATGCATGAATCGGAGCATCGAGCGCCCGAATGCAGGCCGGCAGCACCTCGAGCGCGTGGCGCCGCGCGTCGCGGCCAGCCTGAAGCCATGAGTCAAGGGAGTGGAGCGTGGGATCAATGGATTGCGCCGTCATGGGTTTCTGAAACGCCAGTATACAATCAGCCATTAGTCGCCAGCCTCACCAGCGTCGAGCGCCCGCGCGGTTTCCGAATCCCGGCGCGCCGATTCCTCGTCGCCGAGCACGACGAAGGCCTGGCTGCGCAACGCGTATAACTGGGACTCCCGCGGCGCGATCCGGATCGCTTCGCCGAAATCCGACAACGCGGCTTCCCAGGACTCCGGTTGGCGGAGCCGCAGCTGCCCGCGGTACTGGTAGGCCTGCCACAGCCGCGGGCTTACTCGGAGAGCCCGGGTGAGTCGAGCAATCGCTTCTTCGGTGCGGCCTTGGGCGGCCAGCGCCAGCGCGCGCTCCAGGGCCTCGGCGTCGTCGCGCAGAGTGCGCCAGCGGCGGCGGCCGAGAACCTCCAGATACAGACCGGCCATAAAACAGAGTGCCGCCAGTTCACCGGCCTCCGGAAAACCCCAGGCGCCCAGCAGGAGGCGGCTCGCTACCGGCAAACTCACCAACAGGAGGGCCAAGCCCCAGGCCGCCCGGCTCCATTGGCGCATGCGGGATTTGAATTCAATGGGCTTACCGGGAATTACGGGGCTGACTGGCACGCTTTTCCGTGGATCTACCCTTTCATTTGACAACACTCGATTTCCGTCTCTATCATAAAAGTTCAACCGGTAAACCGTTGCGGAATTCACTTTAGAGTTCTCGCGCGTACCCAAATGGCAACGACCGCGTCTGTTTTGTCTGGGATACCAACATGATTAAAGTCGAAGGTCTGACCAAGCGATATGCTCGAACTGTCGCTGTAGACAACATTTCTTTCGAAGTCGAAAAGGGCCAGATCGTGGGATTTCTAGGGCCGAATGGCGCCGGGAAGACCACGACGATGCGGGTGCTGACCTGTTTTCTCCCGCCCAGCGCCGGCAGCGCGAGCGTTGCCGGGTTCGATGTGCTCGAGCACCCCATGGAGGTGAAGAAGCGCATCGGATATTTACCCGAGACGCCTCCGGTTTACCCGGAAATGGAGGTTGTCGAATATCTGAAGTTTGTCGCCCGGCTGAAGGGCATCGCTTCCCAGGCCGTGAACGGCCGGGTCGACGAAGTGATGAACCGCTGCGCCATCGCCGACGTGCGCAGCAAGCTGATCGGGAAGCTTTCCAAAGGCTACCGCCAGCGCGTCGGCCTCGCGCAAGCCATCATTCACAATCCCGACGTGCTGATCCTTGACGAGCCCACTTCGGGCCTCGATCCCAAGCAGATTATCGAGACGCGCGAGTTGATCCGTTCGCTGGCCGGCGATCACACCATCATTCTCAGCACTCACATCCTGTCGGAAGTGGAGCATTCCTGCGAGCGCGTCATCATTATCAGCCAGGGCAAGCTGGTGGCGATCGATTCGGTCGCCAACCTGACGAACCGGCTGCGCGGCTCCGAAGCCGTGGCGCTCGAGTTAGAGGCTTCCGGCGGCCGGCCGAATCCCACCGAGGTGCAGCAGCGGCTGGAAACCGTCTCCGGCGTCAGCCGCGTCATGATGAAAGATTCCCGTGACGGCAAGCTGCTGTTCGAGGTCGAAAGCCTGCAAGGCCGGCAGATCCGCGCCGACCTCGCCCGCACGGTGGTGAATTCGGGCTGGAACCTCAACGAATTGAAATCCATCGGACTCAGCCTCGAAGACATCTTCCTGCAACTGACGGCGGCCGAGCAAAAAGATGCCGGATTGAAAGAAACCCAAGGAGTCACCGCATGAGAGCCGTTCTTCTCATCTGCCGAAAGGAACTCAACGCCTATTTCGCCTCGCCGATCGCGTACCTGTTGATGGCGTTTTTCGCGCTGATCTTCGGGTTCGTCATCTTTAACGCCACCACCGATTTCCTGCGCTTCAGCTTCCAGATGCAATTTCAGGGCGGCGGCGGTCCGATGAGCATCAACGATCAGATCATTACCCCGCTGCTCGGTTTTTCGAGCACGATCACGCTGTTCCTGATTCCGATGATCACGATGCGGCTGTTCGCGGAAGAAAAGCGCTCAGGCACGATCGAGCTGCTGCTCACCTCGCCGATTACGGATCTGCAGATCATCCTCGGCAAGTGGCTGGGCGCGATGCTGCTGTTCGCTTGCATCCTGGTGATGTCAATGATCAACGTGGCATTGTTGTTTGCGTGGGGCAAGCCGGACATTAAACCGGTGCTGGTGGCTTATCTGGGGCTGCTTTTACAGGGCGGCTGCCTGCTGGCTATCGGCGCGCTGATCTCGACCATGACAAAGAACCAGATCATCGCCGGCGGCGTCACATTCTTTGTGTGCCTGCTGCTGTGGCTGCTGAGCTGGTCGACGGCCAACGATGTCGGCGTACTGCCGCAGGTAATCAACTACCTGTCGATCGTGACGCATTTTGACAATTTCTCCAAAGGCGTCCTGGAATCGAAGGACGTGATTTTTTATCTGTCTATGATTTTCTTTGCTTTATTCGTTACCTCACGCGCGATGGAATCTCTGAGGTGGAGGGCATAAATGGCGAACTGGATGAAAGCCCGGCAAACCAAATACGCGGCCTACGCCACTACCTACATTCTGGTGATCCTGGCCGTGCTCGTGGCCGTCAATTTCCTGGCTAACCGGTACGACAAGTCGTACGATTCCACGTCCAACAAGCAGTTCAGCCTTTCAGACCAGACCAAAAAGGTGGTCAACGGGCTGAAGAACGACATTCACATCACTTACTTCGACCGCGATTCTTCCTTCGCCGGCGCGCACAATCTGCTTGACCGGTATTCGAATATGTCGCCGAAGGTGCACGTGACCTACATCGATCCGGTGAAGAAGCCGCAGCAGGCCAAGGCCGCCGGGTTCAGCCGCGACACCACTATCCTGGTCGACAGCGGCGTGCGCAAGGAATCGGCCAAATCTCTGACTGAGGAAGAGATCACCGGCGCCTTGATTCGTTCGCTGAAATCCGGCGAGCGGAATGCCTGTTTCCTGTCGGGCGCCGGCGAAAAGAGCCTGGACGACAGCACGGCCGGCGACGGCTACGGCGCGGTCAAGAGCGCGCTCGAGTCGAATAACTATAAGACGCGGTCGATCGACTTGGCGAAGAGTTCCGCCGCGGCCGCACCCTCGGCTTCTACCACGGTCAATGTCGGGGCTCCGGCGGCGGCGGGAAAAGTGGAGGTTCCGAAGGATTGCACGATCCTGGTGGTAGGCGGTCCCCGCATCGCATATCCGCAGCCCGTAGTGGACGCCATCAAGACCTATGTCGAGAATGGCGGCAAGGCGCTATTCCTTCTCGATCCTTCGCTGAAACTCGGCAAGGACGACACGCAGGAGAACACCGGCCTTGAGACGCTGCTCGAAAGCTGGGGCGTGACTCTCAATAAGGATCTCGCGCTCGATACGAGCGGGATCGGGCGCGTGTTCGGCCTCGGACCGGAAGTTCCGTTGGTCACGAATTATGATTCCCAGGCGATCGTCAATCCGATGAAAGACATTCCGACGGCGTTCCCGCTGGCGCGTACTCTGGATGTCAAGAATACGGACAAGACCACGGTCGATAAACTGTTCTCCACGGGCGACAACAGCTTTGCGACCACCAATCTGAGCTCCGGGCGGATCACCATCAATCCGAAGACCGACAAAAAAGGGCCGCTGCTTCTGGCCGCGGCCGGCACCTACAACAAGAACGGCCGGTTTGTAGTGGTCGGCAGCTCGACGTGGATCGGCAACTCGCTCATCCGTTTTCAAGGCAACCGCGATCTGTTCCTCAACATGATCAACTGGCTGTCGGCGGATGAAGATCTCATCTCGATCCGGCCGAAGGAGCCTTCCAATCAGCCGCTCAATATGAACGCCAACCGCCAGCGCATGATGTTCTGGCTGAGCGTGGTGTTCTTCCCGCTGGCCGTGGTTGGCATGGGATTGGGCACCTGGTGGAAGCGGAGGTAACTCATGAAGCCGAACGGACTGATCATTGCCGTCGCGGTTCTGGCGGTCCTCGGCGGCGCGACCTGGTGGTCCAATAAGAAGCAGGCGCAGGCCAGTAAGTCGACCGACACCACGACGAAGATCCTCTCTATTCCCAGCGACCAGTTTCAAGAGATCCGGCTGAAAAAACCGGCGGAGACGATCGACGTGACGGGCGGTCCGGGCAAGTGGCGACTGACCCAACCCGAAGCACTGCCCGCGGATCCAGACACGGTCGGTTCCCTGATTACCACGCTCGGCGGCCTCAACGCGGATGCCGTGGTGGAAGACAAGGCGTCGGATCTGACGCCTTACGGGCTGAAGGAGCCGGCGCTCGACGTACAGATTGTCAAGAAAGATGGCAAAACCGACGATTTGATGATCGGTGACGAAACGCCGACCGGATCGGGTAACTACGCCAAGCTCGCTAACGACCCCCGGGTCTTCACGATTGCGACGTACAACAAGAATGCCATCGACAAGCCTCTCAACGATCTGCGCGACAAGCGGCTGCTTACCTTCGATTCCGCCAAGCTGACGCGGGTCGAACTGGACGCCAAGGGCATGCCCATCGAGTTCGGTAAAAATAGCGGGGGCGACTGGCAAATTCTTAAACCGAAGCCGTGGCGCGCCGACGGTTCGCAGGTCGATACGCTCGTCAATAACCTGAAAGACGCGCGCATGGATCTGACCGGCGACACCAAAGCGGCGGCCACCGATTTCGCGTCCGGCGCCAAGGTGGCCACCGCCACCGTCACCGATTCCAGCGGTAATCAGACCCTGGAAATTCGCAAAAAGGGCGACAATTACTACGCCAAGAGTTCGGCGGTGGCGGGCATTTTCAAGGTAAGCGCGGATACGGGAAAGAACTTCGACAAAGGCCTGGACGATTTCCGGAACAAGAAGGTGTATGACTTCGGTTTCAGCGACCCGTCGTATCTGAATATTCAGGGCGCTGGGTACACCAAGAACGGCGACAAATGGATGGCCGGATCGAAGACGATGGACAACACCAGCGTGCAGAACGTGATCGACAAGCTGCGCGATTTGACTGCCACCAAGGTGGCCGACAGCGGCGGCGGGACGATGGTGCTGGAAGCGGACGTCACGTCCAGCAACGGCAAACGTATCGAGAAAGTCTCGATTTCCAAGCAAGGAGATCAATACTTCGCCAAGCGCGAGAACGAGCCGGGCGTCTACGTGCTCGATAGCAAAGCGGTGGATGACCTGCAGAAGGCAATATCCGGCATTAAAGAGGCGGCGCCCGCTCCCGCGCAGGCGAAAAAGAAATAGCTCGTGAATGGCCTACTGACGGACCTTTACGAGCTGACCATGGCGGCCGGCTATTTCGAAGCCGGCAAGACCTCCGAACGAGCCAGCTTTGAATTGGCCATTCGCCGCCTGCCGGCGAAGCGTAATTTCGCGCTGGTAATGGGGCTGCCGCACGTTGTCGATTTCCTTCTCAATCTGAACTTCAGCAGCGAGGAGATCGGCTACCTGCGCGGCCTGCCTCAGTTTCGCCAGGTGTCCGACGGCTTCTTCGAGTACCTGCGCGGGTTTCGCTTTAGCGGGGACTTGTTCGCCGTCCTGGAAGGGACCCCGATGTTCGGGGGCGAACCGGTGCTCACGATTCGGGCCCCGCTGATCGAAGCGCAGATTCCGGAGACGTATGTGCTTTCGGCGATCACGTTCCCGACGCTGGTCGCATCCAAGGCAGCGCGCTGTGTCGAGGCAGCCCAGGGCCGGGCCGTAGTGGAATTCGGAACGCGGCGGGCGCATACGGCCGAAGCCGGCGTGCTGGCGGCGCGCGCGGCCTACGCCGCCGGATGCGCCGGAACCAGCAACACGCTGGCCGGGTTTCGTTTTGGCGTTCCTGTGATGGGGACCGCCGCGCATTCCTGGATCATGTCGTTTTCGAGTGAGACCGAGGCGTTTCGCCAGTTGCAGCGCGTGCTCGGCGAGAACACAGTCCAGCTGATCGATACCTATGACACCGTGGAAGGGGCCCGGCGCGCGGCGCAGGTTGGCCCACCGATTTGGGGTGTGCGCATCGATAGCGGCGATTCGCTGGCGCTTTCGCGCCAGGTCCGCGCGGTGCTGGAGGAAGCCGGTCTGCGGGACGCGAAGATCATGGTGACTGGAGATTTGGACGAATTCAAAATCCGCGACCTGGTCCGCGCCGGCGCTCCGATTGACGCCTTCGGTGTGGGCACCCAGCTTGCGACCTCCGGCGACGCGCCGTACCTCCACGCGACCTACAAGATTGTCGAATTGAATATCGGGGGCATCAACCGGTTCACTACCAAGTTGAGCGAAGAAAAGATCTCTCTGCCCGGGGCTAAACAGGTGTTTCGCGAGCCGGAGCGCGATGTGATCGCCCGCTCGGGGGAGTGCGGCAAGGGGGAAGCGCTACTGCGTCCGGTGATTCTAGGCGGGCGGCTGGTTGAGCCGCTCCCGACTCTGGAGGAGGTCCGCTGCCGGGCCGCCGAAGCGGTCGCGCGCCTGCCGCAGCCGCTGCGGGAATTGGAGCCGGCGGAGGCTCGCCCGATTGTGTTTAGCCTCGATCTGCAGACCCTGATCGATCGGACGCGGCGCAACGTGATGTTATGAAGACGGTTTTCGTCGATGTCGACACGCAACTCGATTTTCTCTACCCGGCCGGAGCGCTGTATGTCCCTGGCGCCGAGCGAATTATTCCGGCGATCGTACGGCTCAACCGGTATGCTGCTGCGCACGGGATGGCTGTAGTTTCGACGGCGGACGCCCACGCTGAAAACGATCCGGAATTTGCGCGCTGGCCGCCGCATTGCATCGCCGGAACCTGGGGCCAGCAAAAGGCGGCTGCCACGCTGCTCGAAAAACGCATTGTGATACCCAATCGCAATTGCGAGACCGCGCTCGCCGGTGCCGATCAGATCATCATCGAAAAGCAATCGGTCGACGTTTTTCAGGCTCCTAACCTGTCGCGCATTTTGCAGATACTCAATGGCGACCGGTACGTGGTGTACGGCGTGGTGACGGAAATCTGCGTCGCCAGCGCTGCGCGCGGCCTGCTGGCGCTAAGAAAGCCGGTGACGGTGGTGGCGGACGCGATCGGGGAATTGCATGCGAACGATGCGGGCCGAACCCTGGAGGAAATCCGATCGCTGGGCGGCACGATCACGAGTGTTCCCGAGGTCTGCGGAGAATAGCTTTGGACCAAGATGGTTCGAGCCCCTCACTAACTCGTTTCCTCTCAGTGCCGTTTTTTCAGATTTGAACCATTTTGGTCGATTGGACTTTTCCCAACGGAGGGGCGAGGCGAATTCAGGCTTGCCCGAGGGCGGCTTTGAGCTCACGGATCTGCTCGGCATGCCGCCGCGCGTGGCCCGCCATGATGATCAGGAGTTCCATCCCGTTGAGCGGTCCGAATCGCGGGTGGGACTCGGCGCGCTGATAGAGGGCGGCGCTCTCTCGCTCCGCGAAGCGGACGGTGCAATCCCGTGCCGCCTGAAACGCGGCGAGCGCCGCGCCCAATGTGGAAAACCGGCCGGTCGGCCGGACGGGCTCGGGCGCTTCCGCGCGGTTCGCCCGGCTTTGCACCCGGGCCTGTAAAGCGGATTCCTTTTCTTTATCCAGCGGGGGAGCTCCTTCGCGCGGAGCGTTCTCGAGGCGGCCCAGGAACCGCACCTCAACGGTAGTGACGTGCTCCACGCACTCCAGCACCGACCAGCGGCCCGCCTGGGGATGCGCCTGTGCCTGGGCTTCGGTTACGCCGCGCACGGCTTCCACGAAGTCGTTCCGGCTCCCCTCTAGAATCTGCACGATCTCGCTTCGCGTTTCAGGGCTCATGCCGTAGAGTCTAGCAGATCTCTGCCGGGCGCTTTGGCATTGATATAATGAGCGGGATCTGGGAGGTCTCGATGCTTCGACGCATGATTAGCTTGGCATTTCTGATAGCGGTAGGAATCGCTCTCGGCCAGGAGCCGGGCGCTGCTCCCGCGCGGGCCGGACGGCGTGGCGGCGAGCCTGCAGGCCCACCGCGTCCACCGCTATTTTTCCGCGAGGAATGGAAGCAGCCCGCCAACGCGCCCGAACATCCTGTGACCGCCGATGCAACCGGCAACCCGAACTTGGAATTAAAGCTCTACGGCGACGGCAAGAACATTCAGGAGACAGGCCAGGAAGGCAATCCCGGCAACCCGATCCACCTGTGGACGGGGTTGTGCACGGCGAATTGCGCCGCCACGCTCCGCGACAAAGAGAATTACGTCGACCTCACGGGCATCGCCAAGATCCGCTGGATCACCAAGGTCTCCGGATTCCATCAGGTCCATCCGGTGGTCAAGCTTGCGGACGGCACAATGCTGGTCGGTGATCACGCCGATGGCTCGACGGGCGACTGGCTACAAAGCGAGTTTTTGGTTTCGGAAGTTCGCTGGCTGCGGCTGGATCCGGAGAAAGTCGTGACGCACGGAACCATTGTGCAGAAGCCCGACTTGAGCAAAGTGGATGAGGTGGGCTTCACCGATCTGAGTCCGGGCAGCGGCCACGGGCAGGGCGGCTGGTCCGACGTTGCCTTGATCGAAGTGTACGGCAAACCTGTAAAGCGGTAAGGCCGGCGCCTTAATCGACCGGCACGGCGCGATCAAACACGACATCGAAGGTCGCTCCCGGACGAAGGTCAACCTCCGGCCCGCGAGTCACCAGCGCGGTAGCGAGACCGACCGCTCCGCCGATTCCGGCGCCGATGCCCGCACCTT
>DATGII010000096.1:0-45018 GCA_035295805.1 Bryobacteraceae bacterium | reverse complement strand
AGACGGTTCGCGTACTCAACCGCTTACGGTACTCGACGGGTCATTTTCTGGGACCGATTCCGTTTTTGCGGGTGCTACACTAAGTCGCGATCGCCGGTCTGAGCATGCGGCTACTAACCTGGAGTGTGGCTCTTTGGGCTTCCGCGGCGCTTCCCCAAGATGCGCCGCGGACGTTTGTCAATCGCTACTGCCTCGTTTGTCACAACCACACATTGCGGACTGCCGGACTGGCGTTTGAAGAGTTGCCGGTGATCGAGGCCGCCTCCGGCACAACCGACGCCGGGGCAACATGGGAGCACATTCTTCGCAAGGTACGTACAAGCGAGATGCCGCCGCCCGTGGTGCCGAAGCCGGACAACCAGAGCCGGAACGCCTTCGTGGCCGCGGTGCAGGATGCGCTGGACGAGAGCGCGGCACTACATCCCGATCCGGGCCGGTCCGTAGTTCACCGGCTCAATCGTGTCGAGTACGGTAACGCCGTTCGTGACCTGCTCGGCTTGCAAGTGGACATCGACTCCCTTTTGCCGCCGGACGACTCGGGGTATGGTTTCGACAACATCGGAGATGTTTTGTCGGTATCGCCCGCGTTTTTGGAGAGGTGTCTCGCAGCCGCGCGGCACATCAGCAAGCTCGCGCTTGAGGATGCTGTCGCCCGACGGAAGCTCCTTACCTGTGAGCCGGCCCCCACCTCCGCCAACCTATCTTGTGCGAAGGCCATCCTGGGCTCCCTCGCCCGGCACGCGTACCGGCGGCCGATAGCGGATTCGGATTTAAAGCCACTGCTGGTTTTCTACGCCTCGGGGCGGCGCCACGGTGGGTTTGCGGCCGGAATTGAGGCCGCGTTGCGAGCCGTCCTGGTATCTCCGGAGTTTCTATTCCACATTGAAACAGACCCGCCAGGCAGTCCCTCCGTGCACCGCGTCAGCGACCTGGAACTGGCGTCGCGGTTGTCGTTTTTCTTGTGGAGCAGCATCCCCGACGATGAGTTGCTGAATCTTGCAGCGCAATGCCGGTTGAGCGATCCCGGGGAACTGGAGCATCAGGTAAGGCGCATGCTCGCGGACTCGCGATCGGATGCGCTAGTGAAAAATTTCGCCACCCAGTGGCTCGCGCTCTCCAATCTGAGGTTTGCGGGGCCGAATCCTCGTCTGTTTCCTGAATTCGATGACGGTCTGCGCCAGTTGTTCCGGCGCGAGACAGAACTCTTCATCGAAGACATCTTTCGCGAAGACCGGAGTGTCACCGATCTGTGGGCGGCCAATTTCAGTTTCCTCAATGAACGCCTGGCGCGGCACTACGGAATTGACGGTGTGCAGGGCGATGAGTTTCGGAGGGTCGATTTCGCGGATAACCGGCGGGGCGGCCTTCTCGGGCAGGGCAGCATTCTGACCGTGACGTCCTACGCCACACGGACTTCGGTCGTGCTACGTGGTAAATGGATCCTGGAAAACATTCTGGGCGCGCCTCCTCCTCCACCTCCTCCGGATATTCCGAGCCTGCCTCAGCCGGAGAAGGACCAAGAAATGCTCGCCGTTCGGCGGCAAATGGAGCGGCACCGCAGTCAGGCTGCTTGCGCATCATGCCACGCCGTTATGGATCCGTTGGGATTCGCTCTCGATAACTATGACGCCGTGGGAAAGTGGCGCACTGAAGAAGCCGGCAGTCTCATTGACGCCTCCGCCCGGCTGCCGGATGGCACCGAATTCGAAGGACCCGCTGGGTTGAAAGCCGCGCTTTGGGATCGCCGGCAAGAGTTTGTGGCCACATTTACCACCAAATTGCTGACGTTCGCGCTCGGCCGCGGCCTGGAATGGTACGATCAGCCAACGATTCGCGCCATTGATCGAAAAGCCGCTCGCGATGAGTTCCGCTTCTCTTCGATTGTCTTGGGCATCGTGGGCAGCACTCCTTTCCAGATGCGGAGGAGCAATTGATCATCAGCCGCAAAGCGTTATCGAGGCGTGCTGTGCTTCGGGGCTTGGGGGCGACTGTTGCCTTGCCCTTTCTGGATGCCATGGTTCCGGCCCTTTCGGCCCGAAGCAGGACGCAGTGGCCGAAGCGGCTGGGTTTTGTGTATGTCCCGAACGGCGTCATCATGGATCGCTGGACACCGGCCGCCGAAGGCGCCGGTTTTGAATTCACGGGCATTCTGGAGCCTCTGGCCGGCATTTCAGACCAAGTGCTAGTGGTAAGCGGACTGGCCCAGGCGAACGGGCGGGCATTGGGCGACGGGCCGGGTGATCACGGCCGCGCAGGCGCCACGTTTCTCACGGGCGTGCACCCACGAAAAACCGAAGGCGCCAACCTTCGCGCCGGCGTTTCGGCGGATCAGGTGGGCGCCCGGTTTCTGGGCGCGTCGACTCGACTCGGATCGCTCGAAATCGGACTGGAGCGCGGCGCGCTCGCGGGAGGCTGCGACAGCGGATATAGCTGCGCCTATACCAATACCATAAGCTGGCGCGATCCGGTCACTCCATTGCCGTTTGAGATCAATCCCCGCGCCGTCTTCGATCGTCTCTTCGGCGATGAAGACGGCGGCGCGCCTTCGTCTCAGACCGCGCGCCGACGCGAAGACCGCAGCCTTCTCGACTTCATTCAAAAAGATGTAAGCCGCGTACAAGCCAAGCTTGGTACGGGCGACCGGCTCAAGATCGACCAATACCTCGATTCGGTCCGCGACGTCGAGCGCCGACTGCAGTCTTACGAGAAGCGGAATTCCCTGTTGCCGGTTCTGGAGCGGCCTGCCGGAATCCCCGCTTCGTTCAAAGAGCACGCCCGCCTGATGATTGACCTGCAAATCCTCGCTTACCAGGCAGACTTGACGCGGGTTGTGACGTTCATGATCGGGCGCGAAGGCAGCGAACGGGTTTACGATTCAATCGGTCTGTCCGAAGGGCATCACACTCTCACCCATCACCAGGGCGATCGTGAAAAAATCGATCACGTCGCCCGAATTAACCGGCTGCACGTCGAAATATTCGCGCAATTACTCAAAAAACTGCGAGACATCCCCGAAGGAGACGCCAATCTGCTGGATCACACCGTACTGCTGTACGGCAGCAGCCTGAGCGATGGAAACACTCATCAGCACGACAACTTGCCGATTCTGCTGGCCGGCGGCGCTTCCGGCAGGGGTGGACATGTGCGGCTCCCTAGGGAAACTCCGATGAACAATCTCCTGCTCACGATGCTTGCCGACGCGGGTGTCCCCGTCGAACACCTTGGTGACAGCACGGGAGCACTCGCAATTTAGGGGTTCAGCGGGGTTTTAAGCGTTCACCGCTTGTGAGTCCTGCTCCTGGTAGGGGAATCGATTGATTTCCCGAACGCACTCCTGCAGCGCCCCGAGCAGCGTCTTACCCCATCCGCACGGCGTGTAAGGTGCGACGCTCTGATTGGTCTGCTTATCGGCCTGGGCGAAGAACACGAGGGCTCCATCCTTTGGCGTCGCAAATTCCTTCACGGTGATCGTGAATTCCACCTCGCCGCCCGCCTGCGTTTTCTTCAGCATCGAGAAATGATGCAAACGCGCCAGTTGCTCGGCGGCGTGGCCCTGCGCGTACACCCAGTCGTTCATGGAACGCTCCTAAAGATTACAAGAATAGCGTATTTTGGCGGGGCCGACGGGCAGGCACTGTCTACCTTCCGTACTCATCCCGAGCGTAGAGATGATCGGGTGCGTGCACGATCCGCATGAGCTCCCCTTTATCCAGCCAGTTCAGGAAGCAATGGGAACAGTCGTCGATTATGATGTTACCCGGGCCCTCGTAGAAGTGGGTATCCATCGGCTGGTTACATTGCGGGCACTGGATATGGCGCTCGAGTCCCCGGCGGTCTGCCGCGGATTGCACATTACCTGCTGCCGAGTGCCCGGCACGCAATTCGCTGATCAGCCCGACAAAATCATCCATCTTCACCAGCATCCCTTCGCACCGGGAGCAATAACGGATTCGGTGGCTCGCGAGTGCGGCCTCCTGAAGCGGCGCCGCGCATACCGGGCAATGTAGCGGCGAATCCTCGCCCAATAGGCGAACACCTTCTTCGTTCTCTTCCGGCGTGTAGATGCTCCGGCAGTATTCACAACAGAGCGAGTCTTCGGTCTCCGCCGGCCGCATCGGAGCGCCGCAGTTGGGACAGTTCATGGCGTCTTCAGGCCGTGGGCTGCGGCTTGCCGCATTCCGGGCAGAACTTGGCCGGGCGGGGAATCGCCTTGCCGCATTCCAGGCAGAACTTGGTTTCGGCTGAAGCAAGCGGCGCGGCGGCGGGGCCGTTCTTCATCGCGTTCATGAGCGTCTGTCCCATGGCAATTCCAGCGCCCAAGCCGACGCCTTCCCCCGCTCCTCCGCCACCGGGATTCGCAGCTGCGATGGGAATCGATTGCGCCGCTGAAAACTGCGTGTACCGGCCCAGATCACCGACCATGTTCATACTGATGCGCTGATCCAGGAATTTTTGCAGCTCGTCCGGCAGCGAGAGATTCTCGACAACGAACGAATCGAGACCCAGCCCCAACTCCGCAAAGGCCGGGCGGATTTGATCGCTCACTCTCCGCGCCAACTCGCCCTGATTTGCCGCCATATCCAGGAAAGCGACGTCCACCGGCGCAATCACCTCGGTCATTTTGGCGACAATCGTGTTCCGCAACTGCCCTTCCAGATCCTCGACCCGGTAAAGCTCCTGCGTGCCGCTGATCTTGGTAAAGAATACGCGCGGATCGGTCACGTGATACGAGTAGATGCCATAAGCGCGCACGCGAACCGCGCCAAATTCCTTTTCGCGAATCGTAATGGGCGTCGCGGTGCCCCACTTTTGATTGATCTGCTGCCGCGTCGAGAAAAAGAAGACGTCGCTCTTGAACGGCGAATGGAATTCCTTATCCCAGTTCTTGAGGTCGGTCAGCAGCGGCAGCGTGCGCGTGGTGAGCGTGTACAGGCCCGGTCCGAAGACGTCCGCGATCCGCCCTTCGTTCACAAACGCCGCCATCTGGGACTCGCGCACGGTCAACTGTGCGCCGCTCTGGATTTCCATATTTGCCATCGGAAACCGATAAACGAGGAGGCCCGTGTCGGGCTCGGTCCAATGAATGACGTCGATGAATTGCTGTTCGAGAAAGCTGCGCAGGCCCATAGGTCGCTCCTTTACCATGGTCCGGGAAAGGCGTTCCCGGAGCAACACTTACTACAGTTAGTAACGTGGCTGGCCGATTCTGCTCAACAATTTGCGCTTATCTTTGAATGCGGCAGGAGCGGCCCTGCGCGAAAGCGCGGACCTGCTCCAGGGTAGCCATCGTGGTGTCGCCCGGAAACGTCGTGAGCAGCGCGCCGTGCGCCCAGCCCAACCGTACCGCCTCTTCCGGCGGCTCGCCGGCGAGCAGGCCGTAAAAGAACCCGGAGGCGAATCCATCGCCGCCGCCGACACGGTCGAGCACATCGAGTTCGCACGTCGGACTGCTATAGCTTGTCCCCTTCACCCAAGCCACAGCGCCCCACTGATGACGACTCGCCGAATGAACCTCGCGAAGCGTGGTAGCCACGGCCTCAATCTGTGGATACTGCTCCACGACGCCATTGATCATGGCCAGAAAGCTGGCGGGGTCGAGCCGCGAACCGGAAGCAACCTCAGGCCCACCGATTCCCAGGCCTTTTTGCAGGTCTTCCTCGTTTCCCACCAGCACATCGACGTGCCGGACGATCCGCTGCATCACGTCGGCGGCGCGCTGCCGCCCGCCCCAGACGCTCCAGAGCTTTTCGCGATAATTCAGATCGAAAGACACGATGGCTCCGGCCGCTTTCGCCGCCTGCATCGCCTCGATGATCAGTTCTCCGGTTGTTGCCGAGAGCGCGGCGAAGATCCCGCCGCTGTGAAACCAGCGTACGCCCGCCCCGAAAATCGCCTTCCAGTCGAAATCGCCGGGTTTCAATTGCGCGGCGGCCTCATTTGCCCGGTTGTAGAAGACAACCGGCGGCCGTACGCCATGCCCCCGGTCGCTGTAGACCGCCGCCATATTGGGCCCATTCACGCCATTGTGGGCAAACCGCTTGTAAAACGGCTTGACGCCCATCGCCTTGACGCGCTCTGCGATCAATTCACCGATGGGATAATCGACCATCGCCGATGCGATCGCCGTTCGCATCCCGAAACAGTCCGACAGGTTTGCGGCGCAATTGTACTCTCCGCCGCTCACATGAATTTGACATTCGTGAGCCTTTCGAAACGGAATCAGGCCGGGATCCAGCCGATGCACCACGGCTCCGAGCGCCAGAAAATCCAGGGCGCCATCCGAACGAATGGTCAGCGCGTTTGCCATGAAGCCTCATTGTAGCCTCGCGGCCGCGTTCGAACCGTTCAATTGATCTGGACGTTCTTGTTCAGAAGCGCTCAAAGAAACCCCGGCCCTACCGCGCGGGCGGCAGATCCAGCGCCGGGTTTTGCGCAAAGAATCCCCATGGGATCAGCTTGAATTCCGCCGTATCCACCGGCATCACCGGCCAGTCTTCCGGACGTGGGTTGTGCGTGATTCCCAATGTGTACCACAGCACGACGTCGGTATCGTCGACCTTCCGATTGGCGGCGGTCCACCTGGCGAGGCCGTCGCCGCCGCGGCTCTGGTTCGGATAATCGCCGCCGGCGTACCGTTCCGCGGCCTCGTACGGCGTGACCCACACGTGCGCGTTCACAAACCCGGCGCGCCTGCGTACCCATGAATCCGCGGCGGCAAAGGGCATCGCATTGGCGCCCGGCACGAGCGCGTAACCCGTGGCGTGGCCCAGCGCGTTCCTGGCATTCGGATTCAGGATCACCCACCGCCGGCTGGTCGCCAGATTCAGGTTTCGCTGCGCCTCGTGCTCGGTTCGCAGTGGCGTTTCCTGCATCGTGAAGGCGCCGCCATGCGGGTTGTTCTTGCCGGCAGGGGCCGGCGTGCTGTTCAACTCTACCACGCGATTCGGCGTGGCGCCGTCCACATCCAGGTCCAGGCGAAACGTGAAGAAATGCTGATGATGGGGCGCTGCGATGTTCCTTGCCACCGGATGGCTGTAAGGTTGATCCTGTCCGTCGGCCCCTGCCTTAACCGCCATAATTCCAGTAAGCGCCACGCGCACTTCCAGAGTTCCATCCTGGTGGAAGATCCAATCGAATCCGTAATCGTAGTTGCCGACTTCCGACACGAATCCAAGCACCAGGTCGCGGGCGCGGCGCGCATCCACTCCGTGTTTCCACGCGATGCCGCCGTCACGCTCGTAGAGCGCAACCGCCCGCGGAATCGTGCGCGGCTCCCCCGCCTCGTTCGCCATCACCGCGTTGAATAGGCTGCAATTGGTGGGGCAGTCCACGCCCGGCCGAAGGGGAGTCGCGGTGGCGCCTAAGCCCAACTCGCCCGCGTCGAAGCTGTTCCGAAAAAACCAACCGGCGCCCGGGTCCCCATACGGCACCACCATCTCAGATAAAGATCCCCGATACAGCAGGGGCCGCACCCGGCCTCCATCTTCGTACCCGACCGTGTACACGACGAGACCCTCCCGCGGGTCCAGCGCGTAGCGGAAGCGCCACTTCTGCCAGCGCACCTCGCCATTCTCGATCTGAAATCCCGGACCATCGGGCTGCGTAATGGCCAGCGGGGCCGGGGCAGCGCGGAAGGGCCCCCCGTCAAAGCCGGCGTTTTCCCGCGGGATGGGGGCATCCCGGTCGATATCCACCAGGTCGATGACCTTGCGCGTGGTCAGGTTCACGTGCGCGATTACGCCCTCGATCGGATGAGCGAAGAAGTTGCCGTCTTCCGCCCGGTAATACGAGAGAGCGCGCACGATCCGGCCCTGCTCGGTTCCCGGCAGCGCGAAATACCCGGCCGACCAGATCACCACTTCGACCTCGCGCAGATCCCGGACGCGCCGTTCCCGCATCGCTCGGACCCATCGGCCGTCCGCCCGCACAATCCGTTCGGCTAGATCGGAATCGGCGCCCGTAATCGGCGGCTGCGCACCTGGTATCTCCTTCCACGAAATCACGCGGGCGCTGCCAAGGTCGGCGACTGCCTCCCACGTGTGGTTGCCCTCGCGGTCATAGATCACGGAGAACGCGCGCCGTGGGGCCGGAGCGCCGCGCAGAACCGCCTCTTTGGACGGCTCATCCAGCGTGAGCGCGCTGAATTCGCCGTCGCGCGGAAAACGCCCCGAATCCCTTAGGATTTTCGCGGCTGCCCGGATTTCACGGGCGCTCAGCGGGGTCAGCGGATTCACAGCCTGAGCCGCCGCACTCAGCCCCGCGAAAACCACCGGCAGGGCGCCTATCGCGCTTACAACACGTCTTCGGACCACTCCTCGAGTACCTGCTTCGCCTTGGCCACGAACTGATCGGCTAGCGCGCCGTCAATGAGGCGGTGGTCGAACGTCAGCGACAGATAGCTGATTGATCGGATGGCGATCGCATCGTCGATCACCACCGGCGTCTTCTCCACCATCCCGGCTCCCAGGATCGCCACCTGCGGCTGGTTGATCACCGGTGTTGCCAGCACGCTGCCGAAACTCCCGAAGTTCGTGATGGAAAATGTGCCGCCCTGTACCTCCTCGGGTTTAAGCTGCCGGGACCGCGCCCGCCCCGCCAAATCTACAATTGCCCGCTGCAGACCCAGCACATTCTTTTCGTCGGCGTTACGGATTACCGGAACAATCAGCCCGTTCTCCAGCGCTACCGCAATCCCGATATTGATTTCATTGTGATAGATGATGCTATTGCCATCGATCGATGCGTTGAGCAGCGGGAATTGCCGCAGGGCCACCACGGCGGCACGCGTCACGAAAGGCAGGTACGTCAGCGAGAACCCATACTGCGCCTGGAAGTTGGCCTTGTGACGCTCGCGCATCTTGGCCACCTTCGTCATATCCACTTTGTGGATCGTGGTCACATGCGCCGAGGTTCGCTTCGACAGCACCATGTGTTCGGCGATCTTCATCCGCATCGTACTCATCGGCTCGACACGGGTCTTGGCTTGTCCGGCTGGTGGGAGCGGCCCCGGAGTGGGCGCCGGTTTCGCGGCCTGCGGCGCAGGTGTCGCCGGCGTAGTTCGGGCGGGTGCCGGCGGGGCTGCCGCGGGCGCGGTACGCTGCGCCAGATATCCCTCGATGTCCTGTTTCGTGATCCGTCCGCCCGAGCCGGTTCCCGTTATCCGGCTCAGGTCGATATTGTGCTCCCGTACCATCTTGCGCACCAGGGGCGATAGCGGCCCTGCGGCCGGGGCCACATCTTCCACTTGATGTGCCGCGGGCGTAGGCTGAATGGTCTCCTGAGTCGGAGTCTCCATCTGCGGGGCGGCCTGGCGCGGAGGAGGTGGTGCCACTGGCGCCGGCGGCGGCGCGGCTTGCTGCGCGGCCTTCGGCCGGCCCGCTCCATTGCCGCCATCCTCGATGCGCGCCACGATCGTGTTGATCCCCACCGTCTTTCCTTCTTCCACCAGCACTTCCGAAAGAGTTCCCGCTGCCGGCGAGGGGATTTCGGTATCCACTTTATCCGTCGAGATCTCGAACAGCGGCTCATCGCGCTCGACATGCTCGCCCGGCTTCTTCAGCCACTTGGTCAACGTTCCTTCTACAATGCTTTCGCCCATTTGGGGCATTACCACATCAGTCATAATTCGAACTCACCTTCCTGGCGCTGCGAGCACAGTCTCGAGCAGCATTTCACAGTTAAAAACGCGGCCGAAGTGCCGGGCCAGCGTTTGCGAAACTTCGGTCAGGCCCGCTGCGCATTCCAGTTGCGCCATGGATGTGACCGGCTTCGTCAATCCGCACGGGACAATATATTGGAAATAGCTCAAATCCGTATTCACGTTCAGCGCAAAACCGTGGGAAGTCACCCAGCGGCTGATGTGCACGCCAATCGCCGCGATCTTGCGGTCCGCCACCCAGACACCCGTCAGCTTCGGAATCCGCCCGGCGGCGATCCCGTAGTCCGCCAGCGTGTCCATGATCACCTGCTCGATGGCGCGGACATATCCCACGACATCGCGCTTCCACTCTCTCAGGTCCAGAATCGGGTAGCCCACCAACTGTCCGGGCCCGTGGTAAGTGATGTCGCCGCCGCGATCAGTCGGGTAAAACGAAACCCCCGCTCGGCTCAGAATTTCTTCGCTGGCCAGCAGATTCTCTTTGTGCCCATTGCGCCCGAGCGTCACCACGTGCGGATGTTCCAGCAGCAAAAGCTGGTCCCCGATCTCGCCCTGCTTGCGCTGCGCAACCAGCGCCTGCTGCAGTTCGAAGGCTCTGCCGTAATCGATGCGCCCGAGTTCCCTCAGTTGGCAGCTACGCATTGATCGATAGACCGTAAACCGCGTTGAATGCCTCGCCCACTGCTTCGTAAAGCGTGGGATGCGCGTGGATCGTCTGCATCATAGTCTGCACGGTGGCTTCCGCGTTCATCGCCGTGACGGCTTCGGCAATCAGCTCGAATGCTTCCGGCCCGATGATGTGGACCCCCAGGATCTCGCCGTAGGTTTCGTCGGAAACCACCTTGATGAAACCTTCGTGTTTCCCCAGAATCGTCGCGCGGCTGTTGCCCGCAAACGGGAAACGCCCGACTCTCACTTTGAATCCCTGCGCGCGCGCCTGCGCTTCGGTCAAGCCCACGCTCCCGATTCCCGGCTCGGTGTAGGTGCAACCCGGAATGCGGTTTTTGTTTATCGGCGTCGCCTGCTTGCCCGCCATGTGCGCCACCGCAATCATTCCCTCCATCGTGGCCACGTGCGCCAGTTGCGGCGTCCCAGCCACCACGTCTCCAATCGCGTAAACGCCTGGTTCTCCGGTTTCCTGGTATGGGCCTACTTTGATGAACCCGCGGTCGAGCTGCACTCGCGTGTTTTCGAGCCCGATATTCTCCGTGTTCGGTTTGCGCCCCACCGCCACCAGCAGTTTTTCCGCGTCGAGCTGTTCCTGTTTGCCATCTTTCGTGGTCAACGTCAGCCGCACGCACTTGCCGATTTTCTGAATGTTCTCCGCCCGCGCCCCGGTTTCCACCCGGATTTTCTGCTTACGAAACGCGCGGTCCAGTTCTTTCGAGATGTCCTCATCCTCCACCGGAACGATACGCGGCAGCATTTCGATCACCACCACTTCGGTTCCGAACCGGCGGAAAATCGAGGCGAACTCCACCCCCACGGCCCCCGCGCCAATGATGATCAGGCTCTTCGGAACTTCCGTGAGATTCAGAATCTCGATGTTCGTCAGGATCGTTTCGGCATCGGCCTGCAACCCGGGTAGCATCCGCGCTTCCGATCCCGTCGCGATGATGATGTTCTTCGCTTCCAGCGTCTGCACTCCGGAATCCGATTTCACCTCGACGCGGCCTTGCCCCTTTAGTGTGGCGTAGCCCGTAATCCGCTCCACTTTGGCGCGCTTTAAAAGAAAGCCGACACCGTTCGAGTGCTTGGTGACTATTCCGTCCTTGCGTTCCTTGACTTTCGGATAGTCCAGCCGCGGGTTCTCACAGTGGATCCCTTCTTTGTCGGAGTGGACAAACCGCTCCCAGACGTCCGCGGTTTGCAGGAGGGCCTTGGTGGGAATGCAGCCCACCAGCAGGCAGGTCCCGCCCAGTCTGGCTTGTTTTTCTATGAGCGCGGTTTTGAGCCCGTATTGGCCGGCACGAATCGCTGCGGAGTAGCCGCCCGGGCCGCTCCCAATCACAATCAAGTCGTAGGACACTTTTTCCATTCTACCTGCTGTCACCGCCGAATCACTCGGTGCGTCTAACATAAAGATATGAAATGGCTCCTCATTATTCTGATGCTGGCTGGGGGGCCCGGATTCGGCCAGGCGCGGCCGGATTCGCGGAAAGCTGCTCCGAGGAAGCCGGAAGCCCCCACCAAGTGGCCGATCGAGACCCTGCTCGTCGACGGTAACCATATTTATACGGCCGACCAGATCCTGGCGGTCGCCGGCCTGAAACTCGGCCAGTTGGCCGGAAAAGAAGAGTTCGACGCCGCGCGCGACCGCCTGGTGGCCAGCGGCGCGTTTGAAACGGTGGGCTACAAGTTCGAGCCCGGTCCGAATCAGAAAGGCTATGTCGCCACCTTTGAGGTAACGGAGGTGGAACCCGCGTACCCGGTCCGTTTCGAAGCGCTTGGCGTCCCCGCGGCGGAACTCGACCAGTGGTTGCGCACCAAAGACCCGCTATTCTCCGCGAAGAAGATGCCGGCCACCAAGCCGGTTCTCGATCGCTACGTCGCCTGGATCGAGGAATACGTCTCCTCAAAAGGCAATTCCGAAAAGCTCACCTCGCGCCTTACCCCGATCGGCACCGACCAATTCGAAATCGTGTTCCGCCCGGCGCGCAATTATCCGTCGGTGGCGCAAGTCACTTTCGACGGAAATAAAGGCGTGCCTCAAGGCGTGCTGCGCGATGCAATAGGCGGCGTGGCCGTCGGCCAGCCCTACACCGAGGAGCGTTTCCGCGAGCTCCTGAACACGGCCGTCCGTCCCGCTTACGAAGCACGCGGGTACCTGCGGGTGAAATTCACGCGAATTCGCACCGAGCCCACCAAAGACGTGCAGGGCCTGCACGTGTTCGTGACGGTTGAAGAAGGCGATACGTATCAACTGTCCAAGGTGTCGGTCGACGGCCCCAGCCCTTTGAACCCGGATTCCCTAATCAAAACCGGCGGCTTCAAAACCGATGAGGCCGCCAACTTCGACCAGGTGAACGAGGGCCTGGAAAAAATGCGCCAGGCCTTGCGGCATGACGGGTACCTCGACGCCAAGCTCACGCCGAACCGCGTTCTCGATGATGCCAAAAAAACCGTGCAAGTCGGTGTGCGGATCGACCCCGGTCCGCGCTACGCGATGGGTAAGTTGACCATTGCCGGCCTGGATCTGAATGGTGAATTCGAGATGCGCCGCATTTGGACTCTCAAGGAAGGGAGCCCGTTCAACCCCGATTATCCGCAATTTTTCTTAAATCGCGTTCGCGAAGAAGCTCTTTTCGATAACTTGGGCAACACCAAATCCGACGTCAACGTTAACCAGCAGGACCACACCGCCGATGTCACATTGACCTTCGCCGGCGCGACTCCGCCGAAGAAAGGCGGCCGGGGCCGCTTCGACGAGCCGTTGCCCCCGAATTAGCCCAGCTTCCATAAAATCTGCCGCAGCATCCCGAGCAGAACTGGCGCGTCGCGCCCCGCAATATTAAGCCGCCGAACCAATCGGCGCACTTTGTCTTGCGTCGAATCGGCGGTCAGCGGATTCACGTATCCACTGAGTCTCAGCGCGTCGAGAAGCAGCGCCGTGATCTGCTCGTTCTCTGCCGCCAGCGCCGGCTTGATTTTTTCCGGGCGCACCTTCGCCGCTTTGGAATCGCGCGCCAGTTCGTAAAGGCAGAGCGCCACGGCCTGACCGAGATTCATCGACAGGTTCTGGCTGACTGTCGGAATCCTCATCAGCCACTGGCAATGGCTGAGGTCTTCGTTCGAGAGGCCGAATTTCTCCGATCCGAACAACAGAGCCACCGGCCCGCGCGCCAGCGCCTTCGAAATCAGCCTCGCGCCATACTCGAGGCGCCGGATGGAATGCTGCAGTTCGCGATGTCCGACCGATGTAGTGCCGACCACTAACCGGCAATCGGCCACCGCATCGGTCAATGTCCGATATTCTTCTGCCGAGCGCAGCAGGGGCGCAGCCCCTACCGCCGAACGCGCTTCCCGAAAGGCCACCTCATAAGGATTCACCACACGCAGCCGCGAAAACCCGAAGTTCGCCATCGCGCGCGCGGCCGCTCCCAGGTTGACCGGGTTCCGGGTGGCGACCATTACAACCCGCAGGTTGGAAGCGAGGTTCGGAGCGATGATTCCAGAATATCAGCCGATTCCCCGGCGGGTGGGAGCAAGTTCCGCGTTTCGAACGGGTTGACTGTCACCGCGAGTTATAATGCGGTGTGTTAGCAGCGGAATCGCCGGCCCGAGCCGGATTCTTCGGAGACTACCGCCTATGAAAGCAGAGCAAACTACCGCCCCTGTCGGCCCGAGTTTCAATTCGGTGAAAGAGGTGGAGGCGCATTTGAAGTCGAAGATGGAAAAGGCGCTTTCGGACTTGTCGCATGAGATGGCGTCGATTCGCACCGGGCGCGCCTCGGTGAGTATCCTCGATCAGATTCGCGTCGATTATTATGGGACGCCCACGCCGTTAAACCAGCTTGCGAACCTGCACGTTCCCGAGCCCTCCCTGATTACGATCCAGCCCTGGGACGTGTCGCAGATCGGACCCATCGAAAAGGCTATCCGCATCTCGGACCTCGGCCTCAATCCTGCCAATGACGGGAAAATCATTCGGCTTCCGATTCCTCCGCTCACCGAAGAGCGGCGCAAGGAACTGGTGAAGAAGCTGCATGCCGCCGCCGAGCATCACCGGGTATCAGTCCGAAATATCCGGCGCGACGGCAACGAATCGGTAAAGAAGCTGCTCAAGGACAAGAAAATCACCGAAGACGAGGACAAGCGGGCTCACGACGAGATTCAAAAAATGACCGACGGCTATATGGGGAAGATCGACCAGGCCGCCAAGACCAAGGAAAAAGAAATCCTCGAGATCAAGTAGCGAGCAATTGCCAGTCCAGCGAGCCGCGGAGTTTTGCGCGGCTCGTTTTGTCTAGGGACCAATTGCGAGAAGCGCGGGCTTACTCGATTTGACGCCGATCGTGATGACCAGCGGATGATGCCCTTCGGGGAGTGCCGGGACGCGAATATTCGCCTGGGCGAGCCCGATCAGGCCCGGCGTCATGCCGAGGAACAGCACTTCGGCCGGTTGCCCCCCGATGGTCGCTGCGACCGGCAGCATCGGGCGCGAGAGCGGCCCAGCCGGCGCCGCGGCTCCGGTTGCAATCGGATTATCAAGCAATCCTTGACCGGTCAGGTAAACGACAATTACGCTGCCCGCGGCGACGCGGTTTTCAGGCCCGTTTAGACTGTTGTCGGGGTGCTGCGCCAGCGCCCAACCTTGCGATGCTTGAAAGATACCCGGTACGGCCGCGCCGACGGTCAGCGGAGCCGGGACAGTGTAATTGTCTCCACTGGCAACCACCACTTGAGCCGTGCCAAGCGATGTCTCGTACGGGACCTGCGCATTGATCTGATTGGCGCCCGCGTAGTAGATCGGCGCCGGTCTTCCATCCACGGTCACCGAGGTTCCCGCCAGATTCAGCGGCCACGGCATACCAGCGGCTTCGGCAGGACCGGAGGCAAGCTCCACACCGAAAATTGAGAACAGCGCGCCCGGCGCCGTTTCGGCTTCATAGCTCGCCGCGTGGAGGACGCCTCCCGCACTGATCCGCGGTCCTGATCCCGGCTGCAAGGTCAGCTTGACGACACGAGAGTTGCCTCGATCGGCCACGAACAGCGCGCCGCTGGAGTCGACAACGACATCGGTAGGGCTCTTCAGTTGCGCGCCCGCTGCAGGCCCGCCGGCACCGTCGGAACCGGCTGTGCCCGTTCCGGCCACTGTCCGAATGGTGCCTTGGGGGCTGATGACACGGATCCGGTGATTGCCGGTATCGGCGATGTAGATCTGGCCGGCCTGATCGACGGCCACGCCTTCTGGTGAGGCCAGGGAGGCTGCGGTTGCCGGCCCGCCATCTCCGTCAAATCCCTCAAGGCCCGTTCCCGCCACCGTAACCGCATTGCCATTTGGATCCACACGGACAATGCGATGGTGTCCGGAATCGGCGACGTACAACATCCCAGAGGCGTCGACCGCGACATCGGCCGATTTATAAAAGTTCCGCGCGGCGATCGACGGGGCGCCGGTTGCCGAGAGCTTGACGACGCGGCCGTAGGAGGAGTCCGCCACGAAGACTTCACCCTGCGGACTGACTGCGATGCCGCGCGGCTCGCGAAGGGGCAGGGCCGTAACAAGGTCAAGAATCGTGCTGATGATACCCGCCGAGTTGATGACGCGGAGCGATGAATTCCAGGTATCGCCAATGTAAACCTTACCCCCGATCGCTCCCACCCCCTGCGGGCGCCAGAGCTGGGCGTCGATCGCGGGTCCATTGTCGCCAGCGGAACCGAAATGCCCCGTGCCGGCAATGGTACGGATCGCGCCGCCGGGCGTCACCTGGCGAACGCGGTTGTTACCGGAATCGGCGAGATAGAGGGCTCCCGAAGAGTCCAGCGCAACAGCTGCCACGTCCGCCAGTTGCGCCGCCAAAGCTGGTCCGCCGTCTCCGCTGAAACCGTATTTTCCGGTTCCGGCGATGGTAGTGAGGTCGTATGCGGGTCCGCGCGCCGCCGGCGGAATCACTGAAAGGCGGACCGGCACGCTTACGGCCGAGTTGGCCGCGTGTTGAGAGGCAATCTGGACCGTGCCCTGATATGAACCGACCGCCAGCCCGCCGGCATTCACAGTTACTTGTATGCTCGCAGCCGATGTTCCGCTGGCCGGGCTTACTGAGAGCCAGCTCTCGGCGGCCGAGGCGGTGAATTCCATTTTCCAGAGCTCGTCCTCGAGAGCACGTACGTCCAGCTTTCGATATCCCTGCGTGCCTGCCACCAGAGTGATATTTATGGAATCGGGCTTGACGAGCGTCGGACGAACGGTGCCATCCAGGTAATGCCACGTCGCGGCGCCATCGGTGCTTTTATAAATGCCGCTCATGGTGGCGCCGTACATCGTGTCCGGAGTGGCGGATTGGATCCAAAGGTGCACGGCTCCGATCCAGCCGGTCAGCGAAACGCAATTCCAGTTTTGCGAATCCAGGTTGAGAGTCTTGCACACTTTCGCCGATTCCGAGTAGGTGTAGTAGCCAATCGAACGGCCGGCCGGATCCGGATAGAAATAGGAGACCTGTTGGCCGGGCGCGATATTGTTCCAGGTGGCGCCGAAATCCTGGCTCCAGTGCAGTCCGGTCAAATACTGCGCACCGGAACCCGCATTCACCCACAAAAGGCCACCGCGGACGCCCGCAAACACGAGCCGCGAGTTCAGGGGAGCGCTGACCAAGTCCGTCAGCGTATCTTTGGAGTTGCCGTATTGAAGTGTAAAGGCGCTCATCCGCAGCCACGTCGCGCCTTCATCGGCGCTGTGATAGATCACGCCCGCGGCCGTCGCCAGGTACATGTGCGAAGTGTCGCCTGAGTTGATGGTGAAAGCGGCCGCCTCTGCCGGGAGCGCGCCGCGCAGCGTCCAGGATTTGCCCGCGTCCGCACTCGTATAGACGCTGCGCGCGGTCCGGGCGTACATGCGGTAGTGGTTCGAACGGAAGATGAAGAGGCTCTGCACGTCATTGTCATCCGACGGCAGACCGGTGTTGGAGGAACTCCACGTGGCGCCGCTGTCGGCACTGCGCCAGATGCCGCCGTGCGCCGGATTGGTGGCAACGAACAGAACCGCGGGGTTCGTCGGATCTACTACGAACGAGCGGATCTGCGGTTGCGGTAGGCCCGGCTCGGTCAGATATACGGGTGCCCAACTCGCTCCTTCGTCCGCGCTGCGGAACAATGCAGAGCCAGCGCCGTTAAGAAGGTCCCAACCGGCATACATCACCGCCGGCGTCCCTTCGACCACTATGTAACGGACATCAGTCTCAAAATGCGGCTGAGCTGTCGCAATGCCTGCCAAGACGAATACTGCTGCACGGAGAAAGGCCATCAAGGAGGTGATCGGCGGATGTGTGGAAAGACTTTAGCACCGACGCAGTAGGTTTGGAACGCAAAGCCTGAACGGCGCGATCGCCCTCGATGTTCAGCGAAGCAGGCCGCTCAGGTGTTTTGTCTAGGCTTCTGGTACCAGGTGCTTCATCGCCCAATCCGGGAAGACGGGCTCGCGGCGACCCCGCGGGCCGCCGGCGTTCGAGGCCTGGTTGTGGCCGGTACCCTCCACCATTTCCCGCCTGGAATTCTTCGCGGCCTGGTATAAGCGGAACGCGCCGGCCGGATCCATGATGCGGTCATCTTTGCTGTAGCCGATCAGCATCGGGCACTCTATTTTTTGGGCACGCCCCTCGAGCGTATAATCCGCCAGCTTCTTGCGCGCGTCGGCCAGGTCGCGGGCGCCGATGATCCAGCGCACGCGCTCCTGGATAGGCGGGTAGTAATCGAAGATATCCTGCTGTAGACAGAACGAGCCGCTGCTCATCATGGCGGCTTTAATCCGCGAGTCGCCGCTGGCGCAGCGCGGGGTGCCGTAGCCACCCATGCTGATCGCCTGCATGCCGATGCGGCTCGCATCCACATCGGGACGCGTTTCCAGGAAATCGATCATCGCCTTGGAAATGCGCTCGGTATCGGGGGGCAAGTGCAGCTCGTGAAGACGCAGCGCACCGCCCTGGCCGGGAAAATCGACGGCGAGGTAGGCCATGCCGCGCTGCACGTACGCGCCCCCGTTCTGGATGGTGGCTTCGGCCATCGTGTCGGCGCCCTGGAAGGCGATAATGGCGGGAAACTTGCGGCCGGCAGGGCCGTTCGGTTTGCGAAAATATCCATCGAGCATCTTGCCTTCGTAGTTGATCTTCACCCGCTCGAATGGGGGCCGCACCAGTTCCCAGGCTTTATCGAAGGTCTCGCGCATTTTCTTGTACGCGGGCATCATGCGGGGCTCGGTTACCGGAGCCGGCCACGAGGCTTCGCGGTAAAAGTTCGAAGCGCGGAGATAATACTCGTTGGCGGTGAGCTTGAAACCTTCCTTGGCGAATTTGTCCGCCATCTGTTCGTTGCGCTCGGCGACACGCGTCCACTCCGTTATCCAGGAATCGAGGTTGAACGGCTTCATGCGCTGCGCCACTTCGAGCTGGTCGGCGTCGCTGGTATAGATGCTGGCGGTAAGCCGGATCTCGAGTTGGCCGCCGCCGGGCAGGGCCTTGCCGGTAAAGAGCTCGGTCTCCGCGCGCCCGCCGGCCGCTCCAATCGTGCCGCTCTCCGAGCCCGCGTCTTGCGCGCGCGCCGGCAGCAATGCCGAAATTCCGCCCGTCAGCATGCCCCATCGCACCAGGCTTCGTCTGCTCAAATTCGCCAAAGACATCACGGTTTCACTCCTCGTGGGCCGGTGATGACACGATACGCCCGCCAGTTTCATGAGTCAAGCTGCAGCCCCGCTAGCCCTTAAGAGTTTTTCCGCTCGCTTGCCTCAACGCAACGTCTGGTGATATACCTTTCGGACGGACTGAGGAGGGCATTTGCGCACGAAGTTATCCGTAATTCTGACGATCGCGTTTGTGTTTGTGCTCGGATTTCTGCTGGGCAACCGGGTGATGCCGGTTGAGGGGAAAGACAAGCCGGGCACGGGTTTCGCGGCGATTCCGGGAGTAGTCGGGGGCCAGGATCCGTTCGGAGCGTATGACGTCGCGAGCGGCTGGCCGAAGAATATCAGCAGCCTGCCGGGCAACGAGAAATGGACCTGGGGCGCCGGGCAGGCCGTCTACGCCGAAAATCCGAATCGGATTTTTCTCGTATTTCGCGGCGAGCTGCCGAACATCAAGCGGCCCGAAACAAGGCTGATTCCCGACTTCGGCCCGAGCTTGCAATTTCCCATCGGCCGTTTGCCCTGGCGCGACGCAACCGTCGCCGCTCTGCCGGGCGCCGGCGGAACCGGCCAGGATCCCAAGGACGGAATGAAGCTGTGGAAAGGCACGGTCGGGGTCGATGCGAAGTGGGAACACTGCGTCACGGTGGTCGATGGCAACGGCAACATCGTCGAGACCTGGACGCAGTGGGACAAAATTCTCAAACGGCCGCACTACATCACCATCAATCCGTACGACCCGGAGAAGCATGTCTGGCTGGTCGACGACCACATGCACGCGATCTACAAGTTCACACACGACGGAAAGCAGCTGGTCCAGACGATCGGCACTCCGGAAGTATCGGGCGCCGATGGCACGCATTTCAACCGGCCGACCTTTCTGGCGTGGCTGCCCGACAGTACGCTGCTCGTGGCCGACGGTTACAATGGCACGCGCGTGGCGAAATTCGATAAGGACGGAAAATTCCTGATGGACTGGGGAAAGAAAGGCACGCCGCCCAACGACAAGCGCCCCGGTTACTTCAACAACGTCCACGGCATCGCGGTCGATCCGCAGACCAAGCACGTGTTCGTGAACGATCGCGGCAACCACCGCATTCAGGTCTTTGACGACAACGGCAAATATCTCTACGAGTGGAGCATGGGTCAGGAGCCATCTGACATTCATCTGATCTACGTCGGCGCGGACCGCAACTTGTGGGCATACGATCGCGGCACCTCGAAGATGCTCAAGTACGATCTGGAAGGGCATTTTCTTTATTCGTGGGGCACATGGGGCGATTTCCCGGGCGGCTTCTGGGGTGTGCATGGATTCAGCGTGGATCAGGACGGCAACTTTTATGTTGCGGAAGTCGACAACGGCCGCGTCCAAAAATTCACTCCGCGCGCGGGTGCGAATCCGGCCTTCCTGGTAGGCAAGCCGGTGTACTCGGCGTGGAAGTAGCTGACTCCAATTTGACGCTGAATTGTCTTGACTTTGGCATCTGCGGGTGATAGCAAATAGCAAAGAATAAATGCGTCCGGGAAAACAGCTTCAGGCGGACGCAGAAAAAACTGACTGTTAGGAGGGGTTCCATGTTGGCACCGTTCGGTATTCGTCTAACGGGGTGGCTAAGCACGAAGAGAACTGCAATCGCGCTCGGGGCCGGCCTGTCGTTGTTTCTTTTTTCTGCTCCACTTTTCTCACAAACCAATTTGGGCCGCATCAGCGGCTCGGTTCGCGATCAATCGGGCGGAGCGATGGTCGGTGTCGCGGTCTCAGTGACCGATGAGGGGCGCGGGTTGGAGCGCAGCGCTGTCACGGACGCCGCAGGCCAGTATTCATTTCCGGGTTTGCTTCCGGGCCGTAAGACAATCAAGGCCGAAGCGCGGGGATTTAAGGCATTCGAGCAGGGCGGCATCGTGCTCGAAGTCGCGCAGGACGCGCGGTTGGATATCACCATGCAACCCGGCGCGGTGAGTGAAACCATTCGCGTCACAGAAGCGCCGCCGCTTTTGGATACGACCAGTGCGGAGTTGGGCGGAACCATTCAAAACCAGGTGATCAACGATCTACCGCTGAATGGCAGGAATTTCGAGAACCTGCTGGACCTGCGGCCGGGCGTAACGAAGTATCCCGGCAACTCCGGCTGGACGCAGAGCACCAACGGCATGCGGCCGCACGATAACTACTTCATGGTCGATGGCATTAACAGCAATGACCCGTGGATGGCGCAAAGCGTGATGAATGCGGTCATGGCCGCCGGCGACGCTGGAACCATCCTGCCCATCGATGCGATCGAGGAATTCAAGACCCAGCAGAACCCGCGCGCCGAATTCGGCTGGAAGCCGGGCGCGGTAGTCAATGTGGGCGTCAAGTCGGGAACCAACCAATATCATGGGACAGCGTACGCCTACGGACGGGACGGCTCGTGGGATGCCTTGAACTACTGGACCCAGCCCGGAGACCCGGTGGCGGATCTCTCGCTGGAGCAGTTCGGCGGCAGCCTCGGCGGCCCGATCCGCAAAGACAGGTTGTTCTTCTTCGGAAATTTCGAAGAGCAGCGGTACAGCGTCGGCAACCCGGTCCGCCACAGTGTGCCGATTACGGCGGCAGGCGTTGGCTCCGCGGCTCAGAACCTGACTGGAGCTTGCAACGCCGCCAGGACTGCCGGAACACTGACGGCGCTCAGCGCCCAGATCGCGGGCCTGAGCCTTAATTGCACGCCGCTATCCAACTACCCGGGCCTGTTCCCGGTCAACAATGGACCGACTACTGCCCTGGGGACGTCCATTCCCAGCGAAAACAAAATCGACTCCGGCCTGGGAAAGATCGATTATCACGTGAACGCGAAGAACACCATTAGCGGGATGTACTTCATCAGCCCGGGTAATGGAATCTTTGCAGATAATCCAACTCTGCAAATCGCGGGGCCCTGGCTGACCGACCAATATGCGCGGTCGCAGGTCGGCTCGGGAAACTGGATTTTTACTCCGACCTCCTCGGTCGTGAATTCACTGCGCGTTGGGTACTCGCACTATTATCAAACGTTCTCCAGCGTGGACTCTTCGCAGAACCCCGCCAATTACAACTATAACGGCAACGCCTATCACATCTATACGGGCCAGACGAATCCGGCCTATTACGGGCTCCCGCTCATGAACTTTCAGGGCGGCTTCTCGTTCCAATTGGGTCTGGGCTGGCCGAAAACCGTGGGGCCGGATGGCGTCTGGCAGATCGCCGACAGCGTTTCCTATCTGCGAGGAAACCATTCTTTCAAATTCGGGGGCGAGATCCTGATTAATCAAAGCACGAACAACGTTACCGCGAACACTAAGGGAAACCCGCGCTTCAGCAGCCTGCAAAATTTCTTTGCCGGCAATCCGAATCGCGTGCGGTTTACCGCCGGCGACTTCCTGCGGCACCTGGGAAATCAGGGGTACGGAGTGTTTGCGCAGGATGACTGGCACGTGACGCGAACTGTCACTGTGAATCTGGGGATCCGCTATGAGCTGAACACAGTAGTCAAGGATGCCAACAATCTGCTCGGCAACTTCGATCCGAATCAGGGGCTGGTGCAGGTTGGAAAACAGATCGGTTCCGTATTCAACGGCGATCACAACAACTTCGCGCCGCGGGTCGGCATTGCGTGGGATGTATTTGGCAATGGCAGAACCGTGCTGCGGGCCGGCGGAGGAGTCTTCTACGAACAGGCCAGCTACGACTCTTTCATGGCCTTGGGCAACCTGCTCGGGTTGCGGACTGTGCCGACCGGCGTCAGCCTATACACGAACGGAAACCCGACGCCGACCACGGCCGGGGGCACCATCAATTTAGGTGCGATCACGCTGACGGGCGGCGCGGTCGGCTCTCAGACCGCGCCTGGCACGTTCCGCTACAATTGGGCGAACAACAGCAGCAGCACTCCGCTGTTCTCCGGAGGAGCGGCCTGCGGCGATGGCACCGTAAAACTGCCGAGCGGTCTGACTCCGGGTCCGTGCGTCACTCTGGGCGTCGACCGCAATCTGCGCACTCCGTACGTCAGCAATTGGAACCTCGGAATTCAGCAGGCCCTGACCAACAACCTGTCTTTGGATGTCGCCTATGTGGGTAACCACGCAACCAAGTTGATGGGCTTGACGGATCTGAACCAGCCGCGGCTCGTCAACGGGTTCAGCCCGGGCTGGGGCAATCCGGCCACGCCCGGCAG
Organism: Bryobacteraceae bacterium; assembly: GCA_035295805.1. Taxonomy (GTDB): domain Bacteria; phylum Acidobacteriota; class Terriglobia; order Bryobacterales; family Bryobacteraceae; genus PSRJ01. The sequence continues at coordinate 21,839 of DATGII010000096.1, read as the reverse complement.
CCCTGCCAACATGTGCCTGGCTAGCGCGGCCACCGGATATGACAACTGCAACCCAGATAACGCCGCCGAACAGGCCGCGCGCCCGTTTGCTCAGAAGTACCCCTATCTCAGCTACATTTACTGGTTGTCGAACAACAACTTCTCCAATTACGACGGGCTGCAGGTTTCGGCGACGCAGCGCACATCTCACGGGTTGTCATTCGTTCTGGGCTACACGTTCTCGCATGCACTCGGCATGTCGCCCGACAACTGGAGCTTCCTCAGTCCCATCAACAGCAATGATGTGAGAAATCTCTACGGGAACACTCCTTTCGATATCCGGCATCGGTTTACGCTGTCATGGACGTACAACATTCCTGGTATCAAGACGCCCGGACAGTTGTTGCAGGGCTGGTCGATCAACTCTATCGTGACGCTACAAACTTCGCTCCCCTGGGGTGTGAACGACACCAGCACCGATTTCAGCGGAACTGGAGAAATCAGCAACCAGAGCACGATCGGCGAGCAATGGAATTTCTACGGCAACCCGGAGGATTTTAGAACGACGAAGGCGTTCATTAACACGAACGATGGCGGCGGCGGAATTCCCTATTTCGAAGGCACGTCCAACAAGGCCTGCCTGGCGAAGGCGCAGGCGCAGGGCTCGTTGGCGGTAGCCTCGCTCGCCAACCTCGGCTGCTACGCGAACGGCAACTCGATTCTGATCCCGCCGGCGTTTGGCACCTACGGAACGACCGGTCCGAATATTTTCCGCAGCTTCCCCTACACGAACGTGGACTTCTCAGTCACCAAGTCCTGGTCGTTTAAGGAACGGCTCAAGGCGCAGTTCCGGGCGGAGTTCTTCAACGTGTTGAACCATCCCAATATCTCCAACGTATTCGGAGGGCCAGGCGGCGACAATACGTTTACCGATCCGACGGCGAACAGCCCGTTTGGATTACGTCCGGAAACTCCCGACGTAACCAGCTCCAACCCGGTGCTCGGTTCCGGCGGGCCACGCGCGATTCAGTTGGGATTGAAATTGATCTTCTGATTCGCGGAGAGAAAAGAACCCCCAGTAACAGGATCACCGCCGTTACTGGGGGTTTTGTGTGCTTGGATCGAGGTAGTTTGCGGCATCGCCGCCCTCCTGTTCCAGAGCGTAAAATCCTGTAGAATTCCCGTACGATCGTATTTCTGTTAAGTGACCACGAGGCCCGCGCGATCGGGCATCGTGCGGCGGTCAAGATATAATGCGGGAGATTCAAGTCTCTCAGCGAATCTAAGGAAATGCCATGCCTGGAAGATCAACGGCCTGGATCGCCGCCCTGGCGATTACATGTGCGGCGGCGGCCCAGCCGCTGCAGAAAATTACGATCAACTATCCGACGCGGAGCGGGGCTTCCTGGCCGATGTATATCGCCGAACAAGGCGGGTATTACCAGAAGTACGGGCTGGAGGTCGACTTAAAGTTCGGCGTGCATCCGGCCGGCATTGCGATGCTGGTGAGCGGAGAAGCGGCGATGGCCAACTACTCGCTCGAGCAGGCCATGGACGCCAGCACCAAGGACGGCTCGTTCGTGATGGTGGGCAGCTCGCTGAACAAAGCGCTGTTCGCGTTGATGGCGAGCAAGAATTTTTCCGACGTAAAACAACTCAAGGGGAAACGGTTGGCGGTTGGGCAACTCGGCGACGCTCCCTACAACTATACGGTGGCGCTGCTGAAGAGCTACGGGCTCGGCGTGCGCGATGTGCAATGGATTCCGGTGGGCACCGATGTCAGCGGGCGCGCGGCGGCGCTGGTCAGCGGGCGGGCGGACGCCACGCTGCTCACGGCGCCCAACTATTTCCGGCTGGAAGAACAGGGCTACAAGAACCTCGCCAACCTGGCGGATCACAACGAAATCTATGCGGCCACGGTCTACCTGCTCCGGAAAAGCAAGGTGGCGTCTGACCCCAACCTGCCTGAACAACTGATTAAGGCGCACGCCGAAGCCATCAAGCGCTTTTATGACGATGAAGCGTTTGCGGTGAAAGCATACGAGGATTTCGACAAGCAGCCGGAAGACGACGTGAAGCGCATCTACGACCGGTACAAGCAGAGCAACCTGTTCGAGCGCGTCCCGTACGTGATGGCGGGCGCCGTGAAATCGGTCGTCGCACAGCAATCCGATGAGCGTTTGGCCGCGCAGCTGAAGAGCTTCGATTTTCGGACCGTCGTTGACAATACGTATGTCGATCGGCTGGTGCGGGACGGCTTTTTTGAAAAGCTGTTCGGGGCGAGCGTGAAATCGGAAGAGAATCGCAAAGAGAAGCTGGCGCTGCGAAAGTAGTTCAGAGGAATTCGAGACATGGCCGACATTGTGTTGGGGATGGGATCGTCGCACGGGCCGCTTTTGTCGACGCCGCCGGAGCAATGGGATCTGCGTGCCAAGGCGGACCGCGAGAACAAGAATCACTGGTTCCGCGGCAAGACTTACGATTATGAAGCGTTGCTGAACGAGCGCGCCCCCGGTTTCGCGAAGGAAGTAGCCGTCGAGGTGCGGCGCGAGCGGCACGCGCAGTGCCGCCGGGCGATGGAGACGCTGGCGCGCAAATTTCAGGAAGTAAAGCCCGATGCGGTTATTATCGTGGGCAACGACCAGCGGGAATACTTCGGCGAGGATCTCACGCCCTCAATTACGGTGTATCGCGGCAAGGAGATCGTGAACCAGCGCGATCCGCATGAGCCGGCGCCGGGGCTGGCGATTGCCGAGGTGGGCAACGCTCCCCAGGATGGCGCCACGTATCCGGGCTCGCCGGACCTGGCGGATCATATTCTGCGCGCGCTAGCCGACGAGGATTTCGATCTGGCGCAATCTTCCGCCAAGCCCAAGGGCGCGACGCGGCCGGGCGTTCCGCACGCGTACGGGTTCATCTATCACTCGATCCTGGGTGACAATCCGCCGCCCAGCGTTCCGATCATTCTCAACGTGCATTTTCCGTATAATCAACCGAAGCTCGGCCGGTGTTTGAAGCTCGGGCACGCACTGCGGCGGGCGGTCAAACACTACCAGGGATGCGGACGTGTGGCGATCATCGCGTCGGGCGGGCTGACGCACTTCGTGATTGACGAAGAATTGGACCGCACCGTGCTGACCGCCATGGAAAAGGGCGATGAAGACACGCTCGCCAAGCTGCCCGAGAATGTGTTCAAGGTGGGTACTGCGGAAATCAAGAACTGGTATCCGGTGATCGCGGCGATGAACGCCGAAGGCCGCCGGTTTCACAAAGTAGATTACGTGCCGTGTTACCGTTCAGACGCCGGAACGGGCAACGCGATGGCATTTGTCTATTGGGAGTAAGAAAATGAACCGCCTGTGGTTTGCTTTCGTGCTGGGCGGGATGCGCGTGCGCCGAAATGCCGGAGGCGCACGGGGACGACCTTGGGGCAGGCCCCACTGTATACTGGTGTACAGTAGCTATCGCGAGGGAGGGTTAATGAGCGCCAGACTCCTTGGGTTGTGTATCGCTGCCGCCGCCTTATTGCCGGCCGCGGAGAAAGTCACCTTTTCTGAGAATATCGCTCCGATTCTTTACCAGAATTGCGTGACCTGCCACCGGCCGGGGCAAGCCGCGCCATTCTCGTTGATCACTTACGAGGATGTGAAAAAACGCGGCGCGGTGATCGCCACGGTTACGAAGTCCCGCTACATGCCTCCCTGGCACGCGGCGCACGGGTACGGCGAGTTCGCCGATGAGCGGCGGCTCACGGACGAGCAGATTGGTGCGATCGGGGATTGGGTCAGCCAAGGCATGCCGCAAGGGGATACGGCGAAGATGCCCAAAATACCGGAGTTCCCGGACGGCTGGCATCTGGGCAAACCCGACCTGGTGCTCGAAATGCCGGCGGGGTTTGAGTTGCCGGCGAGCGGGCCCGACATCTACCGCAATTTCGTCATTCCGAGCCATCTGACCGAGGACAAGTGGGTGCGCGCGGTGGAATTTCATCCGAGCGCGCGCAAGGTGGTGCACCACGTCCTGTACGCGTATGTGGGCGGAGGTTCGCTGGCGAAGGTAGACGGCGCCGACGGGCGGCCCGGCTTCGGCGGCATGGGCAGCATCGGTGTGGCGCCGGGCGGCGGCGGCGGTAGCCTGGGCGGCTGGGCCGTCGGCGCGACTCCGGTGTTCCTGCCGGAAGGGTTGGCTCTGCCGATGCCCAAAGGATCGGACTTCGTTCTGCAGATGCATTTTCACCTTACCGGAAAACCGGAAACCGAAAAATCCGTGGTCGGTATTTATTTCGCTGACCAGGCTCCGGAGCGGAAATTAATGGCGGTGCAGTTGCCGGCCATTTTCGGATTCGGCGCAGGCATCGACATTCCCGCCGGCGAGAAGAACTATTCGATTGAAGATTCCTTCACGCTGCCTGTGGACGTAGTCGCATACACGGCGGGAGCCCATGCGCATTATGTAGGCAAGGAAATGAAGGCGACCGCAACGCTGCCGGACGGGTCTACCAAGCCCTTACTGTGGATCCCGGACTGGGATTTCGCGTGGCAGGACCGCTATACCTACAAGGCTCCGGTGGCATTGCCAAAGGGCACGCGGCTCGATGTGAAGATCCGCTATGACAATTCTGCCGACAACCCGCGCAACCCCAGCAACCCGCCCAAGCGAGTGCAATGGGGCGAGCAATCCTTCGATGAAATGGGCAGCGTTACCCTGCAGGTACTGGCGGCTCATAAGGAGGACGAACCCGTGCTGCAGCAGGCCTTGGCTGAACGGGCGCGCGCGGCGCTGCGTCACGGCATCCAGGACGGAACCGCGGCTCGCTTCCAGCAGGAGCAGGCACAGCAGGAGCAGGGTCACAACGGCAGCCGGTAGGCCGGTTGCTCCCTTACGGTCTCGGGCAATCAGTTCGCGGCCGAAGTGTGCCCGCCGCGAACTGGCCGAAAAGTTAGCAGTACTTGCTTACCAATTTAGGGGTTGATCTCAGACCGGTTACGCCTAATCCTATCTATACCTGGAAACCTCCAGGAGGGGATAGCCATTGAAACCTCGAGCTCTATGTGTGCTTTTGTTGGCTGCCGGAACCGGCCTGTACGCCCAAGAAGGGAACTCGGACAATCCGTTCGAAGACCATGACGATCAGGGCGGCAAGGTACATGTGATGCCCAACCCGGACCGGATCGGCGCGCATCGGGACGCTTCCATGTTGGCGCCTCCCCACCAGGGCACGGCCGTCTATCCGGCCAGCTACGGCTCGGGAAACCTGATCGACCACGGCGGCCTGGAGATTCCGAACGCCAGTTTTCAGCCGATCTACTGGAATACGAGCGTCGCGCATTCGGCTTCGACATCGATGGGCTATGCGAATCTAGAGAGCCAGATTGGCGCGTTTGCGAGCGCGTTTTCCGACAGCGCCAACTGGGACAATTCCACCACCGACGACTTCGCCATCGTGCAGCAGTACGGATCGCATTCTTCCATTGCGGCCTCACTGATGAAGCAGCCGGATTTCGTGGATAGTCAGAGCACGTACAGCCGCTTCAAGGATTCACAAATCCAAACTTATCTGACGAACCTGTTTAATGCACACAAGCTGGCTGCCAACAGCAGCGTGCTTTACGGAATCTATTTTCCGGCGGGCATGCAGGTTTGCCTGCAGGGCGGCTGCTCGTGTTCGAGCTTCTGCGGATACCACAGCCATTTCACGTACGGCAGCACGCAGATCAAGTACGCGGTGTTTCCGTATCCCAACTGCAGAGGGTGCAGCATCTCCGGGCTGAGCGCAGCCGATATGCTGACCATCGTGAGCAGCCACGAAATTCGCGAGGCGGTCACCGACCCCGGCGACTTTAACACGAACGCGTGGTACGACGGCAGCGGCTACGAAGCCGACGACAAATGCGCCTGGCATAACCTGTACCAGATGAGCAACGGCGGGTTCTGGGTGCAGCCGGAATACTCGAACGGCGGCACCGCCACGGCTTCCGGATTTACTGCCACGTATCCAGGCCCGGGCTGTATAGTGCCGAATCGGTAAGACTACTTCACGGCGAGCCAGGCGATGAACAATCCGTCTGGCTCCACATCTTCCCAATACGATATAAAGCGGCTGGAAACCTGGCGGCAATGCCGGGCCAGCAGCCGCTCCAGTTCTTTGCGCCTAAACCAGCGTTCCCACTCGGGCGTTTTGAGCCGGCCCCACTGTTCGGCGTTCTTATCGATGACGGCAATGCGCCCGCCGGGCTTCACCACGCGGCAGATTTCCCCGACCGCCTTGTCGATTTCGACCGCGTGTTCCAGCGATTCGGTGGCGTAAGCGCCGTCGAAGAAGTCATTTTCAAACGGAAGATCGGTCATGGAGCCGGCGCGCGTGTGGATGGCTTCGGGGACGAAACGCAGCATCTCCTCGGAGATATCCAGGCCCCAGAGCTCAACTCCGGGCTCCTGCTGCAAGAATACACGCGCAAATCGGCCTTTGCCGCAGCCGACGTCGAGCACTCGCTTGCCACCGAGCGCGCCCAAGTGTTCGCGAATCAGCTTGACGTGATAGATGCGCGGATCGATCGTGGCGGGGAAATGCTCGTCGTCACCGGCAGCCTCGTCAAAGGAGGATCGAATTTGCGCCTGTAGCTCCGGAGTGAGGCGCGCGGCCGCACGCCGCCCGAAAAGACGATTCCAGTTCACCGGTCCATCCGCGTGCCCGCTACGCCCGTGTCAGGAAAATTGGAAGCCCGAGCTTGTGATCGTAAAACGGACGGTAGCGCTCGGTATTGTACATGGTCCCGACATCCACGCGGCGCGGCCCCAAGGCCGGATCCGGAATCGGTGCGAAAACAAAGCAGCCGTTGCAAATAGAGGTCATCACGCCGTGCTTGCCCTCTTCTACCGCGTCCATCGCCATGCCGGCGAAGGTCGCAGCCACCATGCGGTCCACGAAATCCGGGCTGCCCGAGCGTAGATCGTACGTCAAATCGCTGACGATCGTCTCCTCGCCCGTGCTCTTGCGAATTTCCGTGCTGAGATCCTCCGCTACGCTCACCTTCTTGCGGTGGCCGAATGCGTCCGCTTCCCCGTATTCTTTGACCTCATAGCCCTCCCACTCGGCGCCTTCCGAGAGGATCACCAGCGCGTAGTTGCTGGGATTGTTGCGCTTATCGGTCATCAGCAAATCAATCAGCTTGTTGAGATTCACCCGGTATTCGGGAATGGCGCAGCGGGTCGAGGTGACATAAGACGTGTACAAGGCCGTGTAGCCGGCGTCCCGGCCGAATACTCGAAAAATTCCGATGCGCTCATGAGAGCCGACGGTTGTCCGCTGCCGCTCGACTGCTTCCATGGCGCGCGTGATCGCGGTCGAAAAGCCGATGCAGTATTCCGTGTTGCGCACATCATTGTCCATTGTCTTCGGGACGGCGATCACGCTCATGCCCTGCCGTTCGAGCTCGGCTGCGTAGCTAAGCGTGTCATCGCCGCCGATCGCGATGAGATAATCCAACCCCAGGATTTCGATATTGCGCAGCACCGCCGACGTGACATCGTACATGGCGCTGGTTACGCCCTTCTTGGTGGTCTCTTTTTTGGGAAAACTCTGCGATGCCAGCGGCGGCGGAAGCTTCTTCATTTTAGAGGGGTTGGTCCGCGACGTGTGCAAATAAGTTCCGCCGGTCCGGTCGATGGTGCGCGTATTGTGCCGGTCCAGCGGCAGAATGTAGCGGGCCCGGCTCGCCGGCTCCTGCAAATCGACGTGTGTGAGGCCTTCCCAGCCGCGGCGAATACCCATAAATTCACAGCCAATCTCCGCACCGCGGTAGACCACCGTCTTGATCACCGAATTGAGGCCCGGCACGTCGCCACCGCCGGTCAGGATACCGATCCGTTTTCCCGTCATGCGATCCTCCGCCAGATTCCAATTCGGAAACCTCATTGTAAAGGATGGCGCATTTGGCGGCCGGAGCCGCTGCGGCGGAGCTACAATAAAAATGCGCTCGCGGGGACGGCGTTGCGGTCCATAGCGTTCACCAGTGCCGAATCGGTTGCACCGCTCACGCGGTTTGCATATACTCCGCAGAGTACCGCTGCTCCATCCCGAGCCGCGGAGCGAAATCCAAACAGGAGGTACGCCATGCAGAAGAGGTTCAGGACTTTGATCGGGATCGGCGCTCTTAGCGTTTTCGGCGTGGTAGCGATCCAAGCGACTGCGCCCGCTGCCTATGCTCAGGCTCCCGCCGCTGCCCAGAAGAAGCCGAAAGATAACGCCGAATACGACATCTTCAACAATGTCATCAAAGATATTCAAGCCAACAATTCGGCCAAAGCGGTGACCGATCTCGACACCTGGACGCAGAAATATCCCGATTCGGATTACAAGGATGACCGGCTGTATTACTACATGCAGGCCTACAGCAAAGCCAATCCGCCTCAGCCGGCCAAAGTTGTTGAATACGGCATGCAATTGGTGAACAAAGGCCTGAAAACGACATTCACGGATCCACAGCAAGGTCCGACCGTCATACTGAATGTGCTGTATCTGCTGACGGCGACAATACCCACGCTGCCTAATCCCACGCCGGACCAGATGGCGCTCGGAGAGAAGTCGGCGCATGACCTACTGGACTACCTGCCCACATTCTTCGCCAATGACAAGAAACCGGCCGGCACGACCGATCAGGCCTGGACGCAGGCGCGCACGCAACTCGAGACTGCGGCCAAGAAATCCCTGATCGCGATTTCGCTGATCCCAGGCAACCAGGCGATGGCCAAGAAACCGCCAGATTGCCCGGCCGCCGAAGAGGCGTTCAAAAAGGGACTAATGGTCTATCCTGATAGTTCGATGCATGCCTACCAACTGGCACTGGCGCTGCGCTGCCAGCAGAAAGAAAACCCGGACAAAATTCCGCAGGCGGTGTACGAATTTGAACGTGCGGCGGTAATCGATCCGACGTTGGGCGGCGGAGCCGATCCTAAGAAGATTCAGGATTTCGCCGACCAGGCATACGCCACGGTTCATGGCAGCAACGAAGGCCTGGACCAGCTTAAGCAGCAGGTGAAGGGAACCCCGCTGCCGCCGGCCGGCTTCACGATCAAGACCGCGACGCAGATCGCCCAGGAAAAAGAGAACCAGTTCGAGCAGAGCAATCCCCAGCTCGCCTTGTGGATGAAGATCAAGGGCCAACTGGCGGACACCGCCGGCGAGCAGTACTTTGAGGATCAACTGAAGAATTCAGCCGTGCCGCAGCTCCGCGGGACGTTGGTCGAGGCGAAGCCCGAATGCCGCCCGAAGGAATTGCTGGTTGCGGTTCCGTTACCGGATGCGCAGCAGCCGCTACGCGCTGAAATCACGCTCAAGCTCGACTCGGCTCTCACCGGGAAGCCAGACCTCAACAAAGAGTTTCACTGGGAAGGTGTGCCGTCGGCGTTCACCAAAGATCCGTTCATGCTGACCATGGACACAGAAAAGGCCAAGGTCGAGGGCTTGAGCATGACCCCATGCGCGGCGACACCCGCGAGGCGCGGCGGTGCGCGCCGGGCTGCCGCCCGTAAGCAATAACGCCAGCCACGCCGCGGCGCCTAGCGCCCGAACAGGCTTTTAGCGATCATGGCGTGAACGCCTTTGGTGCCGTCCACCAGTTGCGTGACCGCCAGATCGACAGCGACGCTAGTTAGCGCGTACGCGTCGTCTCGGCTCAGCTTTTTCTCATTCACCAAAAAGTCGATTGTCTCGAGCGCGCATAGTCGCGCCGCTTGCGTCAGATCGGGATCAAGCCCCATGGTGATGTAGTGCGTCGGCGTCTCGGCGCGCGGCCATGTCAGATGCATGTCGTGACGGACAATGAACTGGAAGGTGCCGGTCATGGAGGTCTCGAGCGCGGTGATATCCACCTCACCGTTGCCCATTCCCGCGTGCCCATCGCCTACCTCGAACAGAGCTCCGGAGGCATGCACCGGAATGTACAAAGTGGTCCCGGCCACCAGTTCCTTGTTATCGAGATTACCGGCGTGAATTCCGGGCGGAGCGCTGTTGATCTTGCCGGCGGCCGCGGGTGGCGCTACCCCCATGCTGCCGAAAAACGGCTTCAGCGGCAGCTCGATGCCACTGCCGAAGTGGCCGATCATGCGCTGCCGATCGAGTGGAATGATTTTCGTGCGGCCTTGCGGAAAGACATCGGCTAAAAATCCATTGCGCCCGAAACTGTTGTAGGCGTACGGCACATCCAGCCGGATACTCCGGATGCGAACCTCGAGCACGTCCCCCGGCTGCGCGCCTTCGATTGCGACCGGGCCCGTCAGAAGGTGGCCGCCCGGCCCGCGGCTTTCCCGCGGCACCTCAGCGTAGGTCTGGCGCAGTTCCGGCTGGATCTGATCGGCCGGCAGTCCGGCTTGCTGCAAGGTTTCCGGGTTGCCCGAAACGGTCTGGATCTCGACGACATCGCCGGATTTGACCGTCAACACGGGCTTGGCGCCGGCCCAGTAATAACCCCAGGCCATTGTCCGCGGCCCCGCTTCGAGCTGATAATCGGCGGCATGCAATACAGCCGCGGCGAATAGACACCCACAGAGAACGCGTCTCATAGCTGTCTATCCTGACATACACGCCCGAAGCGGCGCTATGAGGAAAACTATTCCACATATTGTTCCATGCCCATGCTCAGGCTGATCTCGCCCGCGTCGGCCATTTGCCGCGCCGTCGCTACCAGGGCCTGGCGCGCGGACTGCACATCCTTGAGGCGCACCGGTCCCAGCGCTTCCATGTCTTCGGCCAGCATCTCCGCGGAACGCTGCGACATTGCCGACGCAAAGTGCTTTCGAAGTTGCGGCGTGCCGCCCTTCAGCGCGAGCGTGAGCACTTTCCGGTCACATTTTCCCAGCAATTTGCGCAGTGAATCCTCCGGAATGTTCAGCAGATCTTCGAACACGAACATGATCTGCCGGATTTCCTGCCCCAGTTCCGGATCGTCGTTGGTGATCTCCTTGAGAATTACTTCGCTGCTCTCCGGATCGATGCGGTTCAGCATTTCCGCAACAGTACGCGTGCCGCCGAACGACTCTGACGCCGATTCGCCCACCAGCCGCAGTTTCGAGCCGACGATCTTGGCCAGGCGGCTTGTCACCTCCGGCGAAACCTGATCGAGAGCCGCGACACGCCGCACTACCTGCGCCTGCAGCTTGTCCGGCAATTCGGCCAGCAGCCGCGCGCCGCGCACCGTATCCAGGTTGCTTACGATCAGGGCGACGGTCTGCGGATGCTCGCGCTGTACGACCTTCGCCAGTTGCTGCGGATCCACCTTGCGCAGCAGATCGACTCCCGATGCATCTCCTCCCATCGAGCGCAGCAGCCGCTCCGCCATCCGCTTGCCGGTTTCGGGGCCGAACGCCGCCAGCAACACCGAAGTCGCATACTCGACCCCGCCGAAGCCCCCGGCGCCGCTGCTCGCGGTCGACAAGAAATCGGCCAGCACCTCTTGCCGTTCTTCTTGATTCAGACGCCCCATCGTACTGATTTCACGCGTCAGGTCATGGACCTGCTCCACGGTAAGCTGCCGCAAAACCGCGGCGCTCGCCTCATCACCGAGGCTCATCAACAGAATGGCAGCTTTCCGGCTGCCGGGAATCGAGCATTCCCGTTCTGACACGGGTGCCGCCAGAACGCGCGAAGCCGCTCCAGGCGTGACAGCTCTGGAAAGGACATTCTGGGTGGGATCAGGCTTGTCCGTCATTCCAGTCCTCCAAGTGGTCTAAAAACGAAACGTGGTCCGAATGGGCCCCTTGTCCTCGAAGCGAACGACGTGGCGCAGCGAGATCAATCTAGTAGAAACCCAACTCGCCGGGCGAGCAAGTGCTTATTTCCCTTACGCCCGAAGATACTAATCGTAGACTGAGCCAAAAATCAGGCAAAGGTTTTACGGCACTGCCGACGTGCCAGCGCCAGCCCAACCATTCGCCTCAATTGTTAGTACATTTGCATGCAAGCGGGACTGTCTCGCGCGCGGTTTTCGTGCCATAAATCGTTTTAGCGATGTTGTTCAAGGAATTGTCTATACGCTGCCAGTGTGGACGCCCGCCGCTGCGAATCAAGGAGATCGGGCTCACTGTGGACCATCAACTCGCGGTGTACTGGCACTGTGGGGCGTGCCGGCGTCCGGTATACGCGGTCAAACCCCTCAGCGAATGCTGGGCCGAGTGTCCGAAAGATGAAACTACGGAAACAAGGCTGATGCTACCAGCTCCGGATACACCCAGTCTGCACGATCTCGAATTCCTTCGCAGCCTGGGAGTAAGGCTGGAGTCCGAACCTGGTTCAGCCTGAGATGGGACGCACGGCGCGGCTGGGATACGCGGTCACCGACCCAGAAATGAAGTCGGACCTTTCCAGAACCGTGGTCTGCAACGAATCCAGCGCTTCGACGATGCGCTCCACCAGGTCATCGGTCTGAGCCAGAGCTGTGCGCGCTGCTTCCAGCGCTGCCGCTTGAGCGCGGATAGTCTGTTCCAACGCGTGTAACTGAGCGGCGGTATTCGCGGCGAATGCATCGGAAAGTCTCTCGGCCACTGCGATCGACTGTTCGACGCGATTCAGGCGTTCGGCCGAGGTCGCCACACATTGCTGGAGCCGCACGACCGATGTTTCCTGGGATTGGAAACGAGGCTCCACTTGCGATTCGAGGGCCGACTGGATCTCGGAGCGGACCGCGGCGTCGAAATGGTCCCGGCGCACTGGGCTGTCGGTTCGCCGCGCGGTAACGCAGATCAGACGCAACTCGACTTGCAGCTTTTGCATGCGCTGACAGCGCGCGGCGGGATCTTTGGCCAGGCAATGGGAGAGCAGCGAATCGACCGCGGGATTGCCTGTCGGCGGAGTCGGATCCCTTTGCAAGGCCACCGCCAACGATTCCGGCGTATCGCCCTCGAAAGGCCAGCGTCCCTCGATCATCTCAAACAACACCGCGCCGAAGGAAAAAATATCAGAACGCGCGTCAGGCGGCTGGCCTGTCAGAACCTCCGGCGCGGAATAAGGAGTGGGAACGCCGCGCGGAGTTCGCGCTGAGACCAGCTCGATCCCGGAAGGCGTCAGCTCGATGGACTGAGGACTCAGCGCGCCGTGAACACGCTCTTCGTCGTGCAGGTTGCGTAACGCTTGAGCAACCTCCATGCCGATGCGCAAGGCCTCGCCAAGCGGCACAATGCGTTCTTGGAGGCGCTGTGCCAAAGTGCGGCGCTCCAGCGTAATGACGGGCGCCAGGGCGTGCTCGCGCGTGTACTCGCGCTCCGGGCGCGGCTTCAACCATCCCATGGATTTTATGCCTCCTGCGCCAAAACCAGGCGCAGTCCGCGGCGCACGCGCCACTCGACCCACATGGCACGGAGCTCGCCGCGCAGAGAACGCCGGCGTGCCAGGACCGGGGAGGCCAAAACCGCAATGGCGAGTTCCATGAGCTAATTCCACCATAGAGAGGCATTGGGCCCCAGTGCTGTTCGTACCGTTTTCGTAGTACCAGCGCTCCTAGCGTTTCGTGTTCACCAGAGTTAAGGGTGCGGTAACCGGCTGATTTCAAGGCGCGGATGTGACCGCGATCGGCCGGACCGGTCTATACTGAGCGCTATGACCTTCGCTCGATCCGCCTGGCCTTTGGCCGCCGCAGCTTTTCTAGTATCACCGGCCGGCTGGGCGCAGCCGGCGGCGAGCCGCATCGACGCGACCTTCGCAAAGTTCTGGGCTGCGGCGTCGCCCCGAGAGGCGGCGCCACTGGCCGAGGACATCGTGAAAACCGGAGTTTCGTTTGACGAAGCCTGGCGTCGGTTGCAGAGCGGGCGCGGCTACACATCGCGGCCAACCGGCGTCTTCTTTCAGAGCAACCGCACCGCGGACGGCGTCGCGCACAACTTCGCCGTCGATATCCCGCAGGCGTACGATCCGATGCGGCGCTACCAGGTGCGCTTTCAGCTCCACGGTGGTATTGGGGGGCGGACCGACAACCGCCCGCGCGGCAACGGAGAAATCGGCGCGCTGTCCGGCGCCGAGCAGATTTACGTCCTCCCCTACGCTTGGACAGACGCCCCGTGGTGGAGCGACGATCAGGTCGCCAATTTGAGTGCGATTGTCGACGCGCTCAAGCGTACGTATAACATCGATGAAAACCGCGTGGTCGTGGCCGGAGTTTCCGATGGCGCGACCGGGGCTTATTACATCGGCATGCGCGACACTACCCCATACGCCAGTTTTCTGCCTCTGAACGGCTTTATTGCCGTGCTCACCAGCAATGATATCGACGACGGCGGCATCTTTCCCGGCAATCTCCGCAACAAGCCGATTTTCGTGGTCAACGGCGGGCGCGACCGCCTCTATCCGATCTCCATCGTCGAGCCGTACACGAAACATCTCATGAGCGGCGGCGTCGAAATCGACTATCATCCGCAGCCGGACGGCGAGCACAATACGAAGTGGTGGCCGGAGATCAAGGACCAGTTCGAGAAATTCGTCGCAAGCCATCCGCGCGATCCGTATCCGGACAAGCTGAGCTGGCAGGCCGCCGATGCCGCGCACGGTCGCGCGCATTGGCTCGTGATCGATCGCTTGGGAGCCGCGCCCGGCGAAGCGGCTAGCCTGCCGGACATGAATCTGGTGGCGACATCCGACCCGGACCTGTTCGACGAAAGCGGCCCGAGGATCTTTCCCAGGGCGCACGGAGGGCGCGTCGACCTCGTCCGGAGCGGCAACACCGTGGAAGCGACCACGCGCGGCGTGACAGCGTTCACGCTGCTGCTTTCGCCGGAGAAATTCGATTTCAGCCAGCCGGTGCGCGTCATCGCCAATGGCCGCGAAATATTCAATGGCCGCGTGGAGCGGGATCTGGCTACCCTGATGAAATGGGCCGCGCGCGACAACGACCGCACCATGTTGTTCGGAGCCGAATTGAAGATCAACCTGAAAGCCGAGTAAGCCAGCGTGGCGGGCAGTTCTGCGGGGGCGCGTGTCAAGGCGTGTGACAGGCCGAGGCGGGCTGCTGGAAGGGGCAGGTCAAGGCTGTCGGAGGCGCTATCGGCCGCCCTTCGCGTACGCAATACAGGCGGTCGCATTCTCGAACGATGTCCTGACGATGGTCTGCTCCATCGTCCATTGTTTGAAGGTGGGATGAGCCCAATCGCCGCCGAGGGAATCGTTCCGCCAAGTCCAGGAGTTGCCGGCCGCGAGCGGATGCCAGAACAGAACCGCGTCCTGCGCGCCACTCATCGCGCAGGCGATTAACAGAATCAGGACGCAAAACTTCATTCAAACTGAATTCCCGGCTTGTTATCTTATCAGCCGCGGTGGATTGAAGCTGGCCGGCGTCAGGTAGCAGAAAGCGCCTACTCGGTTCGAGGTGTGTTTTGCATGGCCAAGATTGGCTGCCTACTGAATCAATACCACCGGGGCTTGCCAGAACGCGGCCTTCTGACTCGTCGGGTCGAGCACTGTAACCTGGCAGTTGTATTCGCCGGCGCGGAGTTTGTTCAGCGGCAGGCTGAACTTGATCGGGGTGGTTTTCAAGCGGTTGTTCAACGATTCGGTCACCTTGATCGGCGACGTTTCAAAGGCTTTCGCCTGTCCGCGGTAAAAGGTCACGTAGGCCAGTAGCGGCTTGGCCGTCGTCGCGAACTGCTGGTATGCCTGAAGGTAGATATACAGATCCCGGTTCTTGCGGAAGACCCGCGTGACGCTGGGAATCAGGCCGTGGCCTTCCTGCACCAGCGGATTGAGGGAATCGGCCTGTCCTTTGTCTTTGGCCGCGTTGTATAGCGTATCCTTCAAATCGAGGCGCTGGCTGCTCAGCACTACCGAACTGATGGCGACGCGCTTTTCTTCCTTGTTCAAATTCGGAATGACGAACGGGGTTTCGTAGGTGCCGATGCGGCCGGTTTCCGCGTCCCGCGCGAGAAATTTGACCTTGTACTTGCCGGGAAGCAGCGTAAAGCCGGTATCGTATTCGAGGGGGCGGCCGGCCAACTCGGCAGCCGTGGCATCGTTCAGCTTAATGTCCACCTTGTCGCGCACATTGGAAACCGTGGTGCCGTAATCATCTTTGATCTCTCCGATAAAATCGAGCAGGGTGCGCTCGGCGCCTCCCTTTTTCGCCAGCGCCAGCTCGCTGCCCGGAATTTTGACGATCAGTGGGACAAAATATTCGGCGCGGTTGAGCTGGAAATAGTCCAGCTCCATCGCGATGGTGAGCTCGGTAATCGGGTCGCCCAACATCAGCGCATCCTCGAGCTGCCGTTCCTTTTCGGCAGCCGTGAATTTGCCGAACTGCTTGGCGGCGAAGTACCCCTGGCGGTAATCGAGGCTGGCGGTCAAGCCGCCGTTCAGCGTGATCTTAATGCGGCGGTAGTGGCCATCGAGTGCGGCATTCGACGTGTAATAGCCGATGATGTAGTAGCTCGACATGGCCTCCTGCGCCTGCGCGATGCCGCGCGTGAGGTCGTTGAAATCGAGCAGCGCCTTGCCGCCCGTGTCGGCCGCGAGCGCATAGAGTGTATCCTGTGAGCGCTGCAGATTGGTCAGGACTCCCATCGCACCGGTCCCGTTGTACATGCCGATATTGCCCGATGAGCCCTTCGAAGCATCGCCAAGCGGTGCCGTCGCCACCAGTCCGCGGGCATCGATCGGCCAGAACGAGACCCCGGCGCGGATGGCCGCGCTCTCCGTGGCGTGCAGTTGCGCCTGGTTATCCACGCCGTTCAGCCGCAGCCCGCTGGCGAAATAGATGAGCGCTTTTTTCTCGTTGAGCGTACCCAGCATCTTGGCGGCGGTCTGCAGGGCGGCCAGCTGGCGGTCGGTATTAAAGATGTTGAACTCGGCATCGTCCTGGCCGAAACCCGCGCCGGTATCGGAATCGACGTCGTTGGCGCTATCCGAATTTTGGTCCTCACCGACGACGAGTGTTTCGATGATGCTCAACAGCCGGTCGCGATCGTTCGTGAAATCCTGCAGCACCTGAACAGCGCCGCTCTGGTACGTCATCAGCGCCACCAGGTCGTCAGGTGTGACGCGAGTCTGGATGAATTGGCGGGCGGCGTCGAGGGCGCGCAGCTGATCGCCGATCGGCATCGCGCTCATGTCGAAATACAGCGTGAGCAGCCGGCGGTCGCGGTATTTGACATTACCCGGTGTTTCGGGAGCGATCTGGGTGCTCGGCAGTTTGGCCAGCGGCGCGACCGCCGCGTGCGGGCTTGTTTGAGACTGCGCGACAGGCGCCGTCAGCTTCTGATATTCGAAAAAGCGGATCATTTGCGGCGCGCCGTCCTCGGTGACGGTGAAATCCCGAGCGGTGAGCCCTTCGATGGGCTTGCCGTTCTTATCTTTCACCGACACCTGCTCTACGACCAGCTGCGTGCTGGTTTGAAACGTGGCGGGGCCGCTGGTTGCCGGAGTTGTATTCTGCCCGATCTGCTGGGCAAAAGCAGTGAGGTTCGAGCAGAGCACGGCGGAGTAAAAGAGGTTGGCTCGCGTCATGATCAAAACCTCAAGCGGAGCGTGGTCTGCATATTCCGCATCGCATTCGCATATGGCGGCAATCCGAACACGCCGCCGCCGACCGTTGTATTCCAACTCGGAAACGTCACATGATTGAGGGCGTTATTGGCGTCGACGCGCAAATCGAGGCTCAGGCGGTCCGAAACCTGAAACGTGCGCCCGAGTGAAGCGCTCAACACGAATTGCGCCGGGCCGGTGATGGAGTTCCGCCCTGCATTGCCCCATTGCCCGGCGGGCGGAGGCGCAAACGCCGCCGGATTCAGATACAGCCCGGACGGCGCCGCGTAGAGGGGCGCGCCCGTGACTTGGGGCCGCACGAAACCCGTTACGCCCGTTCCGCCCGAGGGCACCGGGTACACCGGCGTGAGCGGCAGACCGGTACCCGCCGTGATTTGCGTTAACGCGGTCCATTGCTTGAATAATGCGCCGCGCCAACCGTTCACCAGCGCGCCGCCGTGCAAGCCCATACCGGTTGTATATTGCATCAGGAAACTGATCGCGTGCCGTTGATCGAAATTGGACACGCTGCGCTCGGCGCGAAGGTTCAGCCAGTTCTGCGCAACCGCAGCCGGAGTGGCGGAGGCGCCGGTCTGACCGGTGGGAGAACTGCCCCCGGCTCCCGGCGTTCCGCCGGGATTACCCTGCCCGCCGCCTGGATTCTGGTTCTCGGGTCCCGCGGTCAACCCGAGCTGACCTCCGCCGCCGAGCAGCGCGTCATCATCGATCGACTTCGAATACGTGTATTGCAGGGAGGCCGCTGGCCCGCTCCGCAATCTCCGCCGTAATTGCAGAACGCCGGCTTCCCGGCTCGAGTTTCCATTCGAGGCCACGTAAACGAATCCGCTCGGGCACAGCGGGCACGGATTCGCCGCGCCCGGTGCGTAGGTGTTGGGCAGGAATTCCTGCAAACCCCGCGTTCCCTTACTTCCCTGATACATCGCCGTGATCACCAGCGAGCCCGGCAAATCGCGCTGCACCGACAACTGCCAGTTCTGCGAATAGCCGATGCGGAAGTTGGGATCGACACCAAAGGTATCGGCTGTGACGGCCGAAGAAGCCTTGAATCCGTCGGCCAGCGTGAGCTGGTAATCCGGGTTCGGGACCACCAGGCTCTTGGTGCCGGGGATTGCCGCCTGCTGCAGCATCTGCATCGCAATCGGCAGGTACACCGAGGTGTTGTAGTAAATGCCGTAGCCGCCGCGCACCACCATCGAAGAGGCCGGAAACGGGCGCCACGAAAACCCCACGCGCGGCTGGAACGCGTGCTTGTCAGGCTGCAGCAACGAGTCCGGATAGCGCCTCCCGGTGAGCAGGCCAGTGGGATCCAATGCCAGCACGGGAGCTTCGGCCGTGAACGGGCCCATGATGTCCAGGTTCGCCAGACGGCCGTACTTCTCCGTGATGGGCGACCAGTATTCCCAGCGTACTCCGACGTTCAGCGTCAGCCCCGGACTCATCCGCCAGTCGTCAACGACGTAGGCGTCGTAGGATGAGGCGCGTAGATATTTGTCCGCGTTGCCGAATGCAATCGAGCTCGTGTCGGGCACGCCGAGCAGGAAATCGGCAAAATCGAATCCCGACGCGGCTCCGGTGAATGTGAATTGCCCGCGCGGATCCTGCTGGCTGAACAAGTTGAATTGCTGGCGGCGCACATCACCTCCAAACGAAACGTTGTGCCGGCCGCGATTCCACAGACTATCGAGCGAGACGGCCGCCGCCTGGTTCCGCGTGAACGACGGCAGGCCGTCGGTCAGCGGCGTGATGCCGCTGGCGAATTGGAGCGCCGGGGGACCCCAGTTTAACGGCTCCTGGTTGTTGCCGAGAATTCCTGCATCGCCGGAGATGTTCGCGCGGTTCGCAAAGTATGGCTTGGTGCGCAGCGCCATGCGGCTGTACTGAAACCCGAGATTGGCGAAGAACCGCTGCGTGATGTTATGGCGCCAGTTCAGATTCAAAGTGAGCCCTAGAGAATCGCTAGTATCCAGGAAACCAAACAGGTTCTGATTGTCGGCCCGCGAATCCTGCATCGCGAACAGGCCGGAGACCTGGTTCTTGCGCCCGATTAACTTGTTCATTCGCGTTTGCAGCGCGTCCTGATGCGTAATGCCGACTGTCGCAACCTGGTAGTTGTAACGGCCGCCCGCGAAATTCGGCAGCGGATAGAGATCGAGATTCAGCAGCGTCTGAGCCTGCCGGCTGATCAGATATGCAGGTATCACGTTCCCCGAGAACCGGGCGGGGCTGGTCGGATCGTGAATCTGCACGGGGTTTCCGAATGCATCCACGGTCTTCGAAAAATCGCCGCTGCGCTCCAGCGCATCGGGAACTGCACCCGGCAGTGTGCTGTCAGTGCGGTTGCGCGTCCACTGGTAGTTAAAAAAGAACTGCGGACCGTTGCGCGGCACAAGCCGCGGTATTTTGAGCGGCCCGCCGAACGCCGCCACGCCGCGAAAATTGTTGTAGCCGGGCTTGCCCGTGTCCTTGCCGGTAACCGAATAAGGCGCTGCGTCCAGCGCGGAATTGTCCATGATGAAGCCGAGCGAGCCGGTGTACAGCGAGCGCGCGCCGCGGCGGTTATTGCCGAAGGCCTGTGCCTGTGCGAATGGCGAGCTGGCGCCGTTATTGGTCGTGCCGTTGATCAGCAGCCCGTCGGCCGCCCGCTGGCTCAACTCGGCCGGCGTTCCGGGCCCATCGTTTCCAGGCGGGGCGCTGTCATTACCGGGCGCGTCCGGAGCTGGATTGGCAGCATTGAGATCGGCGCGTTGGAATGCGCTTTGAGTATTAGTGGGCCCCACCGGAAGGTTTTTACCGTGCTTTGGCTGCTTGGGAGGCGGCGCCGCCGTCTTCGTTTCCGCCGCCGGAGCAGCCGGCGTAGGCGCGGGCGTTACCGCCTGAATTTCATCCAGCGGCAGCATTCTTAATTCCCATTCCGGGCCCGGCGCTTGTGGCACGACGGCGATCTCCTGCCGGACGGTGGCGAAACCCGGCATTTCGATCGTCAGCATCCACGCGCCGTCGGGGAGATCGGCGAACAAATACGCGCCCTGCGCATCCGTAATGGCCGTGAATTTTTTGTCGTCCCGAGCGATTGTCACGGTCGCTCCCGGTACCGGCAGCCCGCCGAACTTCACCTGTCCATGGTGCTCCGACGCGGGCAGCAGCAGCGCCGCGAATGCGCCCAATACGGCGTATCGTACGATGCGTCGTCGCGCGCGCATCCGTTAGTTTTCCGAAGCCTTCTCGACATGGTCGATCACAATCATGTCGGTCGGGCCCCTCCCCGATTCCAGCTTCAGCCCCAGCTGGTCCTGCAGGGCGCTGAATATTGTCGGGCCGTTCGGATCGGGCGCGGGCGGTTCGACTCCCCCAGGCAGAGGCCCGCCGCCCGGGCCGAAACCCTGCGGGCCGTCTGGAGTCCAGGTGAGCTTCATGTCGTATTTCCCTTTCAGGCCGGTTTTGTCGATGACGGCGCGCCCTACCTGGTTGGCGAGCACCTGTACCACGAAATCCATTCCCACACCTTCGCCGTTCAACTCCCCGCGTCCCATGCGCATCATCCCGGCGCTCCGGCCTGTCGCTTTGCTTTCCTGAAATTTCGGCCCGCCTTTGGCCACTTCCAAAGTGTAGATGGGCGCTTCCTTGGTCTCGTGATGGACCATCAATTGAAAGCGGTCGGCCAGCAGGTTGCGGAGGCGCTCGCGCATCTGCTCCTGGAACGTCTTGCGCTGTTCCTCGCTCATGTTCCCGATCCCATCCGGCGAAGCCGGCGCATCGGATGCGCTTCCGGTGCGCGCCTGGACATCGTAAAGCTGCGAGCCGAGCCAGGGCGGTCCTCCGCTGACCTGAAAATCGCGAACGTCATAAGCCAGCGTGAGGAGCACCCGGAGACTCACGTTGTTCGCGCGCAACCCGCCTCCGGGCATCATTTGAATACCCATTCGCATCGGGCCGGGGCCTGCCTGCGCGGCCGGCCTGATGGATGCCACTTCAAAGGTGAGCGGCCCATTCGCCGGCTGCGCAATCAGCCCGCAACCGGCGGCGATCCATACCCCTACGGCGCATTTCAATCGCATGACAAACCTCCCCACCGGACGTCCGGGACGGGACACACGAATCCCTCTATATGACGATCTAGACGCAAAGAGTATGACGAAAGTGCCACCGAAATGTTAGGCGCCCTCATCTTTTGTGAGCTCCGGCATATTACCGGCGAGGCCGCCCCGCACACGCCCGCCCCGCCGCTTACCGGCTCACGATCCGGAACTTCTGCACGCGTTTGCCTCGGTTCTCCGCCTCGTACACGTTGCCTTGCGAATCGACTGCAATTCCGTGCGCCTGGTCGAATTCACCCGCAAAGTGCCCG